>CBFGNY010000008.1:0-55741 GCA_965650235.1 uncultured Flavobacterium sp. | reverse complement strand
CCACAATAGGTGGGATATTCAATGCTGCAGTTACTTTTGCTGTACCGGTAGGGACGTATCAGTATTATGTAAGAGACGCTAACGGTTGTGTTTCTTTCATCTCAAATGAAGTTAACATCGATCCGTTACTTCCTTTAGAAATGAAAGTAGATATAGACAATGCAGTGGTAAAATGTACTGGCGAAGCTACAGGAGTTATATTCGCAGAAGCTACTGGTGGATTAGGAAATTATATTTACACATTGCGAAATGCATCAGGAATTGTTCAGGGACCACAAACTGAAGGAAGATTTGAAAATCTTGTTGCGGGAACTTACCAAGTTGTAGTTACGAGTGAAGATTGTGAAACTTTACCGCAAACTGTAGTAATTAATGAACCTACTAATGCATTAAATCCACAATTTTATCCATCCAACGTTTCTTGTTTTGGTGAAAAGAATGGTAGAATTGAAATAATTACAACAGGTGGTACAGGAATTATTAAGTATGCTATATCTCCAGATTTGAATCAATTTGACGTTAAAAATGTTTTCGAAAAACTTGAGCCAGGTGATTACACGGTTATTGTTCAGGATGAAAACGGATGTTATGTTAAAGAAGATTTTACAATTGAGCAACCGCCACTTTTATTCGCTATTCTTACTCCGGATTCAATTATTCCAGAGGAATGTAAAGATGATAATAATGGTTCGTTCGTAATTGACATTCATGGCGGTGTAGCACCTTACACAACTGCTATTGACAATATAAACGGCACTTACGTTCCTGTTACAGGGAATCAGCATACTTTTGATAATCTTTCTGGAGGTAGACATGTTGTTTACATCAAAGATGCAGGAAGCTGTACATACGAACTTGAAGTAATTATGCCGGATTCTGTGGTTCTTAACCCAACAGTAGAAACAAATTACGATTGCGTAAACAATACTCAGGCTAATTTTGTTACAGTTAATTCAGGTTATGAAGATGAAACTCAATTGGATTATTCTCTTGATGGAGATACAATCCAACCAGATAATATCTTTGTAAATGTACCTGCGGGTGATCACACTATTACAGTAAGACATACAAATGGATGTTCTGCAGATGTTACATTTAACATCAAGCCTTATGTTGCCTTAAATGCTATCAAAGCAACAGGACAACAAGAGATGAACATTATATCGGTTACTGCTACAGGTGGAGCACCAGCTTATGAATATAGTTTCAATGGAGAACCGTTTACATCTTCTAACAAATACACAATCTATAAATCTGGTGACTATCCGGTTATAGTTAGAGATCAAAATGGCTGTACCTTTGAGCTTATTGTTCCGGGTATTTATGTAGATGTTTGTATCCCGAATTACTTTACTCCAAACGGAGACGGTCTTTATGACGATTGGGGTCCTGGTTGTACTAATATTTACAACAACCTTGAGTTCTCTATCTTCGACAGATACGGTCGTATGATTGCAAAATATCACTATGGTCAAAAATGGGATGGTAAATACAATGGCGAGGAGTTACCAACAGGTGATTACTGGTATGTTCTTAAACTAAATGACAAGAAAGATGATAGAGAGTTTGTTGGACATTTCACTTTATACAGATAACAAAATAATAGCCCCTACGATGTTATCTAAAAAAATTATTACAATGAAAAAATTAATAGTATCCTTAGTACTCATGGCTGTAACATCAGGTTACAGCCAAGAGTTAAACCTACCAGTGTTTACGCAGTATTTAGCAGACAACCCTTTTGTACTTTCACCAGCCTATGCTGGTATCGGGGACAATGTCAGAATCAGGATAAACGGATTGACCCAGTGGGTCGGAATTAAAGACGCTCCCGACAACCAGTCTGCGTATGTTGATTTTAGGCTTCTGGATCGTTCCGGGGTTGGTATTTCAGTTTATAATGATAAAAATGGGTACACCAGACAAACAGGTGCCAAAGTATCGTTTGCACACCACATCATCTTAGATTATTATTCCAAGCAATATTTATCTTTTGGTATTTCTTATAACTATAATAATTTTAGAATTGATACTGATGAATTTGCTACTGATATTGAACATCCTGTTTTAGATCCTTCGATAACCAATAACCGTTATACAGCAAATAATAACTTCGACATTAGTGCTTTGTACCGTAATAAAAACTTCTATTTGAGTTTTAATGCTAACAACGTTTTAAAGAAAAATACAGATAAATTTAGGGGTCTTGAACCAGATTTGCTATCTAACTATCAGGTATATACTGGTTTTACATTTAGAGACGCAGAAAATAGCCGAATTGAATATGAACCTTCGGTATTTTATCAATATTTTGCCAGTGATAAGCGTTCAGCTACCGATTTCAATTTCAAATACAGACGCTATAATCGTTACGAAGAATATTATTGGATTGGGGTTTCCTATCGTATGCTGAATGATCAGTTTGCAAAACCTTTATCCGTCGGTCCTATGGCAGGTTTCATGAAATCTAAATTCTATTTTGGGTACTCTTACCAGGTTATGTTTAACGATTTAGGATATTACAATTCAGGAACGCACGTCGTAACTCTCGGTTTCGATTTCCTTCAGGCATTAAGCAGCTGTCCTTGTACAGATAGCCCTGTTCATGATTAATAAATTGTTTTAAGATTTAAAAGGAATCATTAGTTTCTTTTTTTTACAATTGATATAATGTTATTAAATGAGTACTGATTATAAATTATAATCAGCACTCATTTTTTATTGGAATTACTTCCAATGTATGTTGTTCAAACAATTTGAAAGAATTTTTATAAATTGGACAATCTAAATCTTCCTATCAATTATTACCCCTATTTGTTTTCCCTTGCCTTAATATTTATTAAGAAGGCTTTTTCGATACTATATCTGTTTTTCATCATCCAAAATTTGTGTTTAATATTTAATAATGAAATTTATTTGTGAAATTATAACGATTTCGTTCTTTAAATTATTGATTTTTTGGTTTATCCGAATTTATAAGAACCTGAAAAGTTCTATATTTGTTTTTCTTTCAAAAAAACCATAAAATAATTATCAAATGAAAACTCTAAACGATTTCGATTTTAAAAATAAAAAAGCAATTATCCGTGTTGATTTTAATGTGCCTTTGGATGAAAACTTCAATGTAACAGATGCTACACGTATTGAAGCTGCAAAACCAACTATTGATGCTATTTTAGCACAGGGAGGAAGCGTAATTTTGATGTCTCACTTAGGAAGACCAAAAGGTGCTGAAGAAAAATATTCATTAAAGCATATTTTAAAAACAGCTTCTGAAATTTTAGGTGTTGAAGTTCAGTTCGCTGAAAATTGTGTAGGTGAACCTGCTAAGACAGCTGCTGACAATCTTAAGGCAGGAGAAGTTTTATTATTAGAAAATTTACGTTTTCATGCTGAAGAAGAAGCTGGAGACGTTGCTTTTGCAAAAGAACTAGCTTCACTTGGAGATATTTATGTAAACGATGCTTTTGGAACAGCTCACAGAGCACACGCTTCAACAACTATTATTGCTCAATTTTTTCCAACTGAAAAATGTTTTGGAACTTTACTGGCAAAAGAAATTGAAAGCTTGAATAAAGTACTTAAAAATAGCGAAAAACCGGTTGTGGCTATTTTAGGAGGTTCTAAAGTTTCTTCTAAAATCACGGTAATCGAAAATATCCTTGATAAAGTGGACCACATGATTATTGGTGGTGGAATGACTTTTACTTTCGTGAAAGCTCAGGGTGGAAAAATTGGAGAATCTATCTGCGAAGATGACAAACAGGAATTAGCTCTTGAAATTTTAAGACTTGCTAAAGAAAAAGGTGTGCAGATTCACATTCCGGTTGATGTAGTTGCTGCTGATGACTTTTCTAATACCGCAAATACTAAAGTTGTAGATGTAACGGCAATTCCTGATGGATGGCAAGGTCTGGATGCAGGACCTAAATCTTTGGAAAACTTCAAAAAAGTAATTTTAGAATCTAAAACGATTTTATGGAACGGTCCTTTGGGCGTTTTTGAAATGGAAACCTTCTCTAAAGGAACTATTGCATTAGGCGATTATATTGCTGAAGCTACTGCAAATGGTGCATTCTCATTAGTTGGTGGAGGTGATTCTGTAGCCGCTGTAAAACAATTTGGTTTTGAAGATAAAATGAGTTATGTATCTACCGGTGGAGGTGCAATGCTTGAGATGTTAGAAGGAAGAGTTTTACCTGGTATTGCTGCTATTTTAGACTAAAATATAACAATTAACATTTTTTTTTACACTTTTTACGCTTATTCTGCTTAAATTTGTAAAAATACCACTTCTGTAATTATTTGGATTATAGAATTTTAAAAAAATGTTATATGATTATAAGAAAAATTTCCTTAGTCGTCTCAGTCTTCTTTTCAATAACTGTTTTTGCTCAAGATAGAGCCAAAGCAGATATCGAAATTAAACCAGAAGTAAAGATTTCGTACTTAGATTCAATAAAAAAAACGTTTGTAAAAAATGATTTAGCCATTCGTGTCGATAGCCTTTGGCTGAGTGAGTTAACAAGTTTGGATATATATGATGATTTAACAAAAGATATTCAAACCATTAATAAAGACGTTACAGTAGATCAGGAACTGCCAACAGAGTTGTTAAAGCAGCGTCTTCAGGTAATGAATGAGAAATCGCCTTTTGAAATAGAATACAATCAGGGATTAGAAAATATAATAAAGTCATTTCTTAAGAATCGTAGAAAATCGTTCTCTCGATTAATGGCTTTGTCAGAATATTATTTCCCGATTTTTGAGGATGCTTTTGCCAAACAAAATGTTCCTTTAGAAATTAAATATTTAGCCGTTGTAGAATCTGCTTTAAATCCTAAAGCAGTTTCTAAAATGGGCGCTACAGGACTTTGGCAGTTCATGTATGGTACAGGAAAACAATATGATCTTAAAATTGATTCCTATATTGATGAGCGTAGTGATCCGCTTAAGGCAACTGCAGCAGCATCAGAATACATGACTAAAATGTATAATGTTTTTGGCGATTGGGAACTGGTATTGGCTTCATATAATTCAGGTCCCGGAAATGTTACCAAAGCAATTCGTCGTTCTGGCGGAAAAACCAAATACTGGGACATTAGAAACTATCTTCCTAAAGAAACACAAGGCTATGTTCCTGCTTTTTTAGCAACAATGTATCTTTTCGAATTTCATAAAGAACACGGTATCAATCCCGAAAGAGCTGTTTTGAAAAACTTTGAAACAGATACCATCAGGATTAAAAATCACATGTCATTTAAACAAATTGCAGATCTGTTAGACATGCCTCAATCTCAATTAGAACTTTTAAACCCTTCTTATAAACTAAAAGTTGTTCCCTACTATCAGAATGAACAACATTTTTTGCGATTGCCAAAAGATAAAATTGCAACTTTCACTTCAAATGAAGATAAAATTTATGCCTATCTGAGACATGAAAAAGGTATTGAAAAATTCCCTACACAATTAGCTTCCAGATTAGCCCCAAAGACTAAATTGTATAAACCAAAAGTTGATCTTGCCAAAGACTCAGAGTTATACAAAATACAAAAAGGAGATAACTTATCAATCATTGCAGAAAAATACAATGTCTCTGTTTTAGATCTGAAAAAATGGAATAATCTTAAAAGCAATTCTTTAGTTTCAGGAAGAATTTTAAAGATCAACTCAAATGAGATTGTGAAAAATCCTAAAGAACAAAAAATCACTCCTGAACTTCATAAAAAAGCGACAGAAACTGAAATAGCTTCTGCGGAAATAGAGGATAAAAATGAAATTGAAGTAGAATACATAGTGAAAAGCGGAGATAATCTGGGAAGTATTGCTAAAAAATTCGGTATAACATTAGAAGATCTAAAAGAATGGAATAGCATAACTTCAAATAATCTCGCATTAGGCAAGACCTTAATTGTTTCTAAGAAAGAGAATATTACTATTGTTGAAAAAACAGCTGTTGCAGCTAATTCAATTGATGCATTTAAGAAAAAAGCAACTTCTGCAAAAACTATTGGAGAAGACTATTATGTTAAAAAAGGAGATTCATTATATAGTATTTCAAAAAAATATCCTGGTGTGACCATTTCAGATATTAAGAAATGGAACGGAATTAAAGACGAGGATATAAAACCAGGAATGAAGCTTAAAATAAACGGATAATAAAATATCTTACCTAAATTTGGGTTTTATTTCATATAAATTATAAAAATGAATAAAACCCATTTTTTGTTTCTGCTACTTTCAGTTTTACTGGTTTCGTGTTTTCAAAAAAATGAAAATAAGATACAGCCAAAACCAGGTAAAACCAATACAATTTCTATTATCATAGATGACCAGTTGTGGTATGGTGAAGTAGGTGACAGCATACGAAATAAATTTGCTTCACCCGTTTTAGGCCTTACAAAAGAAGAACCCCTGTTTACAATTAATCAATATCCCGCTAAACTGCTTGAAGGTTTTGTAACTGATAGCAGGAGTATTATTGTGGTCAAAAAATCATCTGCAGACAAATTTGAGGTTAAAACGAATTTTAAAACTTTGCCGCACAATACTTTTCGAATATATGGTACATCTATTCAGGATATAATTTGCAACATTGAAATGAATTCGCCTGAAATCATTAAGACAATTCGTGAAACAGAGATTAAGAAATTGCAACAGGATAACAGTAAATCACTTTTGAATCCTGCTATTATCAAAAACAAATTTCATATAAATCTGCAAATTCCAACAGGATATGAATATATGTTGCACAAAAGAAACTTTATTTGGCTAAAGAAAGAAATTATTAGTGGCAACACAAGCCTGCTTATTTATCAGATTCCATCTAACAGGCTGACAAAAAACTCTAATATTGTTGGCAATATTGTCAAAATGCGCGATTCGGTTGGTCTTTACATCAAAGGACGCGAGAAAAATACACAGATGATAACCGGTGAAGATTATGCACCTTATTTCTCTATTACCAATTTAAATGGCAGGAAAGCTTTTGAGACAAAAGGAACATGGGAATTAAAAAACGATTTTATGACAGGTCCTTTTATCAATTATGCCATAGTTGATGAAGATTATAATAGAATTCTGGTCATTGAAGGATTCTGTTATTCACCTTCAAATCAGGAACGTGATTTAATGCTGGATTTAGAGGCGATTATAAAATCAGTAAAAATTGATAAGAGATAAATATTTTATTTTATACTTTTGTTTGTAACAAACAGTAAAACAAACAATTATGAAAAATTTATTTGTAACATTCTTGATGTTAGTTTTGTTTTTTTCTTCATGTAAAAAGGAAGCAAAAACAGAAATGGAAACCACGAAACCCGCTGATAGTGTAAAAACAGAAGATTCAATCGCTGAAAAACCTTTAGATTCTGCTGCACAAATGAAAGCTTGGATCGATTATGCTACACCTGGTTTGGCGCATAAAATGTTGGCTGATGAAACCGGAACCTGGAACTGTGATATGACTTTTTGGCAAGAAGAAGGTGGAAAACCTGAAAAGGCAACTTCTACGGCAACTATTAAGATGATTCTTGGAGGCCGTTATCAGGAAGCAAGTTATCAGGGAACTATGATGGGGCAGCCATTTGAAGGAAAATCTACACTGGCCTACAATAATGCAAGCAAAGAATTTACCACTACTTTTATTGATAATATGGGTACAGGTATGATGGTTGCCACTGGAAAATACGACGAAGCCAGCAAAAGCATGAATTTGAAAGGTGAAATGGTAAGCCCTCTAAACGGAAAAAAAACACCTTACAGGGAAGTATATACGATAGTTGATGCCAATACCCGCAAGATGGAAATGTATGATACAAAAAATGGTAAAGAATATAAAAGCTTGGAAATTAGGATGACTAGAAAATAATTTTTAGCAATTAAATAATTTAAGATCCGATTGTAATTTACAATCGGTTTTTTAAACTGCTTTAGAATTTTCGCTCAGTTTTGTTTTTAAACTTAATTTTGCACTTTCAAATAAAAAAATAAGCAATGGAATTAAAATGGAAAATAAAGCCTTTTGAGGCCTTAACTGTTAATGAGCTATATGATGTGTTGAAATTAAGAAGCGAAATCTTTGTAGTGGAGCAAAATTGCGTTTATTTGGATATTGATGGCAAAGACAGGAAAGCCTTGCACCTAATTGGCGTATATGATTCGAAGATTGTTGCTTATGCACGTTTATTTGATGCAGGAATTAGTTTTGATAATGCCTCAATTGGAAGAGTTGTGGTTGATGCTGATTACCGCGACAGAAAATGGGGACATGATTTAATGCGTGAAGCTATTGCCGGAATTAAATCGAGTTTTGGAAAAGATAAAATTACAATTGGCGCACAATTATATCTGAAGAAATTCTACGAAAGCCACGGATTTATACAAATCAGTGAAATGTATCTGGAAGATGATATTCCTCATATTGAGATGCAGCTAAACTAAATCTTAGTTATAAAGAACTCAACCCTTCTGTCTAAATCTTCTCCTTTTTTAAGCGGGTATTTATTTCCGCAGCCCTGATAGCTCATACGGCTTTTGGATATTTTTTTGGATGATAAATAAAAAAAAACGGTTTTAGCCCGATTCCAGGAAAGTCTTCTTTCATTAGTTTCTCTGTCAATTCCGTCTGTGTAAACTTCTGGAGTACAGCAAACATGTCCTCTGATTTCAAATCGAATTGTTTTTTTATTCTGCAGAATTGCCGCGATTTTATCCAATTCTTTTTTGGAAGCTGCTGTTAGTTTAGAACTTCCAAGATCAAACAATATATTTTCCAGGAAGATTTTATCGCCTAAGTTTAATTCACTTTGCAATGAATTGCGGACTCCTTTTCCATAAGTGTTTTTTTTGACAGCGATTAAATCGACCCTGCGGTTTTTAGATCGTGTTGCGTTTAAATTTTCAACAGTATCATTTCTGATTATTACACGTCCTTTTCCTTCAAGAATAATGATTCTGCTTTTGTTAAATCCATTTGAAGTTAATATTTCCCGGACAGTATTGACACGATCTTTTGATAAGCGGTAGTTGTATTCATCGGTTCCGCGATCATCACAATAGCCGTAAATTTGTATAGACTCTATTTTTGTGGTATCTATGTTTTTTATAAAATCAGTAATAACTTTGGTTTGCTGATTGCTAAGTATGTATTTGTCAAAATCAAAATAAATGGTTTCGATGGGTTTTTGCTGCGCCGAAAAATTGTAAATAAACAACAGAAATAGGGAGCTACAAAGTTTCATTTTTTACATTTTTAGAATCGTTTTATATTCAGTCTGATTGTTTAAGACGGTAACCGCTTTTTTAATTTCTGAATTGTTTCTAATATAATATTGATATAATCCTTCCTGATATTGATATCTCTTGATAAGTTCTTCCAGAATCAGATTTCTAATTTCTTTTTGGTTTTTGTCCAATAAAGTGACTTCGCTCTTTTCAAGTGCATTTAACAACTGCTTGTATTCAATAACAATCGCTTCGTCTATTTGTTCATTTTTGGCTGCTGCCAAAGTGTTTTTCAGCGCAAGCTCTGTTTCAGTATCAAATGTGAATTTATTGGCTTTTAAATATTGCTTGAAAGCCAAATAATCCGCATCTGTAATCGTTGGAATCTTATCTCCTAAATTGGGGTTTTTATAATAGTAAGTTGTAGCATAATCAAAAATTCCGTCATTTTTCAATAAAGCATTTGTAATCGGACTCATTTTGGTTTCATCCAATTCAATATCCGGCAAAACACCTCCGCCATCATAAACCGTTCTTCCTTTTCGGGTTTTAAAAGCATTAAAATTTTTAGAATCAGTTTTTAGGGCTACTCCATTTTTGTCTTTATGCGCATAATCCAATGCCTGAATGCAACGTCCGGAAGGCGTGTAATAACGTGAAATCGTTACTTTCAGCTGTGTGCCGTAGGTTAACTCAACCGTGCGCTGAACCAGACCTTTTCCAAAACTGCGGCTTCCTAAAACTACAGCACGGTCTAAATCCTGCAAAGCTCCCGAAACAATTTCGGATGCCGAAGCACTTTTTCCGTTTACTAAAATAGCCAGCGGAATCTGAGTATCTATAGGCTCTTTGGTAGTTTTATAAGTGTTGTTGTGTTTTTCAATTCGTGATTTTGTAGTTACTATCACTTCATTTTTTGGAACAAACAGATTGCAAATGTCAATAGCTTCGTTTAAGAGGCCACCCGGATTTCCTCTTAAGTCAAGAACAATTTGTGTAGCTCCGTCAGTTTTGAGTTTTTCAAGGGCTTCTTTTACTTCAAAAGCTGCTTTTCTGCTAAAATGTGCCAAGACTATATAACCTGTTTTATCATCGATTTTTCCATAAAAAGGAACTGATTTGATATCAACTTCATCTAAAACTAAATCTGTTGTATAGATTTTACCCTGACGCAGGTATTTTATTTTGATTTTAGTGTTTTTTGCTCCTTTCAGTAATTGTGAAGTATCATCCTTAAAATCAGCAATCAAAACATCTCCAATTTGAATAATTTCATCGCCTGCTTTCAATCCCGCTTTATCTGCCGGATAATTTTTATAAGGTTCACGAACAATCAACCGATCTTTTTTACGGGCAATCATAGCACCAATTCCGGTATATTCGCCGGTATTGTTGATTTTAAAATTTACAACATCCTGCTCATTAAAGTAAACTGTATAAGGATCTAAACTCCCCAGCATGCTTTTAATGCCTTTATCCATCAGATCACCTGGATTGGTTTCATCGACATAATTGGTGTTTACGGCTTTGAATAAAGTGGTGAAAATTTCTATTTGTTTGGCTATTTCAAAGAAATCATCTTTGAAACTGGTTCCAATAAATAAAAATCCTGCGGCAACGGCTGGTATAACAAATTTCTTTTTAAAATAAGAAGTCATATTTGTGAATTGTCTTAATTATAAAGTACTAAAATAAGAATAAATCACCAATTAAGGCGATTCGTTCAGGTGAATCTCTATTGGTATTTGAAAATGGTGGATTACAAGGGATTTTGCAATTCTGTTTTATTTTCAGGATCTGTCGTTTTGCTTATTTGCAAAAGAAATTTTTCAAACAATTGAATCGTTTTGGTATTGATTTCTTCGTAAGATAATTTGTCTTTCGTCTGATAAAAAAACATCAGTGAATAAGGCTGTTGCACGTTTTCCCAAAGCAGATGTTTGTTTAATCGATACGTTTCTCTTAAAACACGTTTGAAGTAATTGCGATCTACGGCTTTCTTAAAATACTTCTTAGAAACCGAAACGCCAATTTTGATTTTTTCTTCTGAATCAGCTTCCGCCTGACGGTAAACCAAACGCAGTGGATATTTAGAAACCGATTTTCCTTCGGAGAAAAGTAATCCAATTGTCGTTTTGCTCTTTAAGCGTTCATTTTTAGGGTAAGTAAAGTTCATTTAATTCAGAAAAAATTTGCAATTTTTATAGGTAAAGGTACAATTGAGATTGCTAAACAAAGTAGTTTAATACATATTCTTTAAACCAATTTGGAAAATCTTCTTCATTAACATGCAATATCAGTGATTTTGCATTATAGATTTCGGCGATTAAAGTTAGTTTCTCTCCCGAATTATCGAACAAATAAACTTTGTCACAAATTTCAATTGCCGGAAACAAATTAGTTAAAGTTCTTGAGTATCTTTTTTTAATGATTTCTTTATCAACGTCATGACCACCCTTTTTAACTCTGTTTTCAACTCTTGAAATATTTACTTCAGGATCATCAATACAAACAAAGTAAAGATATGTTGCATAGTCGAGATTTTTTGCTTCCTCAATATCATCAAGTTTTGAAGGATGACTCATGACGGTTTCAAAACAAAAACTTTGATTGTTCTCAATTAATTTATCTCGCAAAAAGGAAGAGATTAGAGATCCTTCGTAACTATTAGCATTTTTTGAATGTGAAACAATAAAGTTTTCTTTTATTTCTAAATTAATTTTGAAGCCTTTTTCTTCTGATTTTTGAATAAGAGAAATACTGCTTTCCTTTTGATAAAAATTTTCAAGTTCATCTGAAGATGCATTAATACCAAAAGATTCTAAATCAATAAGTCCTTTTGTTTCGAGAATTTTTTCAAGATAATCAGCATTAATAAAATATCCTGCATTGTAGTTTTTTGAGAATTCTTCAAATAAGGTACTTTTTCCTGATCCGTTTGGACCGGCAAATACTCTAAGTCTTTTTTTTATTTTCTGCATAAAACCATTCCTTTTTTTAGTCCTTTCTGAATGGCAGGCTTATCTTGTATTTCTCTTATAATTTTAATTTCTCCATTGGGAAGTTTTTCAATGATCTTTTTTCCTGAGATAAATTTTATTGATAAACCTAATGCTTTTGATTCTCTGATAGCAAAATTCGAACCCTTTGAAGCAGATTTAATTAATATTTCTGTTTCATTGGTATTTCTTTTTTCTTTGTGATTTTTTAAAATATATCGAGCAATTTTACTTTTCATGGCAATAACAATAAGTAATTATCTGTCAAATTTACGATTTTTTATGTTTTTACCACCTGTTTTGGCGGGTAGATTTCTTAGTTCTGTTATTGTTTATAATTTTATACCGCTAAAAATATATTTATTACTTTTGGCAATTAATTTTTTAAAGCATGCAAAAGATAATTTCGTATCCCATATCCGTTATTTATTATTTATGTTTTGGATTGTGTTTGCTGGTTTTTCACCCAATCCAATGGATTTGCCTAAATGTTTTTGGTTATCAGGCTCACAAAGTTAGTGTTGATTATTTGAATTTTTTTCTTTTAAGATGTACCAATCTTGTAGAAAACAGAGACACAATTCCTACTGGTTTTCCGTTAATTTTTGTGTCGAATCACCAAAGTATGTACGTTATCGTAGCTATGATTTGGTACTTTAGACGTTTTCATTGTAAATTTGTAAGTAAGAAGGAGTTAGGTAGCGGAATCCCGAGTGTATCGTATAATTTACGCCATGGAGGTTCAGTCTTAATTAACCGTAGAGACCCTAAACAAGCAATTCCGGTAATCAAAGGATTGTCTGAATATATTGAAAAGAATACAAGATCCGCAGTAATTTTCCCAGAAGGTACAAGAAGTAAAACCGGTAAGCCAAAAGAATTTGCTCAAAGCGGCTTGAAGATTCTTTGTAAATATGCGCCATCAGCGTATGTTGTTCCGGTAAGCATCAACAATTCGTGGAAAATGGTAAAATACGGGTTTTTCCCTGTTGGTTTAGGAAATCATCTTACCTTTACCGCGCATAAAGCAATGGCAGTTAAAGATTATGATTTTGCCGAGTTGATGAAATTGACAGAAAAGGCAGTTGTAGAAGGAGTAAATGAATATAAATAGATTTTTGCTTTTTAGAGAGAATCCTAAAGCTTAAATCCCAAATTAAACAAGTAATGTCTATAAAAAACATTAGATTAGAAGTAATGCAGTTTTTGGAAAAAAACGTGGATAGCTTCGTAGAACAGTATTTAATTCCAGTTGAGAAGATTTGGCAGCCAACTGATTTCTTACCAAACTCACAAGGAGATAATTTCTTTGAAGAGGTTAGGGAACTACGCGAAATTGCCAAAGAATTGCCATATGATTTCTGGGTAACTTTAGTAGGTGATACGATCACTGAAGAGGCTTTACCAACTTACGAATCCTGGTTAATGGATGTTGAAGGAATAAATCAGGTTGAAAACGGTGGTAATGGCTGGTCTAAATGGATTCGTCAATGGACAGGGGAAGAAAACCGCCACGGAGATTTACTAAATAAATACTTGTATTTGTCTGGTCGTGTGAATATGCGTGAAATCGAAATGACAACACAGCATTTAATCAACGACGGTTTTGATATCGGAACAGGTTCTGATCCATACAAAAACTTTGTATACACTAGTTTCCAGGAATTAGCAACATATGTTTCCCACAACAGAGTAGCCCAGATGGCTAAGAAATTTGGTGATAACAAGCTTTCTAAAATGTGCAAGATGATTGCTGGCGACGAAATGCGTCATCACCATGCCTATAGTGAATTTGTAACACGCATTTTTCAGGTAGATCCAAGCGAAATGATGTTGGCGTTTCAATACATGATGAAACAAAAAATCGTTATGCCGGCTCACTTCTTAAGAGAATCAGGTCAAAAAATAAGTACAGCTTTTGAGCAATTCTCAGATTCTGCCCAACGTATCGGAGTTTATACTGCCAATGATTATGTAGATATAATGCAGAAATTAATCGATAAATGGGAGATTGATAAAATTTCTAATTTAACAGATGAAGCCGAAAAAGCACGCGATTATTTAATGAAATTACCAGCTCGTATGGCTAGAATCTCAGAAAGAATCGTTATTCCGCAAGAGTCTCATATTTTCAAGTGGGTGGAACCTGCAAGACTTTAGATTTCTGATTATATAGTAGATTTTACAATTAAGCAATTAAGTTGCATTAATAATAACAATAAATAAATGTTGATTGTTAAGGTTTTTTAAAACTTTGATAATCAACATTTTTTAATAAATTGAATTTATGCATAATACAGATTTAATAAATAAAACAATCACATTTGTAAAAGAAAAATTGAATAATGCTGAAGGAGGACACGACTGGTTTCATATCGAGCGAGTTTATAAAAATGCTATTCTGATTGCAAGAGACACCAATTGTGATTTGGTAGTTGTACAACTTGGAGCCTTGCTTCATGATATTGCAGACAGTAAATTTCATAACGGCGATGAAACCATCGGGCCTAAAACAGCCAGATTGTTTCTGGAATCTGAGAATGTTTCAGAAGATACAATTCAGCATGTTGTAAACATTATCGAAAACATATCATATAAAGGTGGAAATTTCGAAAAGAAGTTTTCATCTATTGAATTAGATATCGTTCAGGATGCCGATCGTTTAGATGCTATAGGAGCAATTGGTGTTGCAAGAGCGTTCAATTATGGCGGATTTAAAAACAGAGCTTTATACGACCCTGAAATTGAACCAATAACCAATATGACGAAAGAAGAGTACAAAAAGAACAATGCACCAACGATAAATCATTTCTACGAAAAGCTTTTACTCTTAAAAGATAAAATGAATACAGAAACAGGAAAAAAAATCGCTGCTGAAAGGCATCGTTTTATGGAAACCTTTTTAGCCCAGTTTTATGCAGAATGGGAGGGAGTCAAATAAGTTGTCAGTCTCAGTCACAGTTTTCAGTTTCAAATAAAAACAGGATCGATTTTTGAATATTTATTCCACAGAGATTCGCAAAACAGACACAAAGCTTCACAAAGAAATGTAATCTCTGTGAAGCTTTGTGTTTTAACTCTGTGTATCTCGGTGAATTACTTTTTTAAAATCTTAGTAACTTAGATTCTAAGAGCCTTAGAATCTTTGTTTATGAACACCCGCAATTCCCATCACCACAATCCTTCTTCTTTTTAGATTTCCAAAAGAATTTTCTAATTAAAAAGGCGACGGCGAGAAATAAGATGATAAAAGCAATAATTTCTTGTATCATGGTTGTTTATTTTAAAAGCTGATAAGCCAAAAGTGCTACAAAATAAGCCAATCCGCTCATTAAGATCAATTGCATTACCGGCCACTTCCAGGAGTTGGTTTCTTTTTTGGTAATCGCTAATGTACTGGCGCACTGCAAAGCAAAGGCATAAAATAATAGTAATGAGATTCCCGAAGCAAAATTGAAAATCTTTTCTCCAGTTTCAGGATTTACTTCTGCCTGCATTTTACTTTTTATCGTGGCTTCATTGTCACTGTTTCCAACACTGTAAATGGTAGCCAGGGTTCCAACAAAAACCTCACGGGCTGCAAACGAACTTATAATCGCAATTCCTATTTTCCAGTCGTAACCTAAAGGATGAATGGCCGGTTCGATTGCTTTTCCCATAATTCCGATATAGGAACTTTCAATTTTTTGTGAAGCTACTGCATTTTCAAATTCAGTTTCATTTAAAGCTTTACCAGCAAATCTTTCTTTTACGATAGTTTCTGCTTCATTAAAATCTTTTCCGGGTCCGTAAGAGGCCAAAAACCATAAAATAATTGATATTGCCAATATAATTTTACCGGCACCAACAACGAAAGCCTTTGTTTTTTCGACAACATTGATTCCAACATTCTTCAAAAGCGGCATTTTATAACCTGGCATTTCAACTACAAAATACGTTTTGCTTTCCAACTTTAAAACCTTATTTAAAATATAAGCTGAAAAAATTGCCGCTCCAAATCCTAATAAATACAATAGCATCAATGAAAGTCCCTGCATGTTTAAAATTCCAAAAACACGCTGATTCGGAATTACCAAAGCAATAATAATGGCGTAAACCGGAAGCCTTGCCGAACAAGTTGTGAAAGGCGTTACCAAAATGGTAATTAAACGTTCTTTCCAGTTTTCTATATTTCGGGTTGCCATAATTGCTGGAATCGCACAGGCAGTTCCTGAAATCAATGGCACAACACTTTTTCCTGAAAGCCCGAATTTGCGCATGATTTTATCCATAAGGAAAACCACACGACTCATGTATCCACTTTCTTCCAAAATAGAAATAAAGAGAAACAAAAAAGCGATTTGGGGAATGAAAATTAGAATCCCGCCAATTCCCGGAATTATTCCCTGAGAAAGTAAGTCGGTTAAAATTCCGCTAGGCAATTCTTCGGAAACCCAACTGCTTAATGAAGCAAAAGTGCTGTCAATAAAATCCATCGGAATAGTTGACCAACTGAAAATGGACTGGAAAATCACAAATAAAATGGCAAGGAAAATAAAGTAACCCCAAAATTTATGGGTTAAAACACGATCCAGTTTTGCCCTGAAGTCTTTTGCCATCGAAGCATCAACCTGTAAACCTTCTTTTAAAACATCATTTATAAACTGATATCTTTTGATGGTTTCTTTTTGCTGTAAACGCTTTAATTCAGAATGTGATTTGGTAAAAGTGCTTCGGATTTCATTTCTGTCTAAATTCGAGAAGTTCACATCCTGCGTAATTACCAGCCACAATTTGTATAATAACTGATTCGGAAAAGCGTGCTGTAGTTTTTCAAAATATTCAGTATCAATAACTGAAGCATTCAGACACGGTTCATGCGCAATTGTTTTGTATGAAACGATTAGGTCTTTTAGTTCCTCGATTCCATGACCTTTACGTGAACTTACTAAGGCAATTTTAGTTTTTAGTTTTTCTTCTAAATACGGAATATTAAGCGAAATACCTTTACTCTTCATTCGATCCGACATATTGATGACTAAAATCGTCGGAATTTCAAGGTCTTTTATTTGAGTATAAATCAGTAAATTTCGTTTCAGATTTTCAACATCTGTTACTACTACTGCAACATCGGGATATAATTTATCGTTTTTGTTCAGCAAAAGTTCGATTACCACACTTTCGTCCATCGAACTGGCGTTCAGACTATACGTTCCCGGTAAATCCAGAATGTTTGCTTTGATATTGTTAGGCAATTTGCAGAATCCGATTTTTTTCTCAACCGTAATTCCGGGATAATTTCCAACTTGTTGATTTAAACCGGTAAGCTGATTAAAAACTGAAGTCTTTCCAGTATTTGGATTCCCAATAAGGGCAACATTGATGTTTTGAACGCTCATTACAAATGGGTTTTGATAAGTTCAACTTCAATTTCACGAGCTGTTTCAACACGAATCGCCACATGAGAGCCATTAATGTCTAAATATAAAGGATCCCCAAATGGAGCAATTTGAAGTAATTCAACTACGTTGCCCGGTAAACAACCCATTTCTAATAATTTTAAAGGAATAAGATCGATATCAAAATCTTTGATAATGGCTTTTTCGCCTTTTTTCAGGGTATGGATAGTATTTTGCAAGCTTATTTAGATTGAGTTTAGATTGCAAAAATAGGGAATAATTCTTTATTTTTAGGCAATACTCAGTCTTGAATATGCTAAATCTTTCTAAAAATAAAGGTTTTATTCTTTAGATAAGAAATCAATATCCTCCAGAAGCCGTTTGATCTCTTCCTTGTTTGTTCCATCGTAGAACCCTCGCACACGACGTTTTTTATCTACCAAAACAAAATTCTCGGTATGAACCATATCATAAAGCTGGTCCGGTCTACCTAGTTTTACGGCCAAATAGGATTTTCTGGCCATCGTATAAAGTTCTTTTTTGTCTCCTGTAACCAAATTCCATTTACTGTCAACAACTCCATGTTTTACGGCATAAGCTTTTAAAACCGGAATGCTGTCAATTTCCGGAAAAACAGTGTGTGACAACAGCATTACTTCGGAATTGTTTAAAACTGCTTTCTGTACATCAGCCAGATTTGTTGTCATCTTTGGGCAAATTGATCCGCAGGTTGTGAAGAAAAAATCAGCGACATAAATTTTTCCTTCATAATTTTTTTGGGTAATCGTATCGCCATTTTGGTTTACAAATGAGAAATCAGCTATTGTATGATATTTGCTTTTGTATTGTACCGTGCTGTCAACCAATTCAGGGTTTACATCGGCCGGATTGTAGATAGGTAAAGTTTTTTGAGGTTTTAAAGCAAAATAAAATAATGTAATGGTGATAGCCGAAAATACAATAAGCACAATGAAAAATTTTCGGTATTTGTAAAGAAGGGCTTTCATAAAAATAATTTGTATACAAAAATACGAAAAGGACTTTTTTAAAACTTTAAATTGTTATGATTTTAATCCAATTATATAAAATATTAAATACCTCCAAAATGTTAAGTTACAAAAATTATCTTTTGTGTATTTATAACTAAAAATTTAACATAGCATTCGAAATAATAACAATAAGTTTGTGTATATTCTATAATTATAAATAAAAATGAAAAAAGTGCTTACTAAACCTACTTTTTATGCTTTTTCTGCAATACTGACTTTTGCTGCAGTTCAAGCTCAGAACAGTCCTCCAAAGGAACCCGGAATAAATATTTCTTTTATGAAGAAAGAAATTGGTCCAAAAGAGGATTTTTTCCAATATGTAAACGGAGCCTGGCTTGATAAAACAGAGATTCCGAGTGATCGAAATTCCTGGGGAAGTTTTAATGAATTGCGTCAAAAAACTGACAATGATGCTTTAGCTATTTTAAAAGAAGCCTCTAAAAATCCAAAGTATAAATCAAATACAGATCAAGGTAAAGCTATTGCTTTATTCAATACTATTTTAGATACTGTTGGAAGAAATAAAAGAGGAATTGCTCCGCTTCAACCTTATCTAAAAAAAATTGACGCGATTAAAAACGTAGCCGATTTACAAAAATTCCTTATTGAAATGCAGCCTCAGGGTGGTGCAGGTTTCTTTGGTGTGTATGTTGGAGCAGATTCTAAAAATAGTAATAAAAATTCTGTTACACTAAGTCCGGGAACCTTAGGATTATCAGATAAAGACTATTACAATGCAGATGATAAAGATTCTAAAGAAAAACGTGAGAAATACGAAATTCATGTTGCCAGAATGCTCCAATTTATTGGAGAATCTCCTGCCAAGGCTAAAGAAAGTGCCAAACAAATTTTAGCATTGGAAGTTGAAATGTCAGCTCCAAGACTCGATCGTGTTGAAAGAAGAGACCGCAGAAAGCAATATAATCCAACTGCTGTTGCTGATTTAAAAAAGACTACACCTTCCATCCAATGGGATAAATATTTTGCCGGAATCGGAATGGTAAAATTAGATACTGTCAATGTTGCCCAGCCACGCTATATGGAAGCGCTTGAAAAAACTTTCACGGCTAAGAAAGTGGAAGCTTGGAAAGAATACTTAAAATGGTCAGCGCTAAACAGAGCATCTTCCACTTTGAGCACCGATATCGAAAATGCCAATTTTGATTTCTACGGAAAAACATTAACTGGTGCATTAAAACAGCGTCCTCGTGAAGAAATGGCTTTGCAGGTAATTAACGGAGCAACCGGAGAGGCTTTAGGAAAGCTGTATGTAGAGAAATTATTTCCTGCTGAAGCAAAAGAAAAAGCAAAAAACATGATTGCAAATGTAATGCTGGCGTACCAAAACAGAATCAATGCATTGCCATGGATGTCGGCTGAAACGAAGACAAAAGCTATCGAGAAATTAAACAAGCTGACAATTAAAATTGGTTATCCGGATAAATGGAAAGATTATTCGGCATTAGAACTTAAAAATGTTGGGGAAGGAGGAACTTATTTTGATAACATGAAAAACATATCAAAATGGGCTTACTCAGAAAACCTTGCTAAACTAGGCAAACCAGTAGATAAAACAGAATGGGGAATGTCTCCACAAACAGTAAATGCTTATTTTAATCCATCTTATAATGAAATTGTGTTCCCGGCAGCCATTTTACAGCCGCCTTTCTACAATTATCAGGCAGATGAAGCTGTAAATTATGGAGGAATAGGAGCTGTTATAGGACACGAAATTTCACACGGGTTTGATGATTCAGGAGCACGTTACAACGCTGATGGGAATCTAGTTGATTGGTGGACACCAGAAGACCTGAAACAATTTACTGCTCTTGGAGGTGATCTTGCAGCGCAATACAGCGCTTTGGAGCCATTACCAGGAATTCATGTTGACGGTAAATTTACTCTAGGTGAAAATATTGGAGACTTAGGTGGAATTAACGCCGCTTATGACGGTTTACAATTGTATTTGAAATCAAACGGAAATCCTGGTTTAATTGATGGTTTTACGCCAGAACAGCGTTTCTTTATTTCCTGGGCAACAGTCTGGAGAACCAAGTCAAGAGATGAGGCAATTAAAAATCAGGTTAAGACAGATCCGCACTCGCCAGGTATGTACAGAGCTGTTGTTCCAATTCAGAATGTGGATGCTTTTTACGAGGCTTTCGAAATAAAAAAGGGAGATAAAATGTATATCGAACCTGAAAAAAGGGTTAAAATCTGGTAAATTGATATCATAATAAACGGCGCTGATTTAGCGCCGTTTTTATTTCTTACTTGATTGCTATAAATATATCTACTTCAGCACTTTCCGGATTCTGAGCTTTTTCTCCGTAAATTTCAAAATCTGAAGTGAAAATTCTTTCCAGATCGGAATTCCAAATTTTGATCCATTCATTAATTACTATTCCATCGGCTAAGTTTCCTTTAGCTGTGAATTTTTCATAATTAAAACCTTCAATTGTTTTACCTGTAAATCCTTCTGGAATAACATCTAAATTTTCTACCATACACCCTAAAATTGTTGTGTAGGGCTTGGTATGGTCTTTTTCATACTCAGTGTAAATACAAACAATATCATCTGAAACTTTATTGGGAATTTTATTTTGAATTCCTTCAGATATAAATTTATTCCAAAGTTCAGGAATGTCTTTTGCAGATTGTTCATTTTCGTTAGTGGTTCTTGCCGAAATGCCAATTACACTAAATTTTTGAATATTCATCTTTTTATATTTTAGTTGTACGCTGCAAATTTAGATAGTGTAGTGACAACAGTATGTCAGTAGTGAAATATTGATTATTTCAAATGACTATAAATATAACTTTCTAAAGCTTTTAATTCTTCATCAGACATAGCCTGCGTTACAGGAAAATTGGTTTTCATTACTGCAAACTGACTTGGATCAACAATTGGTTCGCCATTTCCTTTCAAAAAAGTAACCATATCAGCATTTTTATCTTTGTAGATTTTTGCAATTTCCAAAATACTTGGTCCAATTACTTTTTGATCAACTTGATGACATGAAGTACAATTTCCTTTTCCTTCAAAAATTGATTTTCCTAATTCTTCAGGTGTTTTTGCTTCTGCCGTTTCTCCTTCAGAATAAACTTCTGTTGTGCTTTCTGTTTTTCCAAAAGGCTCCTGACTTTCTTTTTTACAAGATGATAAAGCTATAATAGCAGATAAGAATAGTATTTTTTTCATGATTATTTATTTAAAATTACAGCGGCTTCTTTGGCAAAGTAAGTAGAGATAATATTAGCTCCTGCACGCTTAATGCAATAAAGTTGCTCTATCATAATTTTGTCGTGATCCAGCCATCCTTTTTCTGCTGCGGCCTTTACCATAGCGTACTCACCAGATACCTGATATACTGCAACGGGGACATGAACAGCGTTTTTTACCTCGCGAACAATGTCTAAATATGCCATTCCGGGTTTTACCATTACGATGTCTGCACCTTCCTCGACATCCAATAAAGCTTCACGAATACCTTCAATTCGATTGGCATAATCCATTTGATAAGTCTTCTTGTCTTTTGGGATATTTTGAGAATCTACCGGAGCAGAATCTAAGGCATCACGGAATGGTCCGTAAAATGCTGAAGCATATTTTGCACTGTAACTCATGATACCTACATTATGATGTCCATTTTCTTCCAAAGCTTTTCTGATGGCTAAAACTCTTCCGTCCATCATATCGCTTGGAGCTACAAAATCGGCTCCGGACTCAGCGTGGCTTAAACTCATTCTCGTTAAAGCATCAACTGTAGCATCATTAATCAATTGGCCGTTTTCTATAATTCCGTCATGGCCATAAATTGAATACGGGTCTAAAGCTACATCCGGCATTACAATCATTTCAGGAACTGCATCTTTAATAGCACGGATGGTCTGCTGCATCAATCCGTCTTTATTCCAGGCCTCGACACCTTTATTGTCTTTAAGAGAATCACTTACTTTAACATAAATATTTACCGCTTTAATTCCCAGATCCCAGGCTTCTTTTACTTCTTTGATCGTGTTATCCAATGAATGACGATAAATCCCCGGCATCGATGGAATGGCGACTTTTACATCTTTTCCTTCGGCAACAAACATCGGAAGCATAAAATCATTTGGACTTAAAGTAGTTTCACGAACTAAAGAACGAATAGACTCATTAGTTCTTAAACGGCGGTTTCTTTGTAGTGGGAACATAAGTGTTTTTTATAAATTCTAAAAAGAATATTCACTTGCAAAAGAGCCTGATATTCCTTCTAAAACTAGAATTAAAATAAGTGTCGCAAAGTTAAAGAAAAATCGACCAAATAAAGAGCCTGTAATAGGTTAGAATTCGTTAATATTATCTAAATTCGTATCGTTTTTTTAATTTCTATTTAAGAATCTTCTTATGGAATGCTTTTCCAAAATTTAAATTTCCCCAATGAAGAAAATATTTGCGTTATGCTGCTGTTTACTCCTTACAAGTTGTTTTGAAATAACAGAAAGAATAAAACATCACGATGACCAAAGTGGTGAATATACACTGATGGTTGACTTTTCGAAATCATGGCTAAAGACAAAATCGGCTATCTGGCTGGAAGAAGTTAATGGTGTAAAAATTCCGAATGAGCAGGAAATCGCACAGAAACTTAATGATTTTAAATCGAAAGTTTCTAAAATCGAAGGAATTTCAAATGTTACGACCAAGACCGATTTTGACCGATATATTTTTATCATCAAATTAGATTATAAAAATCTAAAGGCACTGAACGAAGTTGTTAATACATTGAATAAGCAAAAAAATCAGATTCATTTTAATGCAAATTCAAAGAGTTTCGAAAGAATTGCATCGTACCCAATTCCGGAAAATCTGCTGAAAGATGAAAAGAAAAAAGAAGATCTGGAAAAAGCCAATATTATATCAATTTACACTTTTGACCGTGATGTTTCAGCCGTAAGTAATGCTAATTGCAAAATTTCTCCAAACAAAAAGACCGTTTTCCTGAAACAAAGTATGTACAGCGTTCTTAAAAAATCGTCACTTATGAACAATACCATTCAATTAAATCAATAATCAGATACTTATCACATGAAACAATTTTTTACTTTTTTAATTCTGTTTGCATTCAGTTTAGCGTACAGCCAGACACTTTCTAAAAAACAGGATTATTTTGTTCAGTTTAATGGCAATCAGCTTTCGAAAAAGGTAAGTGTTGCTGAGGTTTTAAATCATTCGGTTTTAAAAAATTATAAAGATGGGAAGGCAAATTTAAACATTGAAAAATATGCAAATCTTTTAAAATTAGATCAAAAAATTACTGTTCACGGAAACTATTCAGACAGTATTCCGTATTATCAAATTACAATTCCGATAAAAAACAGAAATGATATTAAGACATTTTTAGCTGAAAAAGACAAGGAAAACGATTCGCTTGCTAAGTCAACTATTGAAGATTTTGCACAATATTCGTTATACAATTCCGGAGATAAAAAAATGACTATTGCATGGAATGACAGTCATTTAGTAATTTTTGGACTTACCAAAAAATACACTTATAATGATTATGCTGTAACATCAGCGATTGATAGTGTTGCTGTTGTTGATTCTTCAGCAGTTATGGTGGAAACAACCGAAGAGCCTGTTGTAGATACGGCTTATGTGGATTACTCGGATAATTATTATGCTAATTATCAAAAAGAGCAAACCGCTTTCGACAGCATTCAGTCCATCAGTCAAAACAGATTTATAAAATTGCTTTTTGAAAATGGTTTCACAGTTCCTTCTTCTGACAAAGTTCATGAAAATGCTGATATTTCATGTTGGGTTGATTATGCAGCTGCACTGAGCGGTTTCAATTCGGCTTACATGGCTTTGGCACAATTTACAACCTATAATAAGTTTTTTCCTAACCAGAAAAACTGGGGAAATTTTGTGAAAGGAATAAACGTAGATTTTTATTTTGATAATGATAATGCGCGGATTGAGGAAATTGTCGAATATTCAAAACCAATTGCAGATTTAGTGGGAAAAATTAGTAACCGGAAAGTCAATAAAAACATCTTTAATTATTTTCCTGCTCAAAAGCCGCTCGGTTACATGACCTATCATTTTAATGCAAAGGAAATGCTCAACAGTTTTCCGAACCTGAGTGCAGAAATTTTTAGTAATCCTTATATTTTGAAAGAGGATATTAGTGTTGCTACAGATCTTATTTCAACCATTATTGATGAAGAAGCTACAGCAACCCTTTTTGATGGAGATTTAAGCTTATTTCTTTATGATGTTACAGAAAAAGAAGTGACCACAAAAACTTTTGAATATGATGAGAATTATGAGTCAAAAGAAGTGGTGAAAACGATAAAAAAAGCAGTACCGCAGTTTTCAGTGATTTTTACTTCTACACACCCGACTTTTGCAGATAAATTGATACAATTAGGTGTTCGTAAAAAAGGATTAACCCAGAAAGGGAATTATTACGAAATAAAGGGAACACAGGAATACGGTAATTTGTTTATTTTTAAGGAGAAAGATGTGGTGATAATAGGGAATAATATTGATGCTATTTTTCCGAAAGACAATTCATTTTCGAAAGAAGTTAAAAAAGAACTGAAACAGAATTATATTTCGGCAAAAGTGAGTTTGGATAAATTAGTAACCGCCTATTCTAATTCAGTCGAAGCCAAGGAATCTGAAATTAAATCCCTGAATCGAATGGCACAGCAATTTAGCGATGTTACGTTGTATTCTGCTAAGAAATTGGTAGCTAATAAACTCAAATTTGAGTTAAAACTAAACTCGAACAAAACAGATAAAAATATTATTTTGCAGACATTGGACTTAGTTGATGAACTGAGTAAGAAGTAAATTACAAAAGCCCTAAAATTGATGTTTTTAGGGCTTTTTTATGTTTTTAACTTAATACAATAGAGTTGTTAGGGATAGTTGTTTTTTCATTTTAGACTTCAACTTTAAATCCTAAATCAACATCATATCCTGATTGTCCTCCTTGAACACCCCAACTTTCTTTATTACTGTCTCTAACAACAATTAAAATATGGTCTTTTGGGATACCTAATTCAGACAAATTTTTAACGATTTCGCTAAATAATTTTCTTTTCGCATCAATTGAACGTCCAGAAAATGCATCAACACTTATTAAAGTATATAATTCAGGTTTAGTTTTAGTTGGCGAAACTGCAAATCTATATGGTGGATGAACTAAAAGTCTAATAGTTCTGTCTTCTATTGGAATTTGAAAGGCTGTTACCATTGCTGAATGAACTGCATCAATAAGTTTCATTCCTTCTTCTTCGTTATAATCTTTTCTAACTTCTATTAAAATCGCTGGCATAATTTTTTTGTTTTTTAGTAAGTCGTCTAAAGTTTATTATTATGAAAATTATATTTATTTTCATTCTGCCGTACAACTACCACAAACTTATTAATTTTTTACATTCTTAAGTAATTGATGCCTCGTAAATTTCTTTAATTGTTGTGCCGAGCTTGTTATTAAATTCATCATCAGATTGACTGGCAGAAAGTCCTTCAGACAATGCTCTTGAAAAACTGGCGATCAAACCGTGGTTTTGTGACAATTTATGATTCGCTTCTTCTTCAGAATATCCTCCGGATAATGCCACGACCCGTAAAACATGTGGATCAGACATTAATTCCTTGTAAAAATCATTTAATGTTGGAATGGACAATTTCAGCATTACTTTCACATCTTTATCCAATAAATTAAGCTGTTTCTTGATTTCTTTTTTCAGTATTTCTTCAGACTTTTGTTTGTCAGTGCTGTAAATATCAACTTCAGGTTCAATGATGGGTACAAGTCCTTTTTCAAAGATTTGTAATCCAATTTTAAATTGTTGTTCTACGATTTCACGAATTCCTTCGGCATTTGCTTCTTTAATGACAGAACGCATTTTGGTTCCAAAAATGTTTCGTTCTACAGCTCGTGTTAGCAATTCATCTAAATTGGAAATAGGTTTCATTAGCTGAACGCCATTTGCAAGATCTGCAAGACCTTTATCGACTTTTAAAAACGGAACGATATTTTTCTTTTCCCACAAATAATCGCCCGTCCATTGTCCGTCGATTTTGCGATCCATAGTGTTTTCAAACAAGATCGCGCCTAGAATATAATCGCTTTGAAAAGCAGGGCTTTTAATAATTCGGGTTCTCATTTGATGCACAAGTGTGTACATTTCATCATCATTCGTGAAACTGCTTTCCTGAACACCGTATAGTGCTAAGGCTTTGGGAGTACTTCCGCCACTTTGATCTAATGCGGCAATAAACCCTTTTCCGGAATGCATACGATCTAATTGTGCAATGTTCATTTCTCTCTTTTCCATAATATTTAAATTAGACTGAATTTTAGATTAAATTACAATTTAAATTTATGATTACAAAGAAGTTAGATGAATATTGAATTCAATTTATTAAATCCATTCGCGGGGATTTTCTAAAACAGTTACTAATTTTTCTTCTTCACTTCCCGGTTCTGCATGATGATCGTAAACCCATTGCACGTGCGGAGGAAGGCTCATTAAAATACTTTCGATTCTTCCATTTGTTCTTAAACCGAATAAAGTGCCTTTGTCATGAACCAAGTTGAATTCAACATAACGACCACGACGGATTTCCTGCCAGTTTCTGTTTTCCGGAGTATATTCCAGATTTTTTCTTTTTTCTACAATCGGAACATACGCTTCTAAGAAACTATTCCCAACTTCAGAAACAAAATTGAACCAGTTTTCCATTGACATTTGCTCATTTGCTTTGCAATAATCAAAGAACAAACCGCCAATTCCGCGGGCTTCATTCCGGTGAGCATTCCAAAAATAAGCATCACATTGTTTTTTATATTTTGGATAAAACTCCGGATTGTGTTTGTCACAAGCCGTTTTACATGTTTGATGAAAGTGAGCTGCATCTTCTTCAAACAAATAATATGGTGTTAAATCCTGTCCCCCGCCAAACCATTGCTCAATCACTTTTCCGTGTTCATCGTACATTTCAAAATAACGCCAATTCGCATGAACTGTTGGTGTCATTGGATTTTTAGGATGAAGAACTAAACTTAATCCGCAGGCAAAAAAATCAGCTTCGCCAACGCCAAACATCTTTTGCATCGCTTCCGGTAATTTTCCGTGAACAGCTGAAATGTTTACACCGCCTTTTTCGAAAACATTTCCGTTCTCAATAACACGTGTTCTTCCTCCGCCGCCTTCCGCACGTTTCCAAAGATCTTCACGGAATTTTGCAGTTCCGTCAACAGCTTCTAATCCGTCACAGATTTGGTCTTGTAGCTTTTGTATGTAGGTGTAAAATTTATCTTTCATTATTCCAATTCTTTTTTATTTTCCAAATAATCAATGGCATTTAATTTATTAACCACTTTTTTACCTGTTTTTTCTTCAATTTCCTTGCGAGTGTTTCCAGCAATTGTACCACCTTGATTTGCAATTTTTTTGTTTTCGAGAAAGGTTTGAGGTTTCTTTTCCGAACTGATTTCTTTTGTAGTGGCTTCAGCTAACATATTGAGTACTAATTCAAGGTTACTCATGTTGTCACGTAAATTTTCTTTTTTTAAATTTTTGTGATTTTTATATTCTTTGACTGATAAACCACTCCAGGCTTTGGTAATTTCATCTGTTAGAATAGCATATTCTTGCCCTTTTTTTACACCTCGTTTATCCCATTCATCAGTAAGTTCTTTTCTTACCTCAATACTTTTTAAACGTTGATTAACCCATTCTTTAGAATATCCCTTTTTAAGATATGTTTCCATAAGCCTGTCAAAACCAAGTTCCGGGTCTTCAATTTCGTCAATACGTTCCCGACCAACTTGGGCTAACCACAATTTAAAAGGTTCTGCTTTTTTAGATGGAACAGACTGAATTAATCTGAATAATTGTTCTGTATCTGCAATATCGGTAAGTCTCATTTTGCCATCAGCCGCTTCCATTTTCAAACCGTTACAATTTGTAACGGTTTGGTTTCCTTCGGAAAGTAATCTTTTTTTTAATACTCTCCAATAAACTTGTGGATTCTGGCTATCTGTCAAAACTCCAATAACATCTACAATAGAGAAAAACCATTTTTCTTCATCATCAATCCAAATTGAACGGATTTGCTTTTGTTCAAATAATTTTATGGCAGTTTCCTTCGTCATGGTTTCAAATCTTGTTGGTGATTTTAATATACTAAAGTGCTTTATATTTCTTGAATATTATATTCTGATTTAAGCAAACCGAAATAAACAGTATTTTCTAATTCTCCATCACCATTTCTAAATTCGTCTCGTAAAATTCCTTCTTGTTTGAAATTGTGTTTTAAAGCTATTCTTTGGCTTGCCAAATTAATTTCTGAAGTGCAGATAAAAACCTTGTTTAACAATAATTCCTTGAAACAAAATTCAAGTGCCTGAGAAACCATTTTTGATATGATTCCTTTTCTCTGAAAATCTTCATCAACAAATAACCTAATTCACATTTTGAAATGCGGTAATCAATACTTTTTACGCATAAATAACCAATTAAATCATTGGTTTTGATCTCTCTTGCATAAAAATAAAAGCCTTCATTGTTTTTTTCTTTGTCAAGACTGACTGCGAGAAAATCTTCCGCTTTTTTTAATGAATCAGAATTGGCTAGCGTTACCGGAAACGTTTTTCCAATATGATTTTTATTCTTGTCAATTAGTTTGAAAAACTCTTCAGGAAGAACATGTTCAATTCGGTCAATTTTCCAATCTGTAAAACTCATGATTGTTTGTTTTTAGCAGAAGCAATTTTAGCATTAATTCCAAAAGAAAATACGTTGCTTTCTCTTTGAATGTACTGGTAGATAGCAAGTGCTTTTCCTATAAAATCAAATTGTTCTTCTTTAGATAAACTCACTAAGATATCTGCAAATTGCTCTTGTTGATTCCAGTCTAAATGACATCGATGCAAAAGAAGGATCAGTTCTTCGTCAGGGATTTCAATTGTTCTTTGTAAACTTAAACCAAAACTTTTTAGTTGTTCGTCTATAAGACTGGTATCTTCCGCATTCCAAAATTTTGGTACAAAAATCAGTGCATGTAAAGTTCGAAGCGTATTTTCTATTCTGATGCTTTCTTCGTCTCTTAGGCTTTTGTTGAGCATTCTTAATAAGTTGTTGGTTGATTGTTGCTGGTTGATAGTTATGAGATTTCCAACAACTATCAACCAATAACCATCAACTATTGTACTCCGTATTCCTTAACAGCATCAATAAACGCTTTTGCGTGATCAACAGGAATATTTGGTAAAATTCCGTGACCTAAATTTACAATATATTTATCTTTTCCGAATTCGTCGATCATCTCATGAACCATTTTCTTGATTGTTGGAATTGGAGAGAGTAATCTTGACGGATCAAAATTTCCTTGTAAAGTAACGTTTCCACCAGACAAGTATCGAGCATTTCTAGCTGAACAAGTCCAATCTACACCCAACGCAGAAGCCTTACTTTTACCCATTTCGCCCAAAGCAAACCAGCATCCTTTTCCGAAAACAATAACCGGAGTAACCTCAGCCAAAGCATCAACGATTTGATTGATATACTTCCATGAAAATTCCTGATAATCAACTGGAGAAAGCATTCCTCCCCAGGAATCAAAAATCTGAACGGCATTAACTCCCGCTTTGACTTTTTCTTTTAAATATAAAATGGTCGTATCTGTAATTTTTTGCAATAAAGTGTGCGCTGCAACTGGATTTGAAAAACAAAATCCTTTTGCAGTATCAAAGCTTTTAGAACCTTTTCCTTCAACAGCATAACAAAAGATTGTCCATGGAGAACCCGCAAAACCAATAAGAGGAACCTCATCATTCAGCATTTCTTTAGTCAATTTAATGGCGTCAAAAACATACCCTAAAGTTTCATTCACATTCGGAACAAAAACCTGGTTTACCTGTTCCATTGTACGAATCGGATCTGGAATGATTGGGCCTAAATTGTCTTTCAATTCTACATGGATTCCCATTGCGCGAGGCACAACCAAAATATCTGAAAACAAAATAGCAGCATCCGGAGCAATTCTGCGAATAGGCTGAACGGTAATTTCTGCCGCTAACTCAGGAGTTTCACATCTTGTGAAAAAGTCATATTTATCACGTAAAGCCCTGAATTCAGGTAAATATCTTCCTGCCTGACGCATCATCCATACTGGTGGGCGTTGAACTGTTTCTCCTTTTAATGCTTTTAAAAATAGGTCGTTTTTTAACATGGATTTTATATTTTAAACCCGACAGGTTTTCAAAACCTGTCGGGTTGTTATCATTATTTATATTCTTCAATCACATCTTCAATTACATCTTCAATCGTTGGCTGATCTGCAATGATGATGTTTTTGGTAATTTTATGTAAAGCGTCTGCAGTGGTTTCTCCAATGCAAAAGCAGGTTTCTTTTTTGATTGTATTGTCTTTCAAATAACTTTCAACGCCAGACGGACTGAAAAATAAGATTGCGTCAACAGCAGTTTTTATTTTTTGAGGTGTTAATGACGTATCATAAACCTGAATTTCATTGAATTGCACCTCAGCATCTTTTAAAGCTTGTGGTAGCGTTTCTCTGCGAAGGTTGCCGCTGAAAAAAGTATAGCTTTCATTTCGATAAATCAAAGTAATGATTTCGGCTAAATCCGAAGCGTATCCGGTATAAGCCACAACATTGAAGCCACTTTCGGATAATAAAATCTTAGTTTTAAGGCCAACGCAAAAAACGTTTTTACTTTTAAGTTCTTCCGCTTTTGGATGTGATAAAACACTATGAACGGCATTTTGACTTGTAAAAATCAGATTTTCGTTGAGGTCTTTTAGTTCGAAAGATTTATTTTGGGTTTGAATGAAATCGGCTTCGATAAGTTCTATATTGGCTTTTACTAATGCCAGTTTTTGTTCAACCGACAGCTTTTTAGTAGATAAGATCTGAATTGATTTTGCCATTATTTCTTCAGAGATTCTTTTATAGATGCCATCAATTCGGTTCCGCCATTATTTAAAATTTCCTGTGCGGCGAAAAATCCTAACTTTTTCCATTCTTCAATAGGAACTATTTTTTCGATTTCCAACTTTAGTTTTCCATCAACAGAAAGCAAAACGCCCTGAAAATGCAATGTGTCTTCATCTTCATTATACCTTACTAAAGCACCAATTGGCGCTGTACAGCCACCTTCCAGCGTTCTTAAAAACTGACGCTCGATATAAGTACAAATTTCTGTTTCAATATGATTTAACTGCGAAAGAGCATCTAAGGTATAATTGTCATTTTCCATAGCCACAACAAGCATTGCTCCTTGTGCCGGTGCGGGAATCATCCAGTCTAAATTGATATAATTTTCCGGTTTGATGTTGATGCGCTCCAAACCTGCAGCAGCAAAAACGGCTCCGTCCCAATTATTGTCTTGTAGTTTTTGCATACGTGTATTTACGTTTCCACGTAAGTCAACCACTGTATGATTTGGGTATTTATTAAGCCATAATGCCTGACGACGCAGACTTCCGGTCGCAATGGTACTTGGATTAGTAAAATCCGGATTTCCTTTGTGAACTAAAATATCTAAAACATTGGCTCTTTCTAAAACAGCGGCCTGAACAATACCTTTTGGTAATGCCGTAGGAACATCTTTCATAGAATGAACTGCTATATCACAATCACCGTTAATCATCGCAATATCCAGCGTTTTTGTGAAAATTCCAGTGATTCCGAGTTCGTAAAGAGGTTTGTCTAAAATAATATCTCCTGTAGATTTAACCGCAACAATTTCGGTTTTATAACCTAAGTCGTTTAACTGTTTTTCGACATTATGTGCTTGCCAAAGCGCCAATTCGCTGTCACGAGTTCCTATTCTGATAACTTTTTGAACCATATTTTTTTTGAACCCTGAAAATCAGGGAACATTATTTTAGACTTTATGAAAGATTGATTTTGTATTTTTCTTCGACTGGTGAAGGAATTTTTTTTGGTGCAAGCTGCCCGATTTGAAAAACTTTTTCAATAAATTCAATACTTTCGTCTAATGTAGTATTTTCATCTTTTAAGTGACTTGCAAAATGATTTGTTATTTTTTGAATAATTCTTGAAGTAATTAAATCAGCCTGTATTTCATCAAAATTAATTGTTTTCTTTCTTTGCAAAGCCAATTCGCTGGCTGCAATATCATTTAACTTAGCTTTCAATGCATGTATAGTTGGGGCATATTTTCTACCATTTACCCAAGTATTTAATTCTAATTTCATATCCTCAATAATAGCTTCTGCAGCAGGAATATGTTGTTTTCTTCTTTCCAGGGTATCATCTGTGATTTGAGACAAATAATCTAAATGTATTAAGGTTACACCTGGTACTTGTTCAACATCCGGATTTACATTCCTTGGAATAGATAAATCCAAAATCAACAAAGGTCTCTTTAAATTAAGTAATGTTTTGTCAATAGTTGGATTTTGTGCTCCGGTCGCTACGACCAAAATGTCTGCCTGTTGTATTTCTTCTTGTAAATTGGCGTAATCTTTTACAATAACATTTAATTTTCCGGCTAATTTTTCTGCCTTGTTTTTTGTTCTGTTTATAAGCGTAATGTGTCCATTTTTAGTATGTTTTACTAAATTTTCACAGGTATTTCTGCCTATTTTTCCTGTTCCGAATAATAGAATGTTTTTGTTTCCAATATCTTCTACATTTCGGATAATATATTGAACCGATGCAAACGAAACGGATGTTGCACCAGAAGAAATTTCAGTATCTGTTTTGATTTTTTTGCTCGCCTGAATAACTGAGTTTACCAAACGGTCCAGAAATGTATTTACTAAACCTGCTGCTTTGCTGTTATTAAATGCAATTTTAATTTGACTTATGATTTCAAAATCACCAAGAATCTGACTGTCTAAACCTGTTCCTACACGATACATGTGATTGATTGCCTCCTGGTTTTTATAGATATGTGCCACTTCACGAAATTCTTCTACGGATCCATTACTGTTTTCGCAAAGTAATTTAATTAACTCATACGGGTGATTGGCAAAACCATATATTTCAGTTCTATTACAAGTAGAAGTTACAATCAATGATTCTATTCCTTCGGCTTTGGCCTGAACCAACAAATTAGATTGTGCTGTAGCATCTAAACTAAATTTTCCTCTAATTGTGGCATCTGCTTTTTTATAACTTAAACCTAGAGCGTAAAAAGTGGTAGTTTTGGACATGTTAAATTTTTCCATATTATACTTTCCTTAAAAAGTTCAACAAAATTATTACTAACTAATTTATAAAAACAACGCTAGAGGTACTTTTTATATCGCTACTGGATAATTTGATTCAAATTGGCAATTCTAAATAGCATTTTGTGCCATTTATAGTGAAATCAAGCATTCAATAACTTGTTATATATACTTATTCTAAATAACAACCTTGTTTTTGTTTTAAATGATATACGAAAAAATATCGCTATGAGTTCGGATATTGGTTTTGGATTTATAAATCATTCACTTTCATAATACTAGTGTAGAGAAATAAAAACAGTTTCGTGAAATAAAACCCTACCTTTTGAGGCAGGGTCTATTATGAGGAATAAATTATTTTTGAACGATAGGAGTTCTCAATGATTCTAAAACAGCAACAATATCAGTATAAAGTTCTGTATTTGCAGCTACGCCATTTGCATTTGCAGCTGCACCAACATAACCTTCAAATTTTGTATAATCTGCATTACTTGATTTTGTTCCCATACGTGCATTTACAGCCGGATCATGAGCCGCAACCATATTCAAGCCAGAATATTTGTTTACTGCATTAGTCCCACCGGTGTTGAAAGAAAAGAAATCTGTAAGATTGTCTACCAATATAGCCAGTTTTGTAGTATTGCCAGCTCCAACCTCTGTTAAAACTGGAGCAAAATGAGCACCAAGATTTCCAGAAGCATTTGATTGAACGTCTGCAACAATAAGTCCTACTGTAGAGTTAACTACTTTACGAAACGATAAACGTCCCTGTTCAATCATTTGTCCTGAATTATCTGGATCCGCTACCATTTTTGTTCCGCCTAATCGATCATAGATAGAGGCTTTTACTGGTGGTGCAGGCGTGTCGTCATCATTATTGCTGCAGGAAATTAAAGCTGTCGATGTAACGAATAATACACCAAGTGCAATTCTAGAGAAATTTTTCATAATAAAAATATTAAAGGGTTAATTAAAAAATTGATTTACTTTCTGAGATAACTTGTAACTCATACTATTTTGATTTACCGGACAAACTTCTTTGCTTGCTAAATGTGCCGGTAAAATAAAACGTTCGGCGTCATAAGGTCTTTTAGTCATTAATTCATTATATACTTTTTCAGAATTAGTGATTTTATTGTTGTGGAAATAGACAACTACATTTCTTTTAACTATGATAGAATCGGAAGTCAGTCCTTTTATAGATCTTAAATCTGAACAGATTTGTTTGGCCTGCAATGAATCTATATCTAATTTGAAATCAATTCGGCTGACTTGTAAATTCGGACTTTCGTAAACAGCCGGTTTTGCTGTTATAATATGGAAGAGAAAAATTCCAAAAAATAATATGGTAATTACCAGCCCGGCCCTAAAAATCTTTTTAATTGTTTTATTAGTTTTCATATTGATAATTTTAAAATGATTAGATTTTAAAAATTATATACGAGCACTTTTTTAAGTTGGTTTTAATAATTATAAGAAAAGTATTAATTTAGAATTGTTATGAATAACTTAAACAATATAGTTTCGAATAAAACGTATGCAAACAGCTAATTAGAATACTCTGGCAAGATTAAATCCAAAAAACACATCTCCTTTTGTCCAATCCCCGGTTGTTCTTGCAAGATATCCTGCTTCATCAATTCCCTGAGAACTGGTAAAATGCATCTGAAATACGTGTCCTCCTGTTTCTAAGTCAAAACCGATGGATAATGGATTGTTATAAAGAGAATTTGCGGTTCTGTTTAAATGTGCCGCATAGTCAATATTTAATGACCAGCGTTTAGCAAATTTATATCTCCCTCCAAAACCGATAGCATATTGTGAATTGCTTTGGTCTACATTTTCAACAAAATTTTCATGAAAAAAAGTGGGAACTATTTCTAAAGACAGATTTTCAGAAAATTTTCTCGAAATTAAAAGTTGCGCTACATAAGTCAGCTTGTTTTTAAATTCAAGCTTTGGATACAGGCTTTCTTTTAGCTTATTGTTGATAGATAAACTATTAAATCCTGCAATAGTAACAGGAAATCCGTTTTTTATTTGAGGGAGTAAAGTGTATTTTGTAGCAAAATCGTAGGCGAATTCACTTCGGGCAGCACTTACATTTAGTCCATTTGTTATTCCGTATATAAATTTTATTTGTGTATTCGCATTATCCAGTCCGTAAAAACCTTCAAAACCATCTTTTACAGAACCAAATCGGTGAGCAACGACAAAGTACAAATCGCTTTTTGCCGCGAGTTTTGTAGATTCGAGATTAACAATCTTTAGCGCTTTAAATGCAGATGTTACTTTTTCTTTTGTAACAAGAGGCTCCACTCCATCTAATAAGTCATCTTGAGAATAGGACAGTAATGGGAATAAAAACAGTAATAATAGGAGATTTTTCATAGGGTTTAGTTTTTTAATTTTTTATTTGTTTTAACGGACAATGGAACTTTGATCTATTTTAAATTCCTGCAGTAATTCATCGTACCCTAAAAACCGTCCTTTAATTTTTAGTGGTTTGCCAGCAACAATTTCTTTTGGTAAACTGTCTTTGAATGTTGCAAATACTTTTTCACCAAGAACAATTCCTTTATTTGCGGTATCAATAGTGGTTACTTTTGCCGTTAGTTCAATCGTTTTGTCCTGGTATTTTATATAAGCGAGGCTGTCATTGAAAGTAAAATCCTTTTCAAGTCCGGAAACTGTCACTATATAATCGGCAGTTTCTGTATCAATATCCCTATGATCCTGGTAGGCGTAGAAGTAAACCGAGATTCCAATTATTAGAGAAAGTAAGAGTGTAATAAGTATTTTTTTTTTCATGGCTTGTTTTTTAGTGCTTGGAATTATCTACGTTAAAAACTTCCTATTGGATTTAATCTAAAAAATAAGCCTCCCTAAAAATCTACATCATGTATTTCAACGTATATGTTTTCGAACTGCTTTTGTAATTCATTAAAGTTTATAAAGGCAATTATTGTTTAAACTAAAACCAATCGTTATGAACTTAAAAACGCTATTAGCAGTTTTATCATTTGCTTCAATCCTCGTGAGTTGCACAGATGATAACCCAGGTACTTTAATTGATACCCCGCCAATTACAGGTGTGGCAACATACAATCAAAATGTCAAATCTATTATCGACAATAATTGTGTTGTATGTCACGCCACTGTTCCAAAAAATGGAGCGCCTATGTCTTTAGTGACTTATGACCAGGTAAAAGAGGCCGTTTTAAATCGTGGATTGCTTACCCGAATTTCTTTAGAAAACGGTAATAGTTCCTTAATGCCAAAAGGAGGCCCAAGATTACCACAAACTACAATTGATGTTATTAAAAAATGGGAACAAGATGGGTTATTAGAACAATAATCCGATAAATGATGAAAAAAATTATACTTCTGCCAATGCTATTGGCTTCATGCATTGTTTTGTCGCAAGATAAAATGATAACTAAATCAGGGACAGTAACTATTGAAGCTTCTGTTCCTTCTTTCCAGCCGGTTAAGGGAACAAATAGTAATGTAACTTTTGTTTTAAACCCAAAAACAGGAGAAATTGCAAGCCTGGCCTTAATGAAAGGCTACGAATTTGAAATGGCCTTGATGGAGGAACATTTTAATGAAAATTACATGGAAACAGATAAATATCCGAAAGCAGTTTTTAGAGGACAAATTGAAGGATTTGACGCAAACAAACTAACGGAGGATTATAAAGATTATATCATAAAAGGAAAATTAGAGCTCCATGGTAAATCGAAGGATATAAATATAAATGCCAAAATTACCAGAACAGGTACCCGAATTAGTGTTTTTTCAGATTTCTCGGTAAATACCAGTGATTTTGATATACCAATTCCGGCGCTTATTAAATATAAGCTTGATAATAAGGTAAATATTCAAATTATTGCTGTTTTGAAATAAGAAACTGGAGAATAATGATATAGGATAGATATACAAAAACCAATAATTAAAACTGAAATCATGAAAAAAATTATACTCATAACAATCCTCTATGTTTCTGCAATTGGCATTTCACAAGAAAAAAAGATCAGTAAAACAGGAAAAATTACTTTTGAAGCATCGGTTCCTTCATTTGAAGAAGTTTTAGCAACCAATACCAATGTTACTTTTGTTCTAGATATGGCTACAGGTGAAATTGCGAGTTTAGCCTTAATGAAAGGATTTCGATTTAAAGTCGCTTTGATGGAAGAACATTTTAATGAAAATTATATTGAAAGTGATCAATATCCGAAAGCAATATTTAAAGGAAAAATACAAGATTTCGCTTTAAACAGTCTTACCACGGGTTCTCAGGATTTTATTATAAAAGGCAAGTTACAACTTCACGGAAAAGTGAAGGATATAACCGCCAAAGCGAGGATAAGCATGTCAGGATCGGGAATTAGTATTGTGTCTAATTTTGATGTAAATGCCAGCGATTTTAACATTGTAATACCTTCTGTAGTCAAAAACAAAGTTTCTAATAAAATAAATGTTCAGATTGTAGCTATTTTAAAATAATGTGCACAAACAATAAAGATTTTATAAATTTAGAAGCAAGTAAACAATAAACCATCAAAAAGATTTAATTTTGAAAGGCCAATTATTCGTTTTATAAAAACGGCAATAGTAATCAGAAAGTAAATCAAAAATGGAGGAAGAAATAAAAATTGAAGACGACTTTACGCTTATCCGTTTTCAAAACGACAGTTCAGAACCTTTTTTTGCACAACGTGAAGTGGGCAGTGGTTTGATACAGTTTCATTTTGGACTAAAAGGCAATGCTAAATTTTTATTCAATCAGGGCAATTATGCCTTAGAATTAAAAGAAGAAAAATCACTCCTTTTATATAATCCACAAAAAGAATTGCCGCTGAATTTAGAACTAACTCCAAATTCCTGGGTAATTTCTGTAATTGTTTCCATCAAGAAATTTCATGCGTTGTTTTCTGCAGAAGCCGATTATATTACTTTTTTAAGTCCAGATAATAAGGATAAAAAGTATTATAATGAAGGAAATATTAGTCCGTCTATGGCGATTGTGTTGAGTCAGTTGTTTCATTACAACCTTCATCCGTCGATAAAAAATCTTTACTATAAAGGAAAAGGATACGAATTACTGAGTTTGTATTTTAATCGAACCGAGGATCCAAACGCAGAACAGTGTCCATTTTTGATTGATGAAGACAACGTTTTGAAAATCCGAAAAGCAAAAGAAATCATCATCGCTAATATGGCCGAACCTCCAGGATTACAAGAATTGGCTGATGAAGTTGGTCTGAATTTAAAGAAACTCAAAATGGGGTTCAAACAAATTTATGGTGACACGGTTTACGGTTTTCTTTTCGACTATAAAATGGATTTCGCCCGAAAATTATTAGACAGCGGTTCCTATAACGTAAACGAAGTAGGACTGAAAATTGGCTACAGCACCGGAAGTCATTTTATTGCAGCATTCAAGAAAAAGTTCGCCACGACTCCAAAAAAATATTTAATGTCGATTAATACTAATGTTTAAAGGGCATCAATTTTATATATCAAAACATAAATAAAAGATAACATTTATCATATTTCTAAAAAGTTGCAGGTGCTACTTTTGACGAAAATTTAAACAACAAAAAGCTTAAAGCCCAAAGCTTAAAGCCTAAACCAAAAAACAGAATGAAAGGCGTATTATTAGTAAACCTCGGATCACCGGACAGTCCAACACCAAAAGATGTAAAACCGTATTTAGACGAATTTTTAATGGATAAATACGTGATCGATGTTCCGTATTTATTGAGAGCATTATTGGTTCGCGGTATTATTTTAAGAAAAAGACCAGAAGAATCAGCACATGCTTACGCGAAAATTTGGTGGGAGGAAGGTTCTCCGTTAGTAGTTCTTTCTGAAAGAATGCAGAAAAAAGTGCAGCCTTTGGTAAATGTTCCTGTTGCTTTAGCGATGCGTTACGGAAGCATGACTATCGAAAAAGGACTTCAGGAATTGCATGATAAAGGCGTGACTGAAGTATTGCTTTTTCCTTTATATCCGCAATATGCCATGGCTTCGACTTTGACTATTTTGGTTAAAGCAGAAGAAATTCGTAAAAAGAAATTCCCAAACATGACTTTTACAGATGTTCCGGCATTTTACAACAAACCGGATTACATCAAAAATCTCGCTGACTCAATTCAAAAACATCTAGTTGGCGTTGATTATGATCATTTGTTGTTCTCCTATCACGGGATTCCGGAGCGTCACATCCGCAAAACCGATGTTACGAAATCACATTGTAAAATTGACGGTTCCTGTTGCAACACTCCATCTCCGGCGCATGAGTTTTGCTACCGTCACCAATGCTATGAAACCACAAAGCAAGTCGTAAAACTATTAGATATTCCTGAAGATAAGTACAGTTTAACTTTCCAGTCACGATTGGCCGGAGATAAATGGTTAGAGCCTTATACCGATATCGAAATTGATAAAATGCCAGGAAAAGGAATCAAAAACTTAGCGGTTGTAACTCCAGCCTTTGTTTCGGATTGCTTGGAAACGCTCGAGGAAATTGCTATGCGTGCCAAAGAAGATTTCGAGAAAAACGGGGGAGAAAATTTCTTTGCTGTTCCATGTTTAAATGATGATGATGAATGGTGTGAGACAGTGAGTAACTGGATTAATGATTGGAGTAAATAATATTGTTTTCAAGTTTCAGGTTTCAAGTTAATCAACTTTGAGAAAAACCTGAAACTTGAAACCTGAAACAAAAATTATGGAATATTATAACTACTTAAAATCACTACATCTTATCTTTGTAATCACTTGGTTTGCTGGTTTGTTTTATATTGTGCGTTTGTTTGTGTATCAAATTGAAGCCAGTGAAAAACCATCTCCTGAAAAAGAAATTCTACAAGCGCAATACAAAATAATGACCTATCGTTTGTGGTACATTATCACTTGGCCATCAGCAGTTTTAGCCAGTATTTTTGCTTTTTGGATGTTGTTCTTTACAGATTTAGGAAACGCCTGGCTCAAGATGCCCTGGATGCATGTGAAATTATGTTTTGTATTTCTTTTGTATTTATATCACGGAAAATGCCATCAGATATTTAAACAGCTACAGAATGATGAGGTAAAATATTCCAACAATTTCATGCGTTTATGGAATGAAGGTGCCACAATTATTCTTTTTGCAGTTGTTTTTTTAGTAGTTTTAAAAAGTGCGGTTAACTGGATTTTCGGTGTTATCGGAATTGTTTTGTTCTCGGTTTTAATTATGCTGGGATTCCGTTTTTACAAAAGAATAAGAGAAAAAAAATAGTTTAGAGTTGTTGGTTTTTAGTTTATGGCTAGCAACTAACAACTAATAACAAATAAAAAATGAAGAACTTCAAAATGTCAATGCTTTCACTGCGTATCAGGATTTTCCTGTCGATGATTGTATTGATTGTTGTCGCATCTTTTTTATTGGCTTCCATTTCAATTATTCAGTTTAAAAACGAAGCCAAAGAATACCATCAGGAACGTTTAGAGCGAAAAGAAAATGCGGTAAAAGAACACATTAATTACGTTCTGGCAACGACGACGTATCCTTTGAAAACCGGAAATCTGGATTTGATTTTTAAAGATAAAATCCATGAATTGGCACAGATCCATAAAATCGAAATCAATATTTACAGTCTAGACGGAAAACTGCTGAAATCATCCAAAGAATCTTTTGCGGTTGATAAAGTGGCACCTCCAATTCCGGAATATATTCTGAAATTAGTCCGTTCTTCTATCGAAAAGCGTTTTGTTGATATTAAAACAATTGATGGAGTCAAAAACAGATCTTCTTACAGTTTAATAAAAGATGAAAAATTCAAACCTCTTGGGATTTTAAACCTCCCATATTTAGAAGACGATGGTTATTACGACAACGAATTGAATACGTTCCTGATTCGTTTAAGTCAGGTTTATTCTTTCATGTTGCTTGTGGCGTTTGCATTGGCCTATTTTCTTTCGACTTATATTACAAAATCACTAAAAACGATTTCAGACAGATTAGAAGAAACAAATCTTGATCAGAAAAATGAAAAAATTGTTTTAGAGGCGAATAGTAAAGAAGTCAATTTCCTGATAAAAGCTTACAACGGAATGGTTGACAAATTGGAAACCAGTGCTATAAAACTGGCCCAAAGTGAGCGTGAAGAAGCATGGCGCGAAATGGCAAAACAGGTAGCGCACGAAATCAAGAATCCGCTTACGCCTATGCGATTGACGGTGCAGAGTTTTCAGCGCAAGTTTGATCCGAATGATCCTGATGTCAAGCAAAAAATGAACGATTACTCAGAAACGCTGATTCAGCAAATTGATACAATGACTGCTGTAGCTTCGGCATTTTCAAATTTTGCTTCGATGCCGGCACAGCAAAATGAAACCTTAAATGTTGTTGAGGTTGTTGAATTGGCTTTGGATATATTTAATGAAGATTATATTTCGTTTGAAAGTGAAGAAGACGAAATTATCTCAAAAATGGATCGTACGCAGCTGATTCGTGTGATTACGAATCTAGTTAAGAATGCTACACAGGCAATTCCGGAAAGTCAATTTCATAAATCTATTTTAGTTACCGTAAAACGCATTGATGATCATGTTGAAATCGCAGTTAAAGACAACGGAATCGGAATGCAGAAACAAGATATCGGCCGAATTTTCGAACCAAAATTCACCACTAAAACCAGTGGAATGGGACTTGGACTCGGAATTATAAAAAACATCATCGAAAATTACAAAGGAACAATTACCTTTGAGTCAACTTACGGAAAAGGAACCACATTCAGAGTTTCTTTGCCTATCACAAACTCATAAAAACAGCGTCATGAACTACGAAAATCTTTTAATCTCGATTGAAGAAAAAATTGCAACCGTAACTATTAACAGACCTGCAAAACTAAATGCTTTAAATAAAGCTACTATTAGCGATTTGAGTAAAGCAATAAAAACATTGGGTAAAAATGATGATGTTCGCGTTATTATCATTACAGGAACTGGCGAAAAGGCATTTGTGGCAGGAGCCGATATTTCAGAATTTGCCAATTATACTATTATTGAAGGAGCGCAATTAGCTGCTGAAGGACAGGAATCGCTGTTTGATTTTATAGAAAATTTAAAAAAACCCGTAATTGCTGCCGTTAATGGCTTTGCATTAGGTGGAGGATTAGAATTGGCAATGGCCTGTCATTTCAGAATAGCGTCAGATAATGCCAAAATGGGTTTGCCTGAAGTTTCTTTAGGGTTGATTCCTGGTTATGGAGGAACACAACGTTTGCCTCAATTAGTGGGAAAAGGCCGTGCGATGGAGATGATTATGACTGCCGGAATGATTTCTGCAGAAGAAGCAAAACAATACGGTTTAGTGAATCATGTTGTGCCACAAGCTGAACTTATAACTTTTACAACCGTAATTGCCCAAAAAATCATTAAAAATGCTCCGTTTGCCCTCAATAAAGCAATAAAGGCAATCAATGCGAATTATAAAGATGGAAAAGACGGTTTTGAAGCCGAAATCAAATCTTTCGGAAAATGTTTCGGAACTCAGGATTTTAAAGAAGGAACTACTGCCTTTTTAGAAAAAAGAAAAGCAGAGTTTACAGGAAAATAAGCTATTCCACAAAGTTGCACGGAGATACACGAAGTATTAAAAACTTAGCGACTTAGAATCTCAGAACCTCAGAAACTAAAAAATAAAAACATGTCCTACGAACCAATATTTGCTCTTTTTTGCGAACGTGTAAAAGAAAGCATTAAAAACGGCACATTTGCCAAACTTACTTTAGCCAAAACCATTGGCGATACCGAAATCAAAAATATCTATTTCAGATTGGTTCTGAATGAAGATAATATGTTTTCAGTCTCATTGACAACCCGATACAAAACCGAAGAAATCGAAAGTATTCATACTTTAGATGAAGCTTTGATGGTTTTAGGAACGTATATCAAAAATCCTTTTTTAACAGCACTTTTATTTACAACAGACAACGATGTAACATTCAAAGTCAACAAGAAAAACGCAGGAAGCATTATAGAACAGCCAGCGACATTCAAGAATGCTTCACCTGTAATGCTCGAAATGATAGAAAAGGGAATTGTTTAATTTTTTCAGGAGCTGATCCCGCTATCCGTTGCAATCTTTTGCTTTTTAAAGAAAAAAGCAAAAGGATTTTCACTTCTATCGGGGCTAAAAAACGTCGTTGATTGATATTTTTAGAATTGTGATTATTTGATACGATTTCCTTATTAGATGAATCGTTCCTACAGTACTTATTGATTTTTGAGCGTTTGTTTTCAACGGATTTTAATCCGTTGCTATAAAATTTAATAGTTCTTAACACAACTATAATTAATAATCTGTGCAATAGCAAAAAGCCATAGGCTCGGTAAATGTTGTAGGGATGGATTTTAATCCATTCATTTAAAAATGACCAACAAATAGAACCATAGGTTCGGTTCTATATTAAAATAATTTCCGTGTATCTCTGTGGAATCTTGCGAATCTCTGCGAAATAACTAACCTAAATAAGCTTCACAAACAAATTGGAAGCTATTTTATTCGAAATAGACAATTCCCTGGCATCAATCTTTATTTTAACCGATAAATCGAAGCTTTCCTTAGATAAAAACTCTATTCTTGAACCCAAAGCAATTTCCTGTTTATCAAGGTATTTCAGGAATTCAGATGAAGTATCTTTTACACCTACGCAAATACCAATTTGGTTTTCGGTTAATTCAGAAAGCAAATGTTTTTCAATCTTAATGATTCTTCCGTTCGCATCCGGAATTGGGTCACCATGCGGGTCTTCTGTTGGATTTCCAAGAAAATCATCCAAACGATTGATTAACTGTTCAGATTTAATGTGTTCCAGCTGTTCTGCAATATCGTGAACCTCATCCCAGGTAAAATGTAGCTTTTCAACCAAAAACACTTCCCATAAACGGTGTTTTCTAACAATCATTTTAGCAGACAGTCTACCATTTTCTGTCAATGAAACTCCTTGGTACTTTTTATAATTCACCAAATCCTTTTCCGCTAGTTTTTTTAGCATATCCGTGACCGATGAAGCTTTGGTGTCCATCATTTCAGCAATGGCATTCGTGCTTACTTCAGCATCGTTCGAAGCAGTAAGATGATATATAGCTTTAAGGTAGTTTTCTTCTGAAAAAGTCATTTTTGAAAGTTTCTAAGGTTCTGAGATACTAAGTTCCTAAGTTAAAAATTCAGGGAAAAAACCTTAGAATCTTAGCAACTTAGTGCCTTAGCGACTATTTTTTAACAATCAACAAAGGTATCGAAATTTTATGTCTCAATTTGTCTACGGTTGTACCAAATAAAATATCTTTTAAGCCAGTGTGACCATGGGTTCCCATTACTAAAATATCAAAATTTCCTTCATTAATTATCTTCGGAATCACACTGTTAGGTTTTCCAAAACCAAGTTCTGTTTCGATTTTAAATCCTTTCTGCGAGAGCATTTCTTTATATTCCAATAATAATTTTTCGTCAAAAGTAGTTTCATGATCGTCAACATGACCTCCATACATTAAGGCACCAACCGTTTCTACAACGTGAATTAATGTATACTGAGCATCAAAGCCGCCCAATTCAAGAGCATTGTTTAATGCTGATTCGTCGGCTTTAGAAAAATCGACTGAAATTGCTATATTTTTCTTATTATACGTTTCTTTTGGTGTATAATTCAGTTTTAAATGATGAGGTGAATGATTTTCAATTGATTTTGCTCTTGCAATAAAAGGTTTGAAAACGATATAAAGCAACAGTCCAAGAAATCCAAAGGCCAAAGGAACAACGGTAAACCAAAGAATGGAAGGGTTGCTGGAGCTTTCGAGCCATGAAGTTATTTCGTCATAAACTAATTTGGCATTCAGCGAAACAATAATCAAAGCGATGATCCAGGCAGCAATTTGAGTGGTTTTCGAAATATGAAATCCCTTCATTTTGGTTTTGTCACTCACAAAATGTATTAGCGGAATAATTGCAAAACCCAATTGTAAACTCAAAATAACCTGGCTTAGAATCAATAATTTTCCAGTTACGCTTTCTCCATAAATCATAATCACAACAACGGCCGGAACAATAGCAATCAAACGGGTTATAATACGTCTCACCCAAGGCTGAATTCTTAAGTTCAGATAACCCTCCATTACAATTTGACCGGCAAGCGTTCCAGTAATGGTCGAACTTTGTCCTGCGGCAATCAAGGCAACCGCAAATAATATAGGGGCCCACTTAGTTCCCAATAAAGGCTCTAAAAATTGATGCGCATCCTGAATCTCGGCAACTTCAAACATCCCGTTTTTGTAAAATGTGGCTGCAGCCAAAATTAAAATGGCTGCATTTACAAAGAAAGCTAAGTTTAAAGCAATTGTGGAATCTATAAAGTTGTATTTCAAGGCCTGTTTGATTCCGGCTGGTGTCCTGTCGAATTTTCTGGTTTGTACCAATGAAGAGTGTAAGTACAAGTTGTGTGGCATTACGGTTGCCCCAATAATTCCAATTGCGATGTATAAAGCAGCTGAACTTGGAATTGACGGAACCAGTCCGTAAATCACTTTATCAAGCTCCGGTTCTGCAAATATCATTTCAAAGATGAAAGAAAATCCAATGATGGCTACCAAAACAATAATAAAGGCTTCCATTTTGCGAATTCCTTTATTGATTAGGAATAGAAGAAGAAAAGTATCTAAAACGGTAATTAAAACACCTTCTAGAAGCGGAATGCCGAATAATAGATTGATACCGATTGCCATTCCTAGAACCTCTGCAAGATCACAGGCTGCAATGGCAATTTCTGCTAAAAAGTATAGTATGTAATTGATGAATTTAGAATAGGTTTCCCGTGATGCCTGTGCTAGATCTCTTTGCGTCACGATTCCCAGTCGCGCACTTAAACTTTGAAGCAGCAAAGCCATTAAGTTGCTCATCAATAAAACCCAAAGTAACGAATAACCAAACTGGCTACCACCAGCAATGTCTGTTGCCCAGTTTCCCGGATCCATGTAACCAACACTTACCAAATAAGCGGGACCTAAAAAGGCTAATATTTTACGAAATCCTGTTTTTTTATGCTCTGTAGCAACCGATTGGTTTACTTCGTCTAAAGATCTGCTCATTTTTGCAACTGTTGTTTTAACAAATATATGTAAAAATTATATTCACACAACAAAATTTTTAGGCAAGTCTAAATCTGGCTATTCGAATTTAAACAGTTAGGACATAATCCTGATAAAGTAAAGTTTATATTGTTTACTTTATAATTATGAGGCATGATATAACTGGGTTTTACATTTTCAAGGCAAGTTATTTCAAGACAGTTTTCACAGCTAAAGTGAGCATGATTATGTATGTGAACACGCTGAGTATGATGGTGACATTTTGCATACTTTATTGTTCCGTCAAGATCAACAATCTTATGTACGATATCGTCATTAACGAGGCGGTCTAAAATTCTGTACACAGTAACCCGGTCGCATACATCTTCTATTTGTTTGTAAATTTCTGTATGTGACAGTGCTGTTTTAGATTTCTCAAAAATCTCTAAAACGGCCGTCTTTGCTGTTGTATTTCTCGTTGTTTTCATTTTTTTAGAAATAAAAATTTTTAAAGCAACAATGTTGCATTTGATTTTAAAGTGTATATTTGCAACAAAATTGCATTAAGTAAATTTAAAAAAATGAAGAACATAACATCATCTTTTTATGATATTTTAGGAATTTCAAGTGCAACTATTTGTTTGGTTCATTGTTTAGTTTTTCCGCTTTTGACAATCCTTCCTTTAGGGCTAATTCACAATCCAATTATCGATTTAATTTTTGCTTCGATAGGACTATTTGCGATTTTCAAAATTACAAAAAAATCAAGTCTTTTCATTTCGTCTATTCTCATTGTTTCAATGAGCTTAATCTGGGTGAGTATTTTGAGTGAAATCTTTTTAGAAATTCATTTGGATTTAATTTATTTTGGAGGAATCGGAATGATTATCGGGCATTTGATAAATTATAAATTGCATAAAAAACAAAATCATTAATACAGAATCTCATGAAAGAGAAGAATTTTGAAGTAATAATAATCGGTGGCAGTTACAGCGGTTTATCTGCTGCAATGAGTTTAGGTCGTTCCTTGCGACAGGTTTTGGTTATTGACAGTGGTTTGCCTTGCAACAGACAAACACCGCATTCTCATAATTTTATTACACAGGACGGGGAAACGCCAGCTGCTATTTCGGCGAAAGCCAAATTACAAGTTGACTTTTATAAAACAGTTCAGTTTTACAATGGACTTGTTATTAATGTTGTTAAAACACAAAATGCATTCGAAATTAAGACGGAATCCGGAGAATTATTTACTTCTAAAAAGTTATTATTTGCAACAGGTGTAAAGGATCTGCTTCCGGAACTTAATGGTTTAGCTGAATGTTGGGGAATTTCGGTATTGCATTGTCCGTATTGCCACGGTTATGAAGTAAAAACCGAAAAAACTGCCATTATTGCCAACGGTGAAATGGGTTTTGAGTATGCAAAACTAATCTCAAACTGGACAAAAGATTTGACATTGCTTACCAACGGAAAATCAACCCTAACTCCTGAACAAACAGCCATCCTAAAAAAACATCAAATTGAAATTATTGAAGATGAAATTGAGTCTTTAGAACATACAAATGGATATGTTCAGCAGATTATCTTCAAAAAACAGTCAAAACTTATCGTAAAGGCAATTTATTTCAGACCACCTTTTAAACAGCATTGCCCAATACCGGAATCTTTGGGATGTGAAGTGACTGAGCAAGGCCTGATAAAAGTCGATATGATGCAGAAAACAACTATTCCCGGAGTTTATGCGAGCGGTGATTGTGTGATTCAGGCCAGATCTGTTGCCATGGCGGTATCTTCTGGTTCGTTTGCAGGTGCTTCTATTAATAGAGAACTTATTGAAGAAGCTTTTAATATTTGAAATTTACTGGTATAGTTCGTCTTTTTGTGTAGCACATAGCTCCAGCTAGGGATATAAAATTTGAATCAAAAAGGCTTTAGCCACGTTGTGTATGTTTGACTAAAGCCCCTTTTTTCTTTCGCTTATATTTTCATCCAGCTAAAGATGGATGCTATTCAATTTTTTGTTTCTTTTTCGACATATAACCATAAATCATGGATCGTCGGGTTTGTATAGTTTTTTTGCATAGCCCCTAGCTTCAGACAGGGAATTAATGTGAATTGAAAAGGCTTTAGCCGAATTTTAGGTTTTGCTAAAGCCTTTTCGGTTTATTTTTTTATAAAGGTGAAAGCTATTCAATTGAGATAAAACCAAAATTTAACACATTGATTTAATTGAATTAAATTTTTTTAGTTTCATAATCATTATTTGTCCAATTTAATTTTTAGTTTTGTCTAAATTTAATTTTATAATAATGAAAACACCAACTTTGATATTGATTCTATTTGTTTTACAAATTTCTTATGCACAAAATACGGGTTCAATATCTGGTCATGTTTCCGGTGAAGGTCAAAAACTGCAGGCTGTGAATGTTCAGTTATTGGGAACAAATTATAAAACCGTAACAGATAGTTTGGGATATTATGATTTAGAAAATGTTCCAACGGAAACTTATAAAGTTAAGGTGACCTCGACTGGATTCAAACCGGTAACCCAAAAAATTTCTGTTGTAGAGGGACAAAATATAACGCTGAATTTCGAATTGAAGGATGATCAAAACGAACTTAATGAAGTCGTTGTTTCCGGAACTTTAAAGCCAGTAAAACGATTAGAAAGTGCTGTTCCGGTTGAGGTTTACTCTACTGTTTTTTTTAAGAAAAACCCAACTCCAAGTATCTACGAAGCACTGCAAAACATTAACGGCGTTCGGCCTCAGCTCAATTGCGGTGTTTGCAACACAGGCGATATTCACATTAATGGATTGGAAGGACCATATACTTTGGTTTTGATAGATGGAATGCCAATTGTTAGCAGTCTTTCGACTGTTTACGGATTATCCGGAATACCAAATTCTTTAGTTGAACGAATCGAAATTGTAAAAGGCCCGGCATCTTCTCTGTATGGAAGTGAAGCAGTTGGTGGCTTAATCAATATCATCACTAAAAATCCAACTAATGCACCGGTTTTTTCTGTGGATTATTTTACAACCAGTTATTTTGAAAGCAATCTGGATTTGGGAATGAAGTTTAATGCCGGAAAAAAAGCCACTTCAATTTTAGGCATTAATTACTTTAATTACGATCAGGTAGTTGACAAAGACCACGATAATTTTACCGATGTAACGCTTTCAGAACGGATTTCGGTTTTTAATAAATGGAGTTTTCAGCGAGATAATAATCGGTTGTTTACCATCGCAGCACGCGGAATGTATGAAGATCGCTGGGGCGGAGATGTAAATTGGGAGAAAAGATACAGAGGAGGGGATGAAATTTACGGTGAGAGTATTTATACCAAACGAGGAGAATTGATTGGAAGTTATCAATTGCCTTTTGAAGAAAAACTGATGCTTTCGTTCTCCGGAAACGTGCATTATCAGGACAGCCGTTACGGAACAACATCGTATATCGCAAACCAGAAAATTGGATTTTTACAATTGACATGGGATAAAAAAATAGGACGAAATGATTTACTTACCGGAATTGCAAGCCGCTACACATACTATGATGACAATACACCAGCCACCAAAGAAGCCGAAAGTACGTGGCTGCCTGGGATTTTTGTTCAGGATGAAATTACAATTTCCCCAAAAAGCCAGATATTGCTGGGAGCGCGTTACGATTATAACTCTATCCATGGCTCTATTTTTACACCAAGATTCGCTTATCGTTTTAAAGCAAATGAAAATTCCATCTTCAGATTAAATGCCGGAACCGGATTTCGGGTTGTGAATTTATTTACAGAAGATCATGCGGCACTTACAGGTTCTCGGGATGTTGTGATAGCTAATAATTTAAATCCGGAAAAATCAATCAATGCGAATCTGAATTATATTCAAAAAATAAACTTTGCAAACGGGACTTTTATCGGAATTGAAACGACGGCTTTTTATACGCGTTTCAGCAATAAAATCATTTCTGATTATGAAACAGATCCTAATAGAATCATTTACGATAACGTTGACGGATATGCCATAAGTCAGGGAATCAGCACCAATGTTGATGTGAATTTCACTAACGGATTAAAATTTATTCTTGGTGCCACAGTTTTGGATAACAAAAATGTGGAAAACGGCATTTCAGAAAGACCGTTTTTAACCGAGAATTTCACCGGAACCTGGAGTGTTTCGTATAAAATTCAACCCTGGAATTTATTAGTGGATTACACAGGGAATGTTTACAGCCCAATGAAACTGCCATTGCTGAACGAATACGACCCCAGAAATCCTAAATCACCTTGGTACAGCATTCAGAATATTCAGTTTACCTATTCAGGATGGAAAGATTTTGAAATATATGCAGGTGTTAAGAATTTACTGAACTTTACACCAAAGCAAAATAATCCATTTTTGATTTCAAGAGCAAATGATCCTTTTGATAAAAATGTCATAACCTCAGATGGTACCAACGTTGGTATGAACGGTCAGGTAGTTCCAAAAGGGCAAATTGTTACTACCCCGGATAATCCATACGGTTTGACTTTTGACACAACTTATGTTTATGGGCAAAACCAGACGATTCGTGGTTTTTTTGGGTTGCGTTATAATTTTAGATAAATGATTAGGCCACAGATTAAATTTTTTTTTGCCACGAATTGCACTAATTTCCTCGAATTTAATTTGTGTAAATTTGTGTAATTCGTGGCAACCTTATTTTATAAAATCCTTTTATCAGTTGCAAAAATTAAATACAAATGAAAAAACTATTTCTAATTATTTTTTTCTTTGGAATTACTTCAAACGTGTTCTGCCAGCTTAAAAAAAAAAGAACCTTTGAAGAAATTGAGGGTTTACAACAAATCCAAAAGCGAAAAATAATCGTTTTTATTCATACCGACTGGTGTCAGTATTGCCAAAGAATGAAAAGTACAACTTTCAAAAACAATGAAATTATTGAGAGCTTGAACTCCAATTTCTATTTTATTGATTTTAATGCCGAGGAAAAACGAAATATTATTTTTAATAATCAAACATTCAAATATCAGCCAACAGGAAATAAAGTTGGCGTTCACGAACTGGCTTTACAACTCGGAACCATCAATAATCAAATCGTTTTATAATCGCAAAATCGAAATTTCCATCTTTTAGAAACGAACCTTCCATTTTTTCAGCAAATATATATAATTTAAAAGCCCTTTAAACATCATTTAAAGGGCTTTTCTGCTTTTATGTCTTATAGATCATTATATCGGTATAACTTGACTGGAAATTAACTGTAGCGTTCATTGATTCGGTGTAAGCTCCGGCAAATGGATTACTCATTGGTGTTTTAGTTTCAATCCACTCACACAGCTCAATGATAGAAGACTTATTTGATGTAAAGTAAAAGTACTTAGTACCGTCCAGAACCTGTAAAACATCTAAATAGTCTTTTAATTTCCAATATCCTTTATAACTACACGTCTCGGTTGACAAATACGGAGGATCAACCAAAAACACTACATTGTCAAGATCTTTGTATAATGTGAATAGTTCTTTATAACACTTTGACACAACTTCAATACCATCGAGATAACCCACGCCATTGTAATCTGATTGACGTACACAATTATAAAGCGTTTCTTTTTTGAATTGCTCCAATGTAAAAGCATACTTCATACTAAACAGTAAGGAGCTGGACAGTGTAATATAATCAACATATCCTTTTTTATCTTCCTCAGACAATCTATTTAATACTTGGTCACGTGTAACGCCTTCAATTCTTTTATCTTTTACGTAACCTGATAAAATTACCCTTAAATCACTGATCAGTTGATTAGTCTTATCAATGTTTTCAAGGCGTTGCCTAAAGTTATCGTAATCATTATAAATAACATTTGCATCAGGATACAATGCTTTTACTGTGTGGCTTAGTAATCCACTTCCTCCAAACAAATCAACATAAGTTGCTGTAGGTGAATAATTTTGCAATGCAGGTTCAAACTGCTTTAAAAATTTGCGTTTTTGCCCCATAAACGGCAAAGGTGCTGCTTTAAAAATTTTCTTTTTTTCCATTCGTTTTTTTGATTGATGATTGATTATATTTGCACCTCTCAGGATAATTTAAAACATAGCAAAGCCAGCATCAGAAGACTTATTGTCCTCCAACGCTGGCTTTGTGCTAAATTAAATTACCCTGAGAAAGTATTAATTTGTTGGAGGACTTTTTTTATTCCGCCTCCGGAGAATTATTTCCTTGCCGACAATTCCAATTTAGAAATATAACCTGCAAGCTTCTGAATTGACAATCCTACACCCAATGCATACACCATAGTAAGATTAACTCCGGCATATTCAACTGAAAACCTAAGAGCCAGAATTATCAATAAAAAACCAAGTACTATTTCTTTTAAATTATCTTGGATTAAAAACTTAAAACTAAATTCAAAAGGCGTGTTTAGGCTAGTTTTATCTCGCTTATTACTCTTTAAAAGCAAAATGACAATTACACCAATCAAGGCAAAAAACAAAGCTGCTAAGTATGTTGGTACATCATTCGTACCCAAAACCAAGTTTAAAAACTTATTCATATATATTTAATTTTTAAAATATTACTTAATGTGCTACCCAAGCAGTACCGTCGTAGAATACAGGACAAGAAACCGTCCCACCACCAACGACAGGCTGTAAATAAGTAGGTGCAACTGCATCTGTAACAGTTGCATATTTGCCGAACCCCGGAGACTCTGGTAAATTATCAACAGTAGTTACTGGAAATTTAGGTGGATGAAAGAAAATCGGGTTATTGTTATGAATATTCAAATCATAACCAAATAAACCTAATGTTTTGCCTGATCCTGCTGATATAGTTACATCACCGGCATCCACTAAAAACTGACCTCCAGTACCAGTATTATTGGTTAAATTTATTCCTGCTGATGATATAGTAGTGTAACCCGCTGAATTAACAGATACTCCTCCTGAAGATTCAATATTTAGCGGTCCTGCTGTAGTATTTAATGCAATCCCGGCACCGGTGGTATTAGTTATCGAAACCGCTCCTCCCGTTGATTTGATTTTTACACCACTAGCCTGTGATTCTATATTAATTGAGCCTGTATCATCATTGACTATAATCTCATTAGGTGCACCGGAACTCTTTAGCTTAATTTGAGTGCCAATTTGTACCAGTTTATTCGTAGTTTCTAATCTTAAAGTATCATTAGAAACTATTTTGACATCGCCGGATGATCCCAGATTAATACCCATTGGCGCACCTAGGTATATTGAACCGTTACCAGATATTAAATCTATACCGCTCTGTCCTGAGATATTAACTTTATCCCCAAGGTTGTTTATGTTTATTGGTGTAGAGCTTTGGTTTATAATATTCATACCTTGATTGCTCCTGAACTCTACAACGTCTGATTTTAACTTAAGCCACGACCCCATGTGACCGTTTAACTGAATTCCAGGAGTTCCGCCGTTTAAAATGATTGGATTAGAATTACCACGATTATTTAACTGTATGCCTGTTGAATTTATATTCAATGCACCCCAAGCCTGTGCAGAAAGTTCTGCTCCGTTGGAGTTTACAGATATTTGACCATTTGTACCGGCAACAGAAAAATTACTTATAGCGGTTGCTGTAGCACCATTATCCAATGCTTTCTGTAAAGTAATGTCATCAATAGCTGCAATAGTATGCGCCCCGCCTTTATCAGCAAATGTATATTCAGTAGTATTACTAAAAGTATTCGGGCTAGCAATAGATATAGCACCTCCGTTTATAACATCATCAAACTTTATAATTCCATTATAATAATTAGATATTCTACCAAGACCTGCCATATCATCAAGAAACATTCCTGCCCTATCATAAATTGCATAATCCGTTGAACCGTCTTTACCAATCAGTGTAATTTGAATATTTGCAGTACCACCATTCTCTAAAGTTTGCTGTAAGTCCTGAGAACCTCCACTGCCTCCGAACTCGCTACGAGGTACAAGTCTTACCATTTTACCCGATGTGTAAACCAATACACTATCTGCTAATGATTCGCTGACAGGCACGTTTCCAAGTCTTAACGGTTTAGCGATAGAATAAATGTCTTGCGCTGATGTGGCTAATGATAAAGCCAGTAATAAAAATAAAAAGATTCTTTTCATGTTATTGATTTTGGTTATTTATTATGTTATCAGTATTTATTGTGGTTGTAATTTTATCAGTAGAAAAAACACCGCTTTTAATACTGAATACTACCTTAACATTTGGGTTATCGACATCCGTAAGTGTCAATGATCCTTTTTGCACAATTTCTAGTAATGAAGAAACTTTAGCCTCTAATTTTTTAATTCTTTTTTTTTGATTCATGTTTATATTTAGATTTATAATTACTTAGTAATCGTAAGATTCAGGCAATGTGTCATCGTCTCCATTCCAAGTGCCGTTAACAAAAGTGTTTCCAACTTTTCCCATACAATGATCGCCTGGTTCTTTTTTGCTATTATCTTCGTTTGGTGCATTTTTAAAAACAATGAGTTGACCTACTGGAATAATTCTCGTTTTAGCAAATAGTTCAACGTGTGCATTAGGATCAGTTAAGTGACCATTAAAAGATTCAGCATCAGCCTTACCATTTAAAATATCTTCAATTTGTTCAATTGAGGTAATGGGGATTTTTTCATGCTTATGCCAATAACTATCAAACCAAGCCCAAAACTGGTCTTGGGTTGGTATGTCACCAGTTTCATACCATGTTTTT
>CBFGNY010000007.1:0-57674 GCA_965650235.1 uncultured Flavobacterium sp. | reverse complement strand
AGCAATGATGCAGCTGTTAAAACTGTTACATATTCCAGTTATGTTACTTCTGCAGGAAAAATCATTTTACCTGTTGCTGCAAACCCAACAGATTATAATAAATTTCCACAATATGCCCAAATTGCGGTTTTTGATATAGCATCAAAAAGTGTTTCCTATGTTAATGACTCACGCATGTCAATGGGATATTATACGTTTGCTAAAGGCAATGATGGAACTTTGTATTACAGACCTGCGCGTGAAACCGCAATTGCTTTAGATTATAGTACTGTTACAGGAAATCCGCCAACTGGTGGTTTATTAAAAGTGAATCCTAACGGAACATTTGATCCTGACTTTTTTGTAGACTTAAAAGTAGCTCTCAATGCACATTCTGTAAATGTTGTTCCTTATGTTTATGGAGATAAGGCACTTGCTCAGTATTTTGATAATACATTTACCCCACCTGCATTACCTGCTGATTGGAACAAAACTGCGACAAAATTTGCACTTGTAGATTTAAAAACTTTAAAGACTGAGCCTTTTACTTCATTTGAGCAATATGGAACGGTGTTTTCAGCAGGAACAATTGATGGTGTAGAGTATTATGGAAATTTTCCTACTGATAAAAATGTTTCTTTTCCTTATAAACTTTTAAAGCAAAAAGGAGCAGCTGATTTTGAAGCAGTTTCTGAAGTAGCAGGTGGTAGTTTTATGTTTGTTGGAAGATTGAGGTAATAATATATAATCATATTTGCGGTTAATTTTACAATTGTAGCCTAACCACCTTAAAATATATTGAAAAGAGAAGAGGCAATTAATAGTTGTCTTTTCTCTTTTTTTGTTTTTAAACATTCTGAAAAATTATTTTGTTATCCGGTTTACCGAACTAAAGTATTGAAGAAATGTAATTGATATAATTTAAAAATACATAAAAATGATTTTAAATCATTGAAGCTGATCTTATGGATGGCATACTTAAAAAAGCAGTTGAGCAATGAGATGAAAGCATAATAAGGATTATTTAAGAAAAAGATTAAAAAAAGTAAATAACACAATCGGTTGTTTATAAATATTTTATTATTAAATTAGCACTAACCTACTCAAGATGAGAGTGTATTTACTAATTAAAACCAATTTATGTTATGAAAAGAGTTCAAAAATTACTTTTTCTGTTTTTCGTGTTTATTCCCCTAATACAATTATTTGCGTGGCCAGGGATGCCACTGCCCCCTCTGCATGTTGACGGCAAAAATTTAAAGGATCCCTGCGGAAAGAACGTTCTGCTGCATGGTGTTGCCATAACACCTAGCCCTTGGTTTAATGGTTGTTCTTATAATCAATGTCGTTGGGATAATTATAATGTTCAGGGGTGCCTTAATTATAATAATGCAGTTATGGATGCGCTCACAGACACAAATAACGGATGGAAATTAAATTATATTAGACTTCATATTGACCCTTACTGGACCAATAAACCTGGTTGTTCAGCAGCAGAAAATGATATCGCATGCTTTGATTACAATAGATTAGTAACTTACGTAAATCAAGTTATAATCCCTTTGATTAATCATGCCAGAAGCAGAGGGCTCTATGTTGTTCTTCGTCCTCCCGGGGTATGTCCTAAACGAATTGCTTATGGTGACAATTACCATAATTATTTAAGAACTGTATGGCAATATCTGTCGAGCCATCCAAATTTAAAGAATGTCGATAATGTTATGTTCGAAATAGCCAATGAACCTATAGAAATACTTGGGACAAACGGAAATTGGGGAGCAACGGGTGATGAGCATTTTTCCGCATTACATAATTACTTTCAGGATTTAGTAAATAGAATTAAGGCTAATGGTGCAAATAATGTTTGTTGGATACCAGGAACGGGATACCAATCTCATTACCAAGGATATCCAAACCATTTGATAACAGGGGGTAATATAGGTTATGCTGTTCATGTTTATCCAGGATATTGGGGAGCTAATGCAGAAAATGCCACTAGTTTTAATAATGCCTGGAATGCCAACGTGCAGCCAATTGCTAACATAGCACCTATTATGATAACAGAAACAGATTGGTCCCCTACTGGTGACGAAACATGGGGTACTGGTACAACAAGTGGTTTTGGTCTTAATATGAAACGTAGAATTGATGCTACTGGAAATTGTAGTTGGAATTTACTGGCACCAGAAGGGTTGATAACTAACGCAAATCCATATAATGTTACAACTGCTTTCAACAACAATTGGGAGGCTTGTGCTGCACCAGTTAAGCAGTGGTTCTCTGAATATGCAAATAATAATATACCATCACAAACCTGTAGCAGTACTTCACTAGTAAACAATGGTGTTTATGAAATTGAATTTAAAACAAATTCGAATAAAGTAATAGATCTTAAGTATGGGACTAATGCAAATGGTGCTATCATCCGTCCCTGGGATAGAGTAGGAGGAACAGCACAACAATGGATTGCTATTGATGCTGGAAACGGCTATTGGCGTTTTAAATCAAATGCAAGTGCTACAGGACGTGTAATAGATCTTGATAGCGCAGATCCAACAAATGGAAAATCGATAAGACTTTGGGATGATTTTGGAAATAATGCTCAAAAATGGTTAGTAACCGATGTTGGTAATGGTTATTATAGCATAAAATCAGCCGTAAATACATCAAAAGGCTGGGACACTTCTAATTGCAATATGGATGGCACAGCAAATCTTCAGCTTTGGGATTATTACGGGACTTCATGTCAATTATTCAAGTTCAATAAAATAGGAAATACTTCAAAAAGTGTAAATGAGAAAGATATTCTAACAAATAATATTGAAATAGATACTGATGTTCAGGTATATCCTAATCCATCAAAGGGAGAGTTTAATATTTATTTCGCTTCACAATCAGGCGAAAATTATTCTCTAGCTATATACTCAATTGGCGGTGCGTTATTATACGAAACAAAAAATCTAAAATCTAATACTAATCAGGTCATTAGAACCCAACTTGCCAGAGGTTTATATTTGGCAAAGATTTTTCAAAATTCAACCACAACAACCAAAAAAATAATAATTGAATAGGCCAATCCTAAAATAATACAATATAGATTTTGAGATTAATTTTATAATTTTATTCATCATTATTTATTTCATTGCAAAAACCACTATTTTAAATTAAGATTAAAGTAGTGGTTTTGTTTTTGATTCCAGACTTCAAACAGGAAATAAACCTTATACCTTTTAGAATATTCCCGACTCAAGAGTTTTATAAAAAGGCGAATGTTTGATTAGTAACCGCATACCAAATCGCTCCGATATGCTCCAGGATAGGCTGAAATTCTTTCCAGGTCTAAAAAATGTTTATTTACAACATTGCACTTCTTTTCTAAATCCTTAATGACAAAAAAATAAGTACATAAAACAAAGCTCCAGATTTCTCTGAAGCTTTTCCTTAGTAGCGGCAAGCATTCGAATAGCTAACCAGGTTATTGTGGATTATTATGCGATTTTTGCATTTATTTTCGTAAACCTTTTAAATTGAGGACTGAATGTTTACACAATCATCTTTAATTTGCACTAAGGGTATCTGTAGGGCTCACTTATAATTGAAAAATATGTAACTATGTTTATGAATTAGTTTATTATTTCAGGCATCCCAACATTGTCAAACAACTTTATATGCTTAGCAAAGATGATGTTTCTCATCAGCTGGATAAATTACCTTTTATCGGTTTTTTAGAAGATAAAAATCAAATATTAATACATATATTCGCAAAAAATTTTATGAATGAAAATACTATTACACTTATTACTATTTTGTTCTTTTTTTAACGCACCAGCCTACGCACAAAATGAGACTAATATCACCTACGGATTAAAACTTGGAGGAATCTATTCAAAAATCAGTAATTTACCTGAAAGCATTAAAGGAAGAGATAATACTTTTGATAATAGTGTTATGGAGACCAAAGGAGGCTATGGCATCGAAGGCGGTTTCTTCCTGAACTGCAAACTTTACGATACCCGTGTTGCCATTCAGCCTGAAATCTTATTCAGGCAATCTGCCCAGACTGTCCATTATCATGATACTACAGGCAAGGAGTTTGAGCTAGGATTAAATTACTCATTTCTACAAATTGGAGCTTTGTATAAAGTATATCCATATGAGGGATTAAATATAGGATTTGGTGCTTTCTATGGCATCAGTTTATCTCCTAATAATATTACTTATAAATCTAACGAAGCAGGCGGAATGTACGATGTCGCCACCAGACAGTTCTATCAGGATGGGCTTGATGGTGCAGACGATTTCTCCTTATGCTTTGCATTGGGTTATGAATTGCAGGAAAGCATTCATTTTGATTTTCGTTATTATCTAGGGGTAAAAGATGTGGTTAAGAGTAATGCATCTTCTTTTCAGTTTATCGAAAATCAAAACAAAAACAGCACTTTTTGTTTTTCGTTAGGTTACAGTTTTCATCAATGGTAAATTACAAAATAACATGAAAAAAATAATTCTGCTTATACTATTAGTAAGCACATCAAAATTTTTTGCGCAGAACAGAGAAATAACATACGGTCTTTTTGGCGGTGGAATTTATTCATCAATGTCTAATTTGCCCGATGTGATAGTACCAAAAGGTATATATGAGGGTTATACTTTAGAAGAAAAAGGAAAGTTTGGAGGAACGGGAGGTGCTTTTATCAACTGGAAGTATCCATATGCCAAAGTGAGTATCCAGACTGAAATTTCTTATTCAGGCCAAAGTACAGATTTAAATTATGAAGATATTGAAGGTTTGAAATACAAAATGACTTTTGGTTACAGCTATATCAATGTTGGCGCACAATTTAAATATTATCCTGTTGAAGGACTTTATGTCGGTTTTGGACCGTATGTTAGTTTTAATATTGCCGGAGATAATATAAAATATAGCTCAAATGCTCAGGAAATATTTGCTGATTCGGGTACTTATTTTGAACCGGATGCCAACGTACAAAAAGTACTAAAAGAATCTTTAACAGGTAAAAATTATTTCTCAGGAATCTTTTCCTTAGGTTATGAGTTTAATTCCAATTTTTCGATTGGTGCACGCTATACTTTGGGACTTACAGATGCTTTAACAACCGAGGAAAATGGGCATAGATACACTGAAAACAAAAACAAAATCAATAGTGTCTCACTGATTATAGGATACTCGTTTGATTTTGATGACCTGGCTAATTTTTAAATCCTGATGGCATGAAAAAACTTTACGCAAAGGGCTTTTTTTTATTGGCATTTTTTATGCTGAGTACAATGCCTTTACCTATTTTGGCACAGCAAAATATAGTTCCGGGAGCTGTAAAAGATCCTTATTTCTGGATTAAACCCAGAAATAATGCTGATGCCTATTATTGGGAAAGCCTGACAAAAGAAGAGGGGAGAATTTCTGAAAAAAAGCAAAGAGGAGCGGCTTTTAATTTCAACCCAAGTATTGTTTTTGATACGGCACAGGATTCCCTGATCTTGCCTTTGGGAACAGAAACTAAAAGACGCCAGACCTTATTTATGGTCTATAAAGTAAAAGACAGTTTGAAAGAACAATTCTTGTGGACGATAAACGATCCTCAAAAAACACTTTCAGTTGCGACAAATAAACGTTTGGTTGATTTAAAAAAGTACTCCTATCAATCCTATCAGGAAAAGATAAAACCTCATAAAGCAAACATTCATTTTTTTCAACAGAATATTACGGATAGTGTTGCAAAGTTATCGTCATTAACGATTGGGAAAAAATCTAAGTTTGAGAAACTCCCACCGGAAGACTTTAAAGGAAATATGAGTGAAATTCTGGTTTATAACAGGGTTTTATCCGGCAAAGAAACCCAAAAAGTAGCCAGTTATCTCGGAATTAAATATGGAATTTCACTCTCACAATTTGAAAGTAAAAACTATCTCAACAGTCAGGGCGAAACTATTTGGGATATCGAAGATCATAAGAATTTTGATTCTTCAATTACCGGAGTGGGAAGAGATGATGCCAGCGGGTTACTGCAGCTAAAGAGCAGCAACATGATCGACGAAGGATTGTTGACCATGGAACTAAAAAGTAAATCCAATACAATCCCCAATAATTACTTTGTTTTTTGGAGTGATAACGGAAAAAACCTCTTAGTCAAAAAACAGGAACAGGGAGAACCAATTGGTGTTACAAGACAATGGCAATTGGATTTTATAAATCCAACAGATCTTAGTCTTGACTGGACTTTTAACCCTGCTTTTATAAAAGGCACTTTACCCAAAGACACCTATTACTGGTTGTTGGTTGATTATTCAGGAAAAGGAACGTATGACGAAAAAGATTCAGAATATATTCGTTTGGGCAGCACCTCAAATACAGAAAAATTAGTGCTGAACGATTTTAACTGGGACAAACAAAAAACAGGCAAAACCAGGTTTACCCTTAAAATTGCACCCGAAATGTTCAGCAGGGTCTGGATTACCCAGGCTACTTGTGGCGTGGCGGGATCAGGCCAGTTAAATTATTCCATTGAAGGCGGCTTAGCTCCCTTTACGGTTACCGTTAAAAAAGAAGGAAGTGATGTGGTTGTAAAACAATGGAATCAGGCTGCAAAAAGCACCTCAGGAGTACAGCTTTCTTCCGGTACGTATGAGTATATAGTGAGGGACGGAAAAGGGAATTTATACTCAGAAACCGTCTTTGTAGCCGATAAACAAGGAACGTTTCCGAATTTAAAATCAGATTATTTTTTAACGAACGGAAACGCTTTGGTATTGGATGCAAGTGTAGGGCTGCCAGCAGGAAATTATGAATACCAATGGTTTTACGAAGGGGATTTTATAGATAATAACCCTAAAATTCTGGTGGATCAGCCAGGTAATTACGAACTACGATTGGTTAATGGTCAGGAATGTAAAACGGCTACTAAGATTGCCATCGCTTCTGATGGAAAAGAGATTACCAATTCGAGTGTAATTATTTTATATCCTAATCCAACAACAGACGGTCATTTTTCTGTGGCAATGCAATATCCACATAAGACAGATGTAAATATTAGTATTTACGCTCTAACAGGAGCACTTATAAAAGAAAAGCGCCTTACTCAAATAGAAACTTTTTTATATGATGATACCATCAATAGTTCATCTGGAATGTATCTGGTGTCTGTTAGTTCAGAATTTGGCACAAAAACTTTTAAAGTTATTAAGAAGTAATTTAAAAAAATAAACGATTTCCCCATCATCGATTAACCTTCTTTATGAAAGATAAAATTATACTACTGGTGTTCTTAATAGGTACATTTTTGTTCGCCGCAAATTTTGGACCATACAAAATAGCTTCTTTATTTACTGAAACGACTTCTGAAAAAAAATTGGCTGTTTCAAAAACAGATTCAACAGCTATTGCTAAAAACGAAACCAAAAACACAAAAATATTTTCGGCAGATATAGCTGAAGGAATTATTGGTGTTGCCGATGCTTCTGATGTGGATGATGCTTATGATAACGTTTTTCATCTTAAAGTAGATGCTTTACCTGAAAATGGAGAAAATGCTTATCTGGAATACGACTTATACGGATACGATCAGGCAGCTTCGATTTCCAGAAGTTTAAACAATCAGCCCAGTATTGGAGGGCAATTTTTATCCCAAAATAAAAACTGGAACAGACAATCGGAACTGCTTTCTGAAAAATCATTGCGCTCCGGAGATAACGTTTTGTTGTTTACGGCTCCAGAAGGCATTGCAAATTCATACCGAATCAAAAATGTCCGCATCGTTTACAAATCTGCTCTTGCTTCAACTGATTTTATTTTATTACAATCAGAAAATAAACTCTACATAAAAGGGATCAATTTCCCTTCTCAAATTAGAAAAATGAGTATTGGCGGTATTTCCATTGATGTTAATCAGCCTGAATTTGAATTGGTTTTTGATGCTTCAGAAATAGAAAAATCAATTACAGTTACCAAAGAAACGGCAAAAGGAGTTATTGCTACTGAAAAATTAGAGCTAAGACAATTTTTAAAAGTTGATAGCTACAGGCCATTAGAAAATGCAAGAGAAAAAGTTTTTAGAAACATCAATTTTGAAACAGAAAACAAACTGGGTTATAAAGATTTTTCAGCTGTTTTTCCTATTGGGGCTTTAAAAAATAATGTGACCGTTTCTGTAAGCGGATTACGTAAAATAGACATTGCCCCGCTAAATTCAGCCATGGTCAATGTAACAGGAACAATTGCCGGATACAGGTTATTGCCACACGGAACTATTTTTGAAAAAGCCGTGACTTTATCAATTCCATTTGATAAAAAAGCAATACCGGAAGGATATACAGAGAAAGACATCAATGTATTTTATTTTGATGAAAATAAAAGATTGTGGCAGGAAGTAACCAAAGATTCACTGGATATCAAACAAGGAATCATTAAGGCAAAAACCACTCACTTTACCGATTTTATTGCCGGAATTATTAAAATGCCAGAGTCCCCTGAGACTTCAGGATATACACCAACGAGTATCAAAGACTTAAAAGCAGCAAGTCCTTTAGTTGGAATCCAGTCCATTGCACCGCCTTCGGCAAACGGAAGAGGAACAGCAAGTACAGGATTTTCAATTGTGATTCCAAATGGAAGAGGTGGCATGCAGCCTTCACTGAACCTGCAATATGACAGTGACGGCGGACACAGCTGGGCAGGAATGGGCTGGGATATTTCGGCACCTGCTGTTAGTATCGAAACCCGTTGGGGAGCGCCAAGATATGATAGCAATCAGGAAACCGAATCCTACTCTATTGCCGGAGAAGCTTTGATTCCAAATACACACCGTGCTGCCTGGGTGGGAAGAACGGCTGACAAACAATTTTATCCAAGACGAGAAGGTGCTTTTCAGCAGATCATCCGTAAAGGTTCGTCTCCTAAAAATTATTATTGGGTGGTAAAAGATAAAAGCGGTGTTGCCAGTTATTACGGAGGAACGGCTTCGGGCCTTGCATCAAATGGTGTTTTGCAGGATGCAAACGGAAATATCGGGCATTGGGCACTTTGTCTTCAGGTCGATTTAAAAGGAAATACAGTTGAATACGAATACGATAAACGCGATGGAGAATTATATCTCAAAAAAGTCTATTACACCGGTTTTGGTTCTCAAAAAGGAAATTATAATGTCACTTTCATAAAAAATGGGGACTTAGGAGAAGCAAACCGTCCTGACGTTCAGGTTTCGGCCAGATTAGGTTTCAGGCAGGTGAACAATCAGTTGTTACGTAAAATCGAAGTACGCTACAAAAGCGATATGGTACGCAGTTACGAACTGAATTATAAAGAAGGCGCTTTTAAGAAAACGCTATTAAAATCAGTTTCAGAATATGATTCGGAATCTAAATTATTTTATACCAATACGCTTGATTATTTTGATGATGTTCGGGATGCTTCGGGGAAATATAATCCTTTTGGGGCGGAGCAGAGTTGGAGTGTTCCGGATGATCATTTAAAGAATAACATTTTGCCAAATATAGATGTTTCAGGTAAGCATACATTAGGAAATAGTTCAAACGGTAAATCAGGAGGGATTAATTACAGAATTGGAGTTGGATTATCAACTGATTCTGGAAACTTTAAGCAAAATACTGTAGGTGCTCACGGAGGAAATAGCTGGGGGTCTTCTGAGACCATTGTAACTTTAGAGGATTTAGACGGAGATCAACTTCCGGATAAGGTTTTTAGGAAAGGAGATGATGTGTATTACCGAAAAAACCTATCCAGTCAGGGAACTAATGGGTTTGGAGAAATTCAGGAAATATCTTTAAATAATATAGGAAATTCATCCAGTAAAACTTTTAATTGGGGAGTTGATTTAGTTATAGGATATTCAAAAGTCAGTGCAAGTGTAGGTTTTGACAAACAATATACTAAAAGCAAAACCAAAAGTTATTTTATGGACTTTAATGCTGATGGATTAGTGGATTTTGCCAATAACGGACAAGTCTATTACAACCGCCTGGTTGATGGGGTTCCTACTTTTAAGCCAGGAAGCGCAGGGACACCTTCACCGGTTTCAGGAGATGGGGAACTGACATTGGGGTTTCCAACACCGGCAATGACTTTTGAAGATATGCAGGTAAAAAATCCGCTGCACGATGTGGTTCGTATGTGGGAAGCACCTGTAACCGGGGAAATTAAGGTATCTCATAGCTTTGAATTACAAAAAGATATATCAAAGGAAAGAGCCGAATATCTAACCAATGACGGAAAAGATAAGGCCGATGGCGTGCAGTTGTTTTTCCAAAAAGGGAATGGTTTAGTCTGGAAACAAGCCATTGCTGCAGACGATTATAACAGTAAAACAAAAGAGGATTTTATTACAGTTGTTAAAGGAGAAAAACTATTTTTTAGGGTAAGTTCTGTTATGGACGGTAGTTTTGATCAGGTACTCTGGAGTCCGAAAATTTCTTATATCACCATAAATGATAATACAGGCCACCTGGTACCAATACCGGACAATGCTGTAGATGCCAATTTCTATTCATTGAAAAATTATGATGCAGAAAAAGACTTTTTAAGCAGTACCAATTCGGGATTATTAGTTCCAACAGGCAATGCTTCTTTTGCCGGAATTTTTTCAAAGCCTATTACATCAGATCATGTAACGCTTCGGATATTTAGAAAAGATCTGGATGCCGGGGCAGTTGAGACGGTGTTTTATGAGAAGCAGTTTAAAGCAAATGAAACCGCTGCTTTTGACCTGGCGGGTATTGGGGTTTTAAATAATACCGCAACTTCTCAAATTCGTTTTGTTTTAGAAAGCCAGACGAATATTAACTGGAACACAATTTCCTTTAATCCTTCAATAAATCTTCCTGCTATTGCACCCGCTGTACCAGAAAATAAAAAGATCGATGTTTTTTTACAGCGATATAAAAAGCGAAAAGGAAATTATCTCATAGAAAGGGAAGTCCCCAATATTGATGGGATTCTAGCCCTTAACTTAGCAGTTACGGATCTTAATTTGCTTCCTCAGCCAGGATTTAATAATCTGAAATCAAAATTAGATGGAACAATAATAATTACAGCGAAGCAGAATAACCGATTAGTGGCCAGAAAGCACTTTAAAATGGTGGACGCAGTTCTGACAGAAGATTTAAGCCTTATAGAGCCTGCAGCGGCATTTGCGATTGTGATGGAAGACCAGCCCATTGATCTGGAGATTAGTGTTCCTGCATTAGAAAGTAATGTGGTAACCCAGCAATGTATTGCTCTTCTTCAAATGCCAATATATTTGACGGTGCAAAATAATGATACTGGAGGTTACTGGGCAGCAGATACTAACAAATATGCTGTTTTTTCACCATTTTTTGTTGAAGAATTACAGTTGGGATTAGGTCATAGGGAATGGGGTGGATTTGTTATTAACAATTCAGGAACTTTTGCTTCTGATTTAGTAGCGGTGTCTCAATTAAAAACATCCGATGCTTACAACGCTGAGCCAAATTTAGATCCGGACAATCAATCAGAAACAGAACAGCAAGGTTATGACATTGCTAAAGTTTACTTTGTAGCTATGCAGAGTGTCTATTCAAAAAATAATTGGGTTGGTCTGGAAGAAACCACTTTTATCGACAGCAAGTTTATGGGAACTTCCCGTCTTGGTGAAGATGATATTGCTTCTTATTTTGACGCAAGCTTACCAGGATTAGAAGGAGGAGGAACCATGGCACTGACAATTTTAAGTGAGAACGAAAGTACGAGTTATTCCGCAGGATTAAAAGTAGGCCCGCTTGGACCTGGAGGAAGCAAAGGTGAAGGGAAAAGTTATGTTACCCAAACGATGGCTGATTTTAATGGTGACCGCTTTCCGGATTATGTGCGTGGAAAAGAAGTACAGTTTACTTCTCCAATAGGAGGTATAAGTAATCAAACATCAGAGATTTACAATTACAGTCATGGTAAAAGTAAATCTGACGGAATTAGTTCTGATGGAAGCTATTCACATGGTTTTACCAAAACCGTCCAGAAAATGGTAGCAGTTTCAGACAGTAATTGCTCAATGGTGAATGAACTTAGATCGGAACAGGAATCATTGGGTATCTCGGCAACCATGTCCTTATCTGGTAATATGGGAACCAATGAAGATGAATCCCAATATATGCACATTGATATCAATGGAGACGGACTTGCTGACAGAATCAAGAAAACAGGAGAAGTAGCTTTAAATGCAGGTTATGGATTTTTAGCAGAAGAAAAATGGAATCTGGATGGACTTGCAACAGGTTATTCTGAAACTTGGGCCATAAGCCCTTCTAGTGGAATGTCATACAAATCGGGTTCATTTACAGGTGGATTCAATTTTGGAAAAGGAACAGATAATTCCAAGACATTAATGCTGGACGTTAACTCAGACGGACTTGCTGATAAAGTTGAGTATGCGGCCGGAAAAATGATGGTCTCTTTGAATTTGGGAGATAGCTTTATGGCTCCTGTTGAGTATCCTAAGTTTTCAAGAATGAATGAAAATAATAGTACTAATTATGGTCTTAGTACCGGTTTTAGTTATGATATTCCTATTTTTCTTATTAGAATTACACCTAGTTTAGGTGCGTCGGCTGGTTTTAGTACCTCTCGTACCGAAGCTACTTTTAATGATATGGATGGTGACGGAAACTTAGATTATGTTCTGTCAGATGATGAAGATCATTTAATTGTACGCCTGTCCAATATCAAAAGAACCAACAAACTAAAAAGCGTTACAAACGGCGCAGGAAATAGATATGTTATAGATTACGAATTGCTAAAACCAACCTACGAAAATCCTTCCGCTAAATGGGTACTTCAATCTATTGATCAATATGATGGACATATAGGAGATGGTATCGACCATACGATTGCTAAATTTAAATATGAGGGCGGGTATCATGATCGTCGCGAGAGAGAATTTTACGGTTTTGGAAAAGTAATTCAGCAGCAGATTGATGCAGCTGATAATTCGGTTTTTGCAACTACTGTTCAGGAATTTTACAATCAGGACTATTTCAGAAAAAACCTTTTGAGACATTCTTATACGTTGGATAAAAACAACAAAATGCGTCTGGAGTCTAAAAACGAATATAGTTTTATTGATGTTGCGACCCAGGCAAGTGTTCCGGTATCAGAGTTGAGTTTGCCATCTTGCGATGCCAAACGTATTTTTGTGGGACTAGCTCATACCAATCAAAAAATGTATGAAGGCGGAAGCGATTATCTGGAAACCAATAACTTTAATAAATATGATGCCAATGGAAATATTATACAGTACATCGATCTAGGAAATGGTTCTGCCGATGACAAAGTAACCGCAAAAATAAGCTATTATGAAAGTACAGCGCCTTATTATGGTGGAATCCCAAGACAATTGGAGGTATTTACAACTGAAGGACTAAAACGTAAAAGAGCAACAGAAATCAATACTAGCACAGCAGAAGTTACGCAGATAAAAAATTACAGTGCTGCCGATAAAATTGCGGTTACTGATATTGCCTATGATATTTACGGAAACCTGCAAAAAATAACAGGTCCGGCGAATCATAAAGCACAGCGTATGACTTTGGAGTACGTTTATGATCAAGATAATCATCAGTTCCTGACTGAGATAAAAGATGCATTTGGGTATCAGAATAAAATGGAATATGATTACCGTTTTGGAGTAATACTCAAAACCACAGATCGCAATAATCAAAGCACGATTTATACGCTGGATGCTAAAGGCCGTCCGGCAACGATTAAAGCTCCTTACGAGATTGCATCCGGAAAACCATACACCATTGCGTATGAATATTTTCCAGAAGCAAAAGTACCATATGCTAAAACCAGAAATTATGATCCTGAATTAGACAAGGATATTGAAACCTATACCTACACAGATGGACTAGGAAGGGTCTTGCAGGTCAAAAAAACGGCCAGTTTATTTACTGCGGCAGGAAGTGCTGATAAGGAAGCACAAATTGTATCGGGAAAAATTATTTATGATGGCTTAGGAAGACCAATAACCACTTATTACCCAACCACCACCACAGTAGATAACAATTTTAGCACAACTGTGTCAAACGTAACGCCAACTGTTACAGAATACGATGAGGCAGGGCGTGCTGTAAAGGTAACATTACCCGATGGCAGTACAAACACTACAACTTTTGCGTTAGAAAACTACGATGGTTTGCCGGTGTTGCACACCACTCAAACGGATGCCTTAAATAAAACCAACGAAACGTATACAGACGCTACAGGTCAGAATATCGCCAGCATGCAAAATGATTTATTGACCAAGTTTGAGACTAATGCCTTGGGTGAAACAATAAAAGTAACTGATGCAATGGACCACATCACCAAAAGTAGTTATGATTGGTTAGGTCGACGTACTGAATTTACACATCCTGATGCAGGGACAACCACCATGCAATATGATTTAGCTGGTAACTTAACTAGTCGTATTACACAGGATATTAAAAATACGGTTCCCAATGATGGTTCTATACTATACGAATACAACTATAGTCGATTAGAAAGCATAAAATATCCTAAAAACCCGCAGAATAATGTGCAATACAATTTTGGTAAAGCAGATGGAACGGCATCTCGCCGAGGCCGATTATGGTTTGTGCAGGATGCAAGTGGCGGACAGGAATTTTTCTATGGAAAATTAGGCGAGGTTGAAAAAGAAATCCGTACACTTCGTATTACGCCAACCGATATACAAACTTATATTTCTGAGTACGAATACGACACCTGGAACCGAATCCAGAAAATGACCTATCCGGATGGTGAGGTGGTGGAATATACCTATAACCGTGCGGGAAATTTGCATAGCATGAAGGGTAAAAAAGAAAGCCATACCTACGATTACATTAAACAGTTGAGTTATGATGAGTTTGAGCAGCGCAAGTATTTAAAATACGGTAATGATACCGAAACCAATTATACCTATGATGCCGTAATGCGCAGGTTACAGCAATTGCAGGTAAAAAGCAGTACAAGACAGGTAATGAACAACAGTTATAGTTATGACTTGGTTGGAAATGTGTTGGGCATAAAAAATACCGCTCCAATTGTAAACAATACCTTGGGCGGAACATCAAATCATGAATACCAATACGATGATTTCTACCGATTAAAATCGGCAAAAGCAACCTATCAGGGCGAGTTTACAAAAGCCAGCTATGAGCTGAATATGAGCTACAACAAAATGCACAACATTACTAAGAAGGATTTAGTCCATACCGTAAACAATGAGCAAAAAGGCTATGTTTTGGATTATAACTACGACAATGAACTGCATCCTAACGCACCAAATAAAATTGTTGAATCAGGAAAAACCGAACCAAGAGAGTATGTTTACGATGGCAACGGAAACCCAACAAGCTACACAGAAGAAAAGAGTTTCAGGAAAATGACATGGGATGAGGAAAACCGACTATCGGGTATTAACGACAACGGAAGGATCCATCAATTTACATATGATGCAAAAGGAGAACGCGTAATTAAAAGTTCAGGCGATTCTCAGAATGTGGCAATTAATGGACAAACAGCCGCCACGATTGTTCATACCGATGATTATACTGGTTATGTAAGTCCTTATTTTGTAATAAGCAAAGGAAAATTTACGAAGCATTATTTTGAAGGTGCAGGAAGAATAGTAAGCAAGTTAGGAAACGGATCATTTGCCCAGCCATTAAAATTGACGGCAGGAGGCGTAAATTATGGTAAACTTACTGCTGAGCAGCAAAAAGCTTTGGATAATTATGTTAAAACATTAGGAGTTCCTCCCGGTCCACCAACCCAGCATGGAATTTATGCTACCCCTGAATTTACAGGCAATCCATATCCGAGTGAGGTAATCAAACCAGTAGAAGAAAATCAGGAACCTCCGGAAGGCTGGCCTAGGAACCCGATTTTTAATGCTCCTGGCGATGTACCGGGACCGCCGGTACAATTTGGTCCCCCAATAGAACCAACTACAGTAAAGCCAGGAGAAGGTTTTACAGGAATTGGTCTGCCGGAGAATGATATTTTTTATTTTCATCCAGATCATTTAGGAAGTACTTCGTATATTACAACTAAAAATGGAAGTATAAGCCAGCATGTCGAGTACATTGCTTTTGGGGAGGTTTTGTATGAAGAGCATAGTTCGTCGTTTTCTAGTCCTTATTTGTTTAACGGAAAGGAACTGGACAGGGAGACGAATTTGAGTTATTATGGAGCCAGGCATTTGGATATGAAGACTTCATTATGGCTAAATGTTGACCCACTTGCAACATATAATCCCGTATTTGAAGATGAATTTTATTTTGACGGCGATCATAACGGAGGGGTTTATTATAGTGGGAATTTAAGCCCATACATTTATTGTTATCAAAACCCCATTAAGTATGTTGATCCAAATGGAAAACAAACTGAAGTTACAAATAAAGGAACTATATTTAATGCAGATAAAAATACTAAGGTAGATCCCCTATTACGTGGAACAGACAGAATCAATGAACAGTCGCACATTAGAACAAATAAGTCAATATATAACAATGCTCTGAATCAAAAACAAGAGAATAATGCAACACATATTTTTTCTCACGGATGGTATACTGATGGAAGCACAAGTTCTGAAGGATACTCTTATTTATCCATTTATTATGAAAAAGAAAAAAGGTATTTTGCTATTAGTAACAGTCTAGATTTAAAAAATTGGCTAGCAAATAACAATGTAAAAAGTGATTTTTTATCTAAAAAAGATCACATATTAATACTTCATGGTTGTAGAAGTGCTTATGGAGAGAATTCAATAGCAAAAACACTTTCTGAGGAAAATAAAAATACAGGATTAGTTACTGTAGGAGCAACAGGAAATGTACTATATAATGAAAAAGGAGAGTACATGGGGACTGCATCAAATGGTACTAAAAATAAAGGTTCATGGGATGTTTATAAAAATGGTAAAATTATTAAATCATTTCCATGGAATTGGAAACCAAATAGTAAAGACGTAAAAGCTGCAATTGATGGAAAATAAATTATTATTAAAAAGAAAATTTTTTGCTGTAGTGATAAGTATTATCTTCTTTAGTTGTACTAAGGATAAAAAACCAGACTCTTTTTATGACAAAGTAGAGTATTATCATAGTGATTATTATAAAATTGCTGGACCACCAGATGGAACAGATAGATTTGATGTTTATTATTCTGACTTTGTAGAAAAAAATAATAAAATTCATTATAAAGACTTATCTCAATTTGGATTTATAAAAAGTGAAATTAACAATGAGTTTTCTGAGAAGATAGATAATTTTTTTACAGATCAAAATCCTGGGAGATATTATCCTGATTATAAATGTTTAAATTGTTACCAAGATATTTTACTTTTTTATAAAAATGATGAATTAATTGGCGTTGCTAAGTTTGATTTTAAATGTGATAAATATTGTTATACCAACTTTGAGTCAAATATAGATAGATATTTAAGAAAAGATTGTCTGCAGTATAAGTATCTTTTTAAATAAGGATATGATTTGATGATTTTCCCGAAACGGAAGCATAAGCCAGCATGTTGAGTACATTGCTTTTGGGGAGGTTTTGTTTGAGGAGCATAGTTCTTCTTTTTCCAGCCCATATTTGTTTAATGGAAAGGAATTGGATCGTGAGACAAATCTGAGTTATTATGGAGCGAGGTATCTGGATATGAAGACTAGTTTATGGTTATCTACGGATCCAAAGATGGAAAAGTATCCTAATTATTCAGCATATGTTTATTGTAAGCAAAGTCCAATTTCTAGATTTGATCCTGATGGTATGGATGATATTTTTACATCTACAGGTAAGTTTGTACGACATGATGAAAATGGAACTAACAATATTATGATCCAGCAAGGAAAAAGACTTAGTAGAATTGATAATTTTGACGGCTCCAATAGCTGGTTCTCTTCACAAGATAATTATAATCGTGACATGATGAATAATGTTCTGAGATATTATTTAGGTGGAATAACTAAAACTAGTCTAAAGGATGAAGTTTCAAATGATGATATTGGCGCACTAGCTTTTTATAACCAATCAGGAGATAAAGGAATGAAAGTTCAATTGAAAAATGGTTATTTTCCATCATTGTTGGCAGATAGTAATAATCTAATGAATTCACTTCTTCATGAATATTTTCACAAGTTAGATGATAAAAATGGTGTCAAAAATACATATTTAAGCCATTCCGAAGTTTATGTTAAACAAATGAAAAGTAAATTATTTAATGTAACTACCGAAGATTATCAAAGAGGTATGATTTCTAATTTCACGCAATATCTTAGTGGAATAATGGCAGAGGGAAGTGAATTTTGGAAGCCTTTATTGGAGAAATTTAATAGAACAAATTCGGCAAAATACAAAATGACATTTCAAGATTCAGGAGGTTTTAGATTGTTTAATAAACAAGGTGTTGAGAAACCATTACCAATACGACCAGTTCTAACAAATCCAAATTAGTAATATAAATAAATCCAAAATGACAAACATAACGAGAATTATTATCAATCTTTTTATTAGTAATAAAATTAAGATCTTATTTTACCTGTGCATTATATTTTTAGTAGCGGGTTGCAAACGCAATGATGTTTTTCGTAATAATCTGCTTCAACCAAAATCAAGATGGGTCTTGAGAAATAATTTAGATACAAATTTTCTGAAAGGGCAAGATGTATTTAATAGATTTAATGAAGATGGGACTATTGATGCTTATTTTTTAAAAAATGATAAAGAAGTTAAATTTTTACCTTTTGAAAAACAGAATTTAAAGAAAGGTTGGGAATATTTTCCTGAGGACAGCATACTTGAGATATATGAAGTAAAATTCAGAGTTCAAAATATTAAAAAAGATTACATATTACTACAAGATATGCAAAATAGTAAACTTTCATATTTAATAAATATATCTTCTATGTCTAAAGATAATGGTATAAAGTAAATTAACAGTATAGAGTTTGGTACGGTTTCTAGTTTAATTTTTTCTTTAAAAAACAAAAAGACTTTAATTTACTAGATTTATTTAAACCCCAATCATTTTGGAAGCATTTCCTATATTACAACTAAAAACGGAAGTATAAGCCAGCATGTGGAGTACATCGCTTTCGGGGAGGTTTTGTTTGAGGAACATTCCAGCTCGTTTTCTTCGCCGTATCTTTTCAACGGAAAAGAACGGGATAGAGAGACAAATTTAAGTTATTATGGAGCGAGGTATCTGGATATGAAGACGTCGCTTTAGTTAAATGTGGATCCGTTGGCTCTTTATAATCCAATTTTTGAAAAGCAATTTTATTTTGATGGACAGCATAATGGAGGTGTTTATAATTCTGGAAATTTAGCTTCTTATGCATATTGTTATCAGAATCCAATTAATCTTATAGATCCAAATGGAAAACAAGTAAAATCGAAAGCACAAACAGGCCAAATTATGGCGTGTATGTTTACACGTTTAATAATCCTATTAATTTAATAGATCCAGATGGTCGTTCTCCAAAAGACCCGATTAAAGGATTTGCAGTTAATGTAATACAAGTAAATCATATTTGCCTGGAACTAAAACACCTTTGTCATATCAATTTACTCCATCTGCAACTCATTTACTATCTTTAGTTTCTGGAGTTAGCAAAAAATCAATTCAGAGCACAACTTTAACTTTTAAATAATATGGTGGTGGAGCTATGACTACTGGTGACAACTCTAAAAGTGGAAATATTACTTATTATAATACAAAGGCTAATTCTCTAGGTTTTATTGAATTAAGCTCTCATGAAGTTGGGCATTACCTCAATTGGATGAATATGGAGGTGGTAAACATATAGCTCGATTAATAGGAGCTTATATTGCTGAAGCAATAATTAATATAGATGCAATAAATGAAGAAGATCATGTAGATATCATCCATAATGAATCTCCTTTAGAGCAGGAAGCTGAAGTGGGTTCAGGTATTTTCAGAGACTTCTCTAAATTTGTGGATGAGAATTATGGAAAAGGAAAATCAAACATGATACAAAAATTGTTTAATAATAAGGCAAATAAAGATAGTGATATAATTAGTAAACTTAATAGATGTTGGAAAGCATATGATACAGAAAGATATGAAAGCAAGGATTATACAGATGTCCCAGACAATTAAAATTTTATTTATCATTTTATTATTCTCGTCTTGTCAATCAACAGATATATATTTTGACATTAACAGTCAATCTATAGTAAGTTGTAACGATAGATCTTTAAAAAGAATTTTAATTGAATGTGATAGTTTAAATAAAAAAGATAAAGATTGTGTTTATGATTTATTTATAAAAGGAAAAACGATAAAAGCACCTAGTAGTATTAATATTAATAATATTACTAAAGCGTATGGTCTAAAAAATGCAAAAACAATACTAATGCCCAATAGTTGTTATAAAATTACTTTTGTAGGTGGTGGTGATGATGGATATACTGATTTAAAAATTTGGCTTGATGGACAAGGGAGAGTTTACAAAACAAATAAACCTAATTGCAATTAGAATAGCAAAGCTCCCTACCTTGTCCTAAAATAGGTTTAGATATTAAAAATGATATATGAAAAAAGTAATTATATTTAGTTTACTTATCTTTTTTGGTTGTATAAATAAAAAAAAAGAATTAGACTGTAAAAATCAAGGCATCAAAATAAAACACTTAAATGATATTGATAAACTAATAAGAAGTAAATATATCTGTGATTATTCATTTAATACATTTGGAAAGGATCGATTAGATAAATGTAAAGTTTTGTTTTCAGATGAAAACTATAAGATTATATATGATCAACGTAATGCAAGAATACTCATTGATAAAAAATTAAATTTGAAATTTGCTATTGTTAGTATTTCTCCAGATTTTAACACTATTGGAACAGTACCAAAATCTTTATATATATTAGATGATAAACTAATGCCAATATATTCAATAACAAAGTTTGGAAAAGACAAATTTCATACCTACAAATATAAATACAATAAAGGAAATTTAATTATAGAAATAGCAATTGATAAAGAGAGTAAAAACATTAATGTGGATAAGCTAACATATAAAGAAATAACATCATTAGTATCAAAGATGAAAAACAAATTCACTTACAAAATAAATAAAGGTGATTTTGATGAATATTTTTATGATGTTCCTTTATGGACAGAGGGTTACAAATAATTTGAATAAATTTTTATTGTTTATCGAATCCTACAAACCCCTGCAAGATACTAATATAAAGACTACCTTATAAAGAAATGAATTATAATACAGATATTTTAAAAGAAGACACTTTAAAGTTAATTGAAAAATACAAAAATACTTACTTAGAGAGAGCGTTATATACATATCTTCTAAGTCCAGTTAATATGAATAATATTAATGACGACATATTAAAGCGATTAGATTATTTAGATATTTTTTATGATGATAACAATCTCTCTTATAATTACACTCCAACCGACGGTACAAATGGAGAACCTGAAATATTGGAAAAACTGACCGAGGCTGAAATTGAAATTGAGAATTCATCTAAAGAAAAATTCTGGACGTCTGCAGAGGAAAGTTCGTATAAAGAAATTTCTAATTTTAATTGTTTTGAGGACAAAATTGTAAAAGAAGAAGATTATTATAAAGTATATATAAATGATCCATTTTACAATATAGAAGGTTGGATAAATTATTATAATCATTTGTTGGAAATAAAATTCGAAAGTTTCGACAAGATATTACAGAATGGAAAAACTCAAATAAGATACAAGCATTTTCAAAAAGACTATTTCATAGGTTTTGAGGTTAATTATAGCAAAACGATTAAAGAAATGAAGCATGGTGATTGGGAGACACCCTATTTTAATTTGATTGTATTTAAACTTAACGAAAAATTTAAATTAAAAGAAAAAAGTAATTTGGGCATATTTGGACATCCTTACTTTCATCAACCAGCCTATAATTTTGGAGGTTATTTTGCTATGAAAACAGTTAATCGGGTTTCGCCTATGGAATGGGTCATTGATCGAGGAACAGATAAAGAATTTATAGGAAATGGGATGGTTAGATTATATAATTCAGAAAAATTTGGGGAGGACCTAAAAAGACACGCATTTTATTATTTTGACATGTTAAGTAAGACAAGTAATGACTATATAGATAGTTTACTTAAAATGAATTTATTTGAATAGCAAAAACCAGATGGCGAGGTTGTGGAATATGTCCATGCTGCCGCGAGGATCTTGCTCGTGAGCCAAAGCAAACGATAGCGCGGAAATTCTTTCCGTGCCTGCAAAGCGAATCGGCAAAGCAAAACAAATTTGATCATTGATAAAAAAAGTGTTTTTGGAAAAACTACTAAATACCACAAAATAAGAGACCTCGCAATTTGCGAGTTTTTTTTATTCTTAAAAAGTAGTAATAGACAGAAGAACCAAGGGAATATATTTACGACGGAAACGGAAACCCGACAAGCTACACAGAAGAAAAGAGTTTCAGAAAAATGACCTGGGATGAAGAAAGACCGCTTGTCAGGAATTAACGACAACGGAAGGATTCACCAATTTACGTATGATGCAGCAGGAGAAGGTGTAATAATAATTCAGTTGATTCGCAGAATGTGGCGATTAATGGGCAAACGGCTGCTACAATCGTACATACTGACGATTATACAGGTTATGTAAGCCCGTATTTTGTAATAAGCAAAGGAAAATTACCTCAGAAAATGAGTTTCGAACCACTAGAATTAACTAGTTGTGTGGCTGATCTACTATATTAACATAAAATTAGGCTTAAATAAAAAAGGGACAAAGAAGAAATTTTCTTCTTTGTCCCATGTAGTAGCGGGAACAGGACTCGAACCTGTGACCTTCGGGTTATGAGCCCGACGAGCTGCCTACTGCTCTATCCCGCGATGTTTCGGGTGCAAAGATACGCCCATTTTTTAGAAATCCAACGAAAACTTAAAAAAATGTTTTATTTTCTCTATTGACTTGATATGACTACCTTTGCACAATAAATTACTATACAAATGTCACATAAAGCAGGTTTTGTAAACATCATCGGGAATCCAAACGTTGGAAAATCAACATTGATGAACGCCTTTGTTGGAGAAAGATTATCGATCATTACATCAAAAGCACAAACAACACGCCACCGTATTCTTGGAATCGTGAATGGCGAAGATTTTCAACTTATATTATCGGATACGCCCGGAATCATTAAACCGGCTTATGAAATGCAGGAGTCGATGATGAACTTTGTAAAATCAGCTTTTGAAGATGCTGATATCCTGGTTTACATGGTCGAAATAGGGGAGCAGGACTTAAAAGACGAAGCTTTCTTTAATAAAATCATTCATGCTAAAATTCCGGTTTTGTTGTTGCTGAATAAAATTGACAATTCTAATCAGGAACAATTAGAAGAACAAGTAGCTTTCTGGACAGCAAAAGTGCCAAATGCAGAAATTTTCCCAATCTCAGCGCTACAGAATTTTAATGTACCGGAAGTTTTCAGCAGAATTATTTCTTTATTGCCGGAATCCCCTGCGTATTATCCAAAAGATCAGTTAACAGACAAACCGGAGCGTTTTTTCGTAAACGAAACCATTCGTGAAAAAATCTTACTGAACTACAGTAAAGAGATTCCGTATGCGGTTGAAATCGTAACAGAAGAATTCTTTGAAGATGAGAATATTATCAGAATCCGTTCCATTATTATGGTGGAACGCGAAACTCAAAAAGGAATTGTTATCGGACATAAAGGTGCCGCTCTTAAAAAAGTAGGTACAGATGCCCGTGCTGATTTAGAAAAATTTTTTGGAAAACAAATACATATTGAATTGGTTGTAAAAGTGAACAAAAACTGGAGAAGCAACGCTAATATGTTGAAACGATTTGGATATAATCAGTAATATAGTTTGGGCGTGACCCGAAAAGGGTCGGGCTGTACACTATATCTTTTGTGGCGAACCCCGCCACAAAAGGATGCCGCTTCCATCCCTCACGCATATGAACTAAAAAAAGAACATTGATTTTTAAAGAACATTTAGAATTTTTACGATCTGACGATATGATTACCTTGAGTTGAGATTCCTACGGAATGACAAACTATAAGTACAATCGAAACACAATATTGTCATTCCATAAGAATCTCAGTTATACATTTGGAAGAGATAAGTCAATTGATAACCCAGAAGCCCTAGCCCTGATAGCAGTGGAAATCCTTTTGTAACGCTTCTTAGCGGGACAAAAGATTGAAACGGATAGCAGGAAACAGCTCCCAAAAAACATAAAAATCTTAGGTACTTAGAAACTTAGCGACTTAGCCACTTTTTTACCTACCTTTGCAAAAAATTAAAATAAAGCATTTTGGATTCCAAGTCATTAGGTTTTTAGGGAACTAAAATCTAAGATCTAAAGTTTAAAATCAAAAATTCAAAAAAATGAATAACATTGTTGCGATAGTAGGAAGACCTAATGTGGGGAAATCAACCCTTTTTAATAGGCTGATACAAAGAAGAGAAGCTATTGTAGATTCGGTTTCTGGAGTTACCAGAGATAGAAACTACGGTAAAAGCGAGTGGAACGGAAAAGAGTTTTCTGTAATTGATACCGGCGGATATATTCGCGGATCTGATGACGTATTTGAAGGTGAAATTCGCAAACAAGTAGAGCTTGCTATCGACGAGGCTGATGTTATTATTTTTGTGGTTGATGTAGAAGAAGGAATTACACCAATGGATGATGTTGTTGCACGCTTATTGCGTAAAGTGACAAAGCCGGTTTTATTGGCTGTAAATAAGGTTGATAACGCGATGCGTGAAAAAGACGCGCTTGAGTTTTATAACCTTGGGTTAGGTGATTATTTCACATTTGCGAGTATTTCAGGAAGCGGAACGGGTGATTTATTAGATGCTTTAATCGAATCTTTTCCGGTAAAACCAGAACCTGTTCAGGAAGAAGTGGTTTTACCACGTTTTGCAGTTGTAGGGCGCCCGAATGCTGGTAAATCAAGTTTTATCAATGCCTTAATTGGTAAAGAACGCTTCATGGTTACCGATATTGCGGGAACAACCCGTGATGCCATTGATACCAAATTTGACCGTTTTGGTTTTGAATTTAATTTGGTGGATACTGCGGGAATCCGTCGTAAAGCTAAAGTTAAGGAAGATTTAGAGTTTTATTCGGTAATGCGTTCTGTTCGTGCAATTGAGCATGCCGATATCTGTATCTTGGTTATTGATGCAACCCGCGGATTTGAAGGGCAGGATCAGAGTATTTTCTGGTTGGCCGAGAAAAACCGTAAAGGTGTTGTAATCTTAGTAAACAAATGGGATTTGGTAGAAAAAGATACCATGTCAACCCGTGATTACGAAGAGAAAATCAAAAAAGAATTAATGCCTTTTACCGATGTGCCAATTTTGTTCGTTTCAGCTTTAACGAAACAACGTTTATTAAAAGCGTTAGAAGCTACAGTTCAGGTTTTTGAAAACAGAAAACAAAGAATCCCTACTTCAAAGTTCAATGAATTTATGTTGAAGGTTATTGAGGCATATCCTCCGCCAGCAACAAAAGGGAAATATGTAAAAATTAAATATTGTATGCAATTGCCAACCTTGACGCCTCAGTTTGTGTTTTTTGCAAACATGCCGCAATACGTTAAAGAACCATATAAGAGATATTTAGAAAATAAAATTAGAGAGAATTGGGATTTTTCTGGAGTTCCAATCGATATTTATATTAGAGAAAAATAAGAATGAAAGTCCCCAAATTTGGGGACTTTTTTTTTGATACCCTTTTTGAACGGCATGCTATTTGAATAAATGTGAAAACTACAATTAAACCTTTTGTGTTTATTTGGGTCTAACCGTTTAACTAACTTATAGAATTTCTTTTATGACCAGAATTTATTCCTTTTTATCGCTTTTTTTTCTTTTTGTCTCTGCTGTAAATGCCCAAAATGACATAACCGTTCAAGGGACTATCCTTGACGTTAATACACAATTGCCATTAGAATTGGCTACCGTTTATTTTACTACCATTAAAGATTCTACTGTAATCGAATACGCCACGACTGATAAAAATGGTGCTTTTAGAATGAACATCAAGAAATATGAGAAACCTGTTTTTTTAAAGGTGAATTATATGGGGTATCAAACGTATTTTGAAGAATATAAAGGACTTACCGAAAGCAAAGACTTTGGAAAAATATATTTGATCGAAAGTGTTAATGCACTTAATGATGTTGTGATAAAAACAGAAGCTGCACCGATTACCATTAAAAAAGATACATTAGAATTTAATGCAAATTCCTATAAAGTACGCCCCGATTCCAATGTGGAGACTTTATTAAAACAATTGCCGGGCTTTGATGTTGATAATGATGGCAAAGTCACAGTAAATGGACGGGAGGTTAATCAGGTATTGGTCAACGGAAAAACATTCTTTGATAAAGATGGAGCCATTGCCTTAAAAAACCTGCCGGCAGATATCATTAAAAAAATACAGGTTTCTGATTTTAAGACTAAAAAAGAAGAACTTTCAAAACAAGAGTCAACCTCGGATTTTTCAAGTATCAATATTACTATTGATGAGAAGAAAAACAAGGGTTATTTCGGAAAAGTTATGGGAGGTTACGGTACAGATGACCGATATGAAGCAAATGTCAATTTAAATTATTTTAATAATAAACAGAAAATAAGTCTGCTGGCGGCATCTAATAATATCAATTCAACAGGCTTTTCAATGGATGATGTTTTTGATAGTATGGGTGGTGGCAGAAATAACAGCAGAGGTAATTCTGGCGGCGGAGGACGTAACGGAAAAGGGATTACACAGTCAAATTTAGTTGGCTTAAATTATTCTGATGACTGGACAGAAAAGCTTCTGGCGATGGGAAGTTATAATTTTTCTAATACGGTTAATAAAAATGACAGTAAATCCAATGAGCAAAGTTTCCTGCCAACCGGAAACATTGTGACAGCAGCGGATTCTAAAACAAGAAATGAAAGTACGGGAAACAATGTGAACTTTGAATTAGAATATAAAATTGACCCAACGACCAGAATTGTTTTTATTCCGAAACTAAGTCAATCCAGAACAAATAGTAATTCAGAATCATCAAGTTCTTCCGTAGACGAAAGCAATAATCCTTTAAATAGTAGTGTTTCAACTTCAGATTCGGAAGGTAATAGCACTAATTTTGCCAATTCTATTAATTTTAATAAAGCTTTTGAAAAGAGATCCAGAAATTTAAGTTTTGTTTTTTCTAATAATAATACGAATAGTGATTCGGAAGCAATAAATGCTTCTAATACAATTTTTTATCAGGACGACAAACCTAATGACGAAAGAAATCAAAACACAAAAAGAAATGCGACCAGTGATTCTTACTCAGCAGATATAGAATACACAGAGCCCATAACAGATTCATTAAGAATCAGATTTGGTTCTGATTTCGATTGGAGAAAATCAGCAAACGATGAAAGAACTTTTAATTTTAATCCGTTAACTGATGAATATACTGATTTGAATCTTGCTTTAAGTAATTATACCAGTTCAACACAAAATTCGGTTACGCCAAAAGTGGGTGTTACTTTACAGAAAAATAAATTTACATTGAATTTAGACAGCAGAACTTCAATTATAAAATTTGATAACCATTCTTTATATTTAAATAATGCTACAGATTTAAGTAAAAAATATGCACTCCCTTTTGCAACTGCACTGTTGAGATATAAATTCAGCCGTTCTAAAAACTTATCGTTTAAGTATGATTATTCAAATGCACTTCCTTCTGCAACACAGTTAATGCCAGTTGTAAATCTTAACAATCCATTAAATACGATTACCGGAAATCCTGATTTGCATCCGGTTGAGAAGAACAGTATCAACTTTAATTTTAGAAATTACGATTTTCGTTCTCGTTCCGGCTACAGTTTATATGTAAAAGGAGATTATTATAATAACTCAATCGAGTCAACATCAATTTATGATGAAAGTGGAAAAAGAACGACTACCTATGTAAATATTTCAGGAGTATATAATGCTTCTATAGGTGCCAACTGGAATCAACAAATCAAGACGGGCGCACATACTTTAAGATATGGATTAGGCTTAAACGGAGGGTATTTCTTTGATAAAGGATTTACTAATGCCGTTTTATACAATGCAAAATCCACTTCAATTACGCCAAAGGTTTATTTATCATATGATTACGGAGAAGTTTTAACAGTAGCGCCATCTTATAATTTATCATACAATCAATCTAAATATGAAAATTATTCAAGAGATGCTACCTCAAATGTGGTGCACAGAATCAACGTTCAGGCAACAACATATTGGCCGGGAAATTTAATTTTCGGAAATGATTTTGGCTACACTTATAATTCCAATATTTCAGATGAATTCAAAAAAGACTTTTATTTGTGGAATACTAGTTTATCTTATGGTTTTTTGGATAAAAAATTATATGCTAAAGTAAAAGTTTATGATGTTTTAAATCAAAATCTTAGTGCAACCAGAACAATCTCCGCAACTTCAATCCGTGATGAAGAGAATACAGTTTTAAGACGATATGTAATGTTTTCGTTGGCCTATAAAATCGGAAATTTTACAGGATCAGAAAAAGGAGACAGAAGAAGAGGGTAGTTTTTTAAAAGATAAAATGACCAAGCTGAAAGGCTGAAAGCGAATGACCGAAATCATATTTACAATTTGATTTCGGTTTTTTTTAAACCTAAAACGTACGGTTAATTTTATGATAAACAGTAAAACGTATAATATCACGATCATAAAAATCGACACCGCTTGCCCGCCTTTGAAAGCTTTTTAAATAGCCTAATTCTAAACCAATATTTGGGTTAAAATTATAGCGCAATGCAGCGTAAATTCGGTTTTGGTCAAAAGTGTTTTTTTTATTGTCTTTTCCGAAGTTAAATAGAATTTCATCAGAAATAACGCCTTTTAAGTTTCTTTTTTCTTTTTCCCAAAGTGTAAAAGTAGATTGCAGACGATATCTGAATCGGAAAGAAAAAGAAAACTCATTTAATAATCCTGTTTTATCTGCTTTTTGTATAAAGCGTTCTTCAAGCTGAAAACGATTATTAAAGGTGATTTTTGCGATATCATTTATAAAAGTAATATCCTGCTGGCCTCGATATTCAGGAATTGAAAAATCAAGATCAGCAAGAGGTGTTTGAGTATTTACACTAAAGTAAGCAAATCCACCACCTAATTCAATATTTTGATTAGCGCGATATCTTCCCTGAATCCTTAAAACCCATAAATTTTCATGAATTGGGTTGACAAAACTACGATTGTCAAATTCTGAATTTAATGACCATTTCTCATTTATTGGCAAAATATTATAATATCGAATCCAGCTTAAGGTTTGCTGTTCAATATTTTTTTTGTCCTGAGCAATAGAAAGCTGACTCAAAAGTGTTAAAGAGAAAAGGAATCGGATAAATTTCATTATGTTGTATAAATTCAGGCTGCGAATATATACAAAGGAGAGTTGGTTTTTTGAAAAGTATTGCGATTTTTAAATTTGGTTTAAGGCTTATTTTGTGATTTATGATGCTTTAAATTATAAAAAATGGGATACGCTTATTAAAACGTATCACATTTAACCAAACTAACTATACTTATTTTATTACAGTGAATATTTTAAAGTAACGCCGTAAGTTCTTTGATCACCTAGTACTGCAGCGTATTGTCCTGAGTTTCCACCAGCTGGTAATAATTGCTCATAATAGTTTTTATCTAAAAGGTTGCGACCCCAGAAATGAACTGACAAACCGTGAGATGCACGGAAACCTAGACGGGCATTAAAAATAGCATAACCAGGAACCACTAAATATTTTGAAGCCGAAGGGCTGGAAGAAAACTCAGAACGAGCGTAAGAATCTATTGCTAAGAAAATTTTACCTGCATTTCCGAAGAATTTTGCATTATCAGAAAGCTCTCCTCCTAAAGATCCTGCCCATCTTGAAGCACCAGGTAAATCTGTACCTGAAACATCTTTAAAGGCTACAGGAGCTCCGGTTTCTTCTAATGGAAGCGGTGCGTTTGTAAATTTAACGTATTTACCATCAGTATAAGTTGCAGCAGCATTTACCGTTAAGTGCTGACTAAAAACAAAGCTGGCATCTAATTCAGCACCTCTTACACGTACTTTGTCAGCGTTTGCAAGATAACCTCGGTTTACACCCAATTCAGCAGCCTGAACATTTGTTTGAAAATCTTTAATATCTGTATTAAAAAATGTCACGTTGAATATTGAATTTTTAAAAGGAGAAGTTTTTACTCCCACTTCATAATGATTTACTTCTTCTGGTTTAATTACGGCAAGTTCAAGAATTGGCTGACCTGCAAGAGTAGGCAAACCTGCTACATTTACCCCAACCGGTTTGTAGCTCTTTGCAAAAGTCGCGTAAGCATTAATCTTTTCAGAAGCTTTATAAGAAACGGTTACATTTCCTGAAAAATCGGTATCATCAGTATCTGATTTAAAGGACTGATCGGTATAAACAAGTTTTTTCAGTGCTATTAAGTTTGGGTCATTTGTCTGAAGCCCTCCATAAGTAGTACGTGAATAATTAGCTTCTTTCTTATCAAAATTATATCTTAAACCTGGTAATATGTGCAAACGTTCTGTAATAGCCCAGTCTAATTGTCCAAATACTGCAGCACTTGAAGCCCTGATTCTTGCATCGGTTTTGATTCCGTATCCTTCAAAAAGTCCTGTTGTTTGCCACAAGTTGCTAGTAGTGCTTTGAGAGAATCTCCATTGTGCGCTTCCTGATTCTTCTGTGCCATCAGTTTGAGAGGTCTGGTCTATGAAGAATACACCTGCAACACCGCTAATTTTAGAGGTAAGCTGCCCTGCATAACGAACTTCTTGTGTTATTTGTGTTTGTCTTGTTGGGTTTTGTGATTTAGCCAAAACCTGCAGGCCTGTAAAATCCCTGTCGTTTGATGGATCCCAATTCCAAAAACGCCACGCTGTTGTTGAGGTTAAAGTTCCGCCTCCAATTTTAGTATCCACATTTAAAGAAACACCTCCCATATCTTGTCCTGATCTCCATGGCGTATCCTGGTCAATTTTGCGGTCAAATGCATTTCTGCTTGGCAGTTGATAGTTTAAATCGGCAATAATGGCATCAAATTGTCTGTAAGCCGCTCTTTGTGTTGGGGCGACGCCCGCTACAACTTGTGCATATCCATCAGGACGTTGTGTCGTAATATCGGCAGCAAGTATAATATTTGTATTTTCTGATGGAGTATAAAGTAATTGTCCTCTTATTCCCTGATTGTTTAAAGTGTTTGTAGCTCTCCCGGTTGCAATATTGTCAATTAATCCATCACGTTGCGTTCCTGAAAAAGATAAGCGGCCTGCTATTTTTGTGCCTAAAGCCCCAGTAACCGAGGCTTTTGCCTGAAGGAATGCATAATTTCCGTAGCTCACTTCAAAATCAGCACCCGAAGTAAAACTTGGTTTACGGGTTGTAATATTAAAAGCACCCGAAGTTGTGTTTTTACCAAACAATGAACCTTGTGGGCCTCGTAAAACCTCGATTTGCTCTACGTCAATGAAATCTAAGGTTGTTGCAGCCGGACGTGCATAATAAACGCCATCTACATAGAAACCTACCCCAGGATCGATACCGTCATTGGTAAGTCCGAATGGCGAACCAAGACTTCGAATGTTAATTCCAGTATTCCTAGGGTTTGAAGAGTATAATTGTACAGAGGGCACCAGTTCTTTAATACGGTTTACATTAAAGGCTCCTGTCTGTTCCGCCTGTTTTCCTGTAATAACCGAAACAGCAATTGGAATATCCTGAACTTTTTCTATTCGGCGTCTTGAAGACACGACAACCTCTATAAGTTCATTTTCTTCCTTAAGGGGTATTTGTAATAAAGGTATTGGTAATGAAGTAATTTCTATTTCTGCTGTTTTGTAACCTACATATTGGGCTAAAAGTGTTACTGGAAGTTTTCCTCTTGTATCTATGGAGAATTTTCCGCTTGAATCAGTAGTTGTGCTGAATGTTGTTCCTTTTATAACTACATTGACTGCTTCTAGAGGAATATTTTCTGAGGTTGTAATAGTGCCTTCAATGTTTTGTGCAAATGATATTGAAAAGCTTAAAATGGATAATATTGTAAATATATTTTTTATTGAATTTTTCATTTTATATTAAGTATATGTGATTAGTAGAATTTAAATTAAATTTTTTTTACCAGCACATACACATCATATAAATGTTCTTTTTCACAGCTGTGAAGTTTTTATTTTCATTTTTCTGAAAAAGATTATTAGTTACTCCTGACTTACTTAATTTTACTTTCATGGTTTAAATTTTGTAAATATTTGTTATTTATTTTTGGCAAATATACACAAGTTCTATAAATATAGTAGAATTTAAAAAATATTTTTTTATTTTTTTATTAGGGAAGCGATTGTAATGTTTTGCATAGCCTTTAAAGTCTCATCCCGAATAAGCATTAAACCGTGACGCAGACTGCATTCCTCCTCTGTTTTACAATCTGCACAGGGTTCATAAAAATTCAAGGATGCGCATGGCAAAAGCGCAATTGCACCATCAAATAAACGGTGAATTTCTGCCAGAGTAATGTCATATTTAGATTTTATTAGATAATATCCACCAAACTTTCCCTGTTTGCTGCTTACAAAACGTCCTCGTTTTAGATCCAGCAAAATCTGTTCTAAAAATTTTTTAGGAATATTGGCGCCATCAGCAATTTCTATAGTCTTAGAAATGTGATTTTCGTCTTGTTCTGCTAAATAAAGTAAGGCCTTAAGGGCGTATTTTGCTTTATGTGATAACATCTAATGGATTGTAAATTTATTAATTCTGAATTATAGATTTTGAAACCTGAAACACAAATATAACATGAACCTGAAACAAAAAACTACCAGCTTCCGCTTGAGCCTCCACCAGAGAATCCGCCACCGCCAAATCCGCCACCGAAACCACCGCCTCCGCCAAAACCACCTCCTGATGATCCTCCGCCGAAACCTCCAAATCCGCCTCCGCTGCTTCTGCCAAGACTACTTAGAAGAATGACATCCATCAGACTAGGACCGCCACCGTTATTGTTGCCTGAATTTCCTCCACCGCCTCTTTTATTTCGAGACAGTAAAATTAATACAATTACAATAATAACAATAAAAGGGAGTATTGGAAAATCTTTTCCTTTGGGTTGCTTGCGTTCGCCCTTAAACTTTCCTTTAAAAACATCAATTATGGCATCAGTTCCTTTGTCAAGCCCGTTGTAAAAACTGCCAGCCTTAAACTCAGGAATAATAATATTTCTAATTATGGTTCCGCCAATTCCGGCAGTCAGACGATCTTCAATACCGTATCCTGGATTAATGGCAATTTTCTTTTCGGCTTTAGCCAATAAAATAATGACACCGTTGTCGTCTTGTTTTGTTCCGCCAATTCCCCAGGTTTGTCCCCATTTTGTGGCTAGTTGACTTACATCTTCACCTTTTAAACTTTCTATTGTTATGACAACAATTTGAGTTGTTGTGGAATCTGAATAACGAACTAGTTTTTCTTCCAGCTGCGTTTTTTCAGAAGCACTTAAGACATTGGCATAATCGTAAACCGAAGTTTGTTTAGCGGGTATTTTAGGAATCTCAAATTGAGCAAAAATAGTGTTACAGATAAATAACGCAACAAACAAGAAGGTAAACTGAAAAATTCTGTTGGAATTTGAGATTTTATTTTTTGAAATTTTCATTATTATTTATCCTTTTGATATTTCGTTAGATAATTCGTTGGTGTCATCCTCAGACCACGGAAAGTTCTTCTTTAATTGTTCTCCGGCATTTAAAATTCCGTCTACAATTCCTTGTTTAAAGTTTCCCAATTTAAATTGCTCTGTCATTTTATCTTTGGTACAATCCCAAAAATCAGGTGCAACAACATCATTTATGCCTTTGTCACCACAAATTGCAAAGCTATGATCTTCGACTGCAAAGTAAAATAAAACCCCATTTTGAAGTTGGGTTTCATTCATTTTTAATTCATAAAAAACTTCTAAAGCCCTGTCAAAAGGAGCTTTAGAAGCTGTTTTCTCTATATGTACCCTAATTTCGCCAGAAGTGTTTTTTTCAGCCATACGAATAGCTTCAACAATTGCCTGTTCATCTTCTTTGGATAAAAATTCTTCTACTTTTGACATTTGAAATTATTTTTAGAATTTAGATATTAGATCTGAGATTTTTAGACTAATCTTAGATTCTAAGAAGTCTGGTAATCTAAAAATCTAACTTAGAATTTTACTTCAACCGGTTTATCTGCACCTGTAGAAGCTTCGAAATATGGTTTTTCTTTGTATTCGCTCAGGAACCAGTTGTTTGGTATTTTTAAAACGTAGCTATTATAGACCTGAACAGTTTCGTTAAAACGGGTTCTTGCTGTTAATATTTGATTTTCAGTACTGGCCAGTTCATCCTGGAGCTTTAAAAAGTTCTCGTTTGCTTTTAAAGTTGGGTACTGTTCTACAGAAACCAATAATCTTGATAATGATGAAGATACGCCGCTTTGTGCCTGATTGAATTGCGCTAATTGTTCCGGAGTAACATTTGCAGGATCGATGGTTACAGATGTTGCTTTGGCACGTGCTTCAATGACAGCCGTTAAAGTTGATTTTTCAAAATCTGCTGCTCCCTTTACTGTGTTTACTAAATTTCCAATAAGGTCATTACGTCTTTGGTAAGCTGTTTGAACATTTCCCCAATCCTTACTGACAGCCTGACTGTGTTGTAAGGCCGTATTTTTAATTCCAATTGACCAAAATGCGATAATAGCAATAAGTGCTACAATAATTCCTACGGGGATTAACCATTTTTTCATGTCTGTTTATTTTAAAGTTTGTTTTAGTTTATAATTACAATTCGTTTTTTATATCTGTCAATTGTGCTTTTATGGTCTCTAATTTACGTATTATTTCGAATTTATCTAATGTTTTCTTTTGCCCTTCTTTTAAATGTGTTTTGGCTCCTTCAAGCGTAAAACCGCGCTCTTTTACCAAATGATAGATCAATTGCAGGTTTGTTATATCATCAGGAGTAAACATTCTGTTGCCTTTGGCATTCTTTTTTGGTTTTAAAATATCAAATTCACTGTCCCAAAATCGTATCAAGGATGCATTGACATTAAAAGCTTTGGCTACTTCGCCAATGCTGTAATATCTTTTATCTTTAGAAAGCTCAATATGCATGATCTTTATTTTTCTATTTTATTCAAACTTACTACATTTTGCAGGATTAATCTAATGATTGGTTTTCCTGATTAGCCAAATGTGAAATTGCAACATATTCTTCTGCAGATATATTTCCATAATAAAAATTCAGCGGATTTACTACTTTTCCGTCCTTATGAACTTCATAATGGCAATGTGGGCCTTCAGATCTTCCGGTACTTCCTACATAGCCTATAACATCCCCGCGTTTGACACGTTGTCCGGGTCTGCAATTGTATTTGCTTAAATGGGCATACAAACTTTCATATCCAAAACCATGCCTGATGACAATATGGTTGCCAAAGCCTGATGCCGAATTGTCAGCTCTTGCCACAACGCCATCACCGGTGGCATAAATTGGTGAGCCTGTATTAGCCGTAAAATCCATCCCATTATGCATTTTCCGTACTTTCGTGAAAGGATCGATTCGATATCCAAAACCGGAAGCCATACGTTTTAAGTTTTCATTTTGAACTGGCTGAATGGCAGGAATCGCCAACAATAAATTCTTTTTTGTACTGGCCAGCTTCAAAATTTGATCTAATGATTGTGATTGAATGGCCAATTGTTTTGAAAGCTGGTCAATTCGTTTGGTTGTATTTATTACCAATTGCGAATTATTATATCCTTCCAGATTTTTATATCTGTCGTTGCCCCTGAACCCTGATTTTCTAATAGAATCCGGGATTGCGTTTTTATTGAAATATGCCCTGTAAATATTATTATCCCTGTCTTCTAATGTTTCAGTTACATTATCAATTTCATCCATTCTTTTGTTTAGAAGGGCATACTGTAATTTTAAATTTTCAATTTCGCGTGCCTGAAACCGGTCTTTTGGGGTTTCAAAATAAGGAGTATTTATTAAAAGTACAAATACTAAAAATCCGAATAGTGCTGAAGCCACTAAAAACAGTAAAGCATAACCAAATTTGATTCTTTTTTTGGTTTTTATTTTTGTATAAGCCAGATTTTCTGAGTCGTAATAATATTTTACTTTCGCCATATTTTAAAATACCCTATTTTTGCAGCTTGTAAAAGAGTTAGTCGGACAAATTTAATAAAATGTTTGAGTTGTTCCCGGCTTTTTTCAAGTAAAAACAATTAGATAATTAGATAATTGAGTCAATTAGATAATGCATGAATTGGATAATTTATTGTAGAAGAGAGATAAATTTTAAATAGAATTATTTAATTGACACATTATCAAATTACCACATTATCGATTGGCACATTAATAAACTGATACATTTCTTAATTAAAATATGAAATCACAAGACGTACGTAAACAATTTCTGGATTTTTTTAAAAGCAACGGACATTTAATTGTTCCTTCTGCTCCAATCGTTCTTAAGGACGATCCAACTCTTATGTTCAATAACTCGGGAATGGCCCAGTTTAAAGAATATTTTTTAGGAAACGGAACTCCAAAAAGCAAAAGAATAGCCGATACGCAAAAATGTCTTCGTGTTTCAGGAAAACATAATGATCTTGAAGATGTAGGTTTTGATACCTATCACCATACTATGTTTGAGATGTTGGGTAACTGGTCTTTTGGCGATTATTTCAAAAAGGAAGCCATTAACTGGGCATGGGCTTTATTGACAGAAGTGTATAAAATTCCAAAGGAAAATCTTTATGTTTCTGTTTTTGAAGGAAGTAAAGAAGATAATGTTCCGTTTGATCAGGAAGCCTGGGATATTTGGAAGACATTAATTGATGAAGACCGAATTATTCTTGGAAACAAAAAAGATAATTTCTGGGAAATGGGTGATCAAGGGCCATGCGGACCTTGTTCTGAAATTCACGTTGATTTACGTTCTGAAGAAGAAAAAGCGCAAGTTTCGGGTAAAAGTCTGGTAAACAACGATCACCCGCAAGTAGTTGAAATCTGGAATAATGTATTCATGGAATTCAACCGTAAAGCTGATGGTTCATTGGAGAAACTTCCAGCACAACACGTAGATACCGGAATGGGATTTGAGCGTTTGTGTATGGCTTTGCAAGGAAAAACATCAAATTATGACACGGATGTTTTTACCCCGCTTATCGAAAAGTTGGAACAAATTACTGGTTTAAAATATACATCTGATGAGGTTAAAAACATCTCAGAAGAACAAAATAAAACTAACATTGCTATTCGTGTTGTGGTTGATCACGTTCGTGCGGTGGCATTTGCCATTGCGGACGGACAGCTGCCATCAAATACTGGAGCAGGCTATGTGATTCGCAGAATTTTACGCCGTGCGATTCGTTACGGATTTACGTTCTTAAATACGAAAGAACCTTTTATCAATAAATTGGTAGAAGTTTTGGCAAACCAAATGGGAGAATTTTTCCCGGAAATAAAATCGCAGCAACAATTGGTTACCAATGTAATTCGTGAAGAAGAAGCTTCTTTCTTACGAACTTTAGATCAGGGATTACAATTGTTAGATAATGTAATTGCACAAACTACAGGTTCAGAAGTTTCAGGAGCAAAAGCCTTTGAATTGTATGATACTTTTGGTTTTCCTAAAGATTTGACTGCTTTGATTTTGAAGGAAAAAAATATGTCTTTCAACGAAGCAGAATTTGATGCTTCAATGCAGGAACAAAAAAATCGTTCACGCGCTGCATCTGAAGTTTCGACAGAAGACTGGTCGGTTTTAATTCCTGGAAATGTGGAAACTTTCGTAGGTTATGATCAAGTTGAAAACGAAGTAAAAATTACCAGAATCCGTAAAGTGGATTCTAAGAAAGACGGAATTCTGTACCAAATTGTTTTAGACAATACACCGTTCTATCCAGAAGGCGGAGGGCAGGTTGGTGATAAAGGAACATTGGTTTCTGCAAACGAAACAATCGAAATTATTGACACTAAAAAAGAGAATAATTTGATTTTACATTTTGCAAAACAATTGCCAGAGAATATCGAAGCAGGTTTTACAGCAAAAGTAAATACCGATTTAAGAAATTCGACTTCTAAAAATCACTCTGCTACGCATTTAATGCATTTGGCTTTGAGAAACCTTCTTGGAACTCACGTAGAGCAAAAAGGGTCATTGGTAAATCCAAACTATTTGCGTTTTGACTTTTCGCATTTTTCTAAAGTTTCTGATGAAGAATTACGCCAGGTTGAAGCAAGTGTCAATACTCAAATTGAAGCACAATTGCAATTGACAGAACACAGAAATATTCCGATTAAAGAAGCATTAGACAAAGGGGCAATGGCTTTGTTTGGCGAAAAATACGGAGATAATGTTCGAATGATTGAATTTGGTGAAAGCAAGGAACTTTGTGGTGGAATTCACGTGAAAAATACGGCAGAAATCTGGCATTTTAAAATCATTTCTGAAGGTGCAGTAGCGGCTGGAATTCGTCGTATTGAAGCGATTACCGGTGATGCAGTAAAAGACTTCTATCAAAATCAGGAGAATACTTTATCTGAAATAAAAGAAACATTAAAGAATCCACAGGATGTTTTAAAATCGGTGGCTTCTTTGCAGGATGATAATGTAAAGTTGAAAAAGCAAATTGAGCAATTATTGAAAGAAAAAGTAAATGCTTTAAAATCAGAACTAGAGAAAGATTTCCAGGAAATAAACGGTGTAAATTTCCTTGCCAAACAAGTTGATTTGAGCATGGCATCGACTAAAGACCTTGCTTCGGCTTTAGGAAGCTCAAAATCTGATTCATTTGTATTTTTAGCTTCTATTGAAGATGGCCTGCCAAATATTCACTGTTATATCTCAAAAGAATTAGTTGCTGCAAAAAGCTTAAATGCAAATGCAGTGATAAAAGAATTAGGAAAATATATTGAAGGAAATGGAGGAGGACAGCCTTTCTTCGCTTCCGGAAAGGGTAAAAAATCTGCTGGGATTGTGGAGGCTCTGGCTAAGGCAGTTGAGTTTGTGAAATAGCTTTGTATTTTTGATAATTACAAATGATAAAAACCCAAAAAAGATAGCACTTTTTTGGGTTTTTATTTTAGAATGGATAGGTTTTGTGTTTTGATTTTACTTTATTTGTAGGAAATTTTTAATAAATAAAACCAACTTAAATGAAAAGAATTTTATGCTTATTTGGTGCTTTGACTCTGGCACTTACTTCTTGTAACAATGAAGATTCTTCTGAAGAAAAATCACTTTTACCTAAAACTGAGATCTATACGTATGGTTCTCAGCCTGGAGAAAACAGTACGATAATATATTCCTACGATGGAAACAAAATAGATAGCTTAAACTATGAAGACGGCTCGAAAACAGTCTTTACTTATACCGGAAATCTGATAACAAAAGCAATTCATACTGAAATTAATGAGGGTGAAGAATATTCAAAGACTACAACTTTTACGTATGAAAACAATAAATTAAAATCCTTTTTGGAAACTTCATCAGAAAGCGAATCAAACAGAAGAAGGATTTATACATACAATCCAAATGGAACAATTTCGACTATTACAGTTTCAATTAACCCAAAAACACAGCAAGAAATACAGGATTCAAGCAGTATACTAACTTTAGATGTTAATGGTAATATAATCAAAGCAGAGTTTAACGATTTTGTGAATACAGTTGAGTATGACACTAAAAATAATCCGTTTAAAAGTATAACAGGTTACACGTTGTTATTAGATTCAGGTGTTTTTGATAAAGATGCCAATTCAGTTAATAATATAACCAAAATAACAGAAAAAACAGGAGAAGTTACTACAGGTACATTTACTTATGAAAACACCTATAATAGTGATAACTATTTGATTAAATCAGTACAAGGTGATGAAACTTACGAGTACACTTATTAATTGAAAAACAAAATTATAAAACATAAGCCCTTTCAGTATTTGGAAAGGGCTTTTTTAAATAAATTATTTACGTTCTCCAATTTGCTGGCGCCACATAGCATAATACAAACCTTTTTCAAGAATTAAATCTTCATGTTTTCCTTGCTCGATAATTTTTCCTTGTTCTAATACAAATATTTTATCAGCATGCATTACGGTAGATAAACGGTGGGCGATTAAAACGGTGATTCGGTTTTTGTCTGAGATATTTCGGATTGTGGCATTAATTTCTTCTTCGGTAATAGAATCCAATGCAGAAGTTGCTTCATCAAAAATCAACAAGTTTGGATTTCTCAAAATAGCACGGGCAATTGATAAGCGTTGTTTTTCACCACCGGAAACCTTAATCCCGCCTTCACCAATTGTGGTGTTTAATCCGTCTTCTGCACGTATTAGTAATTTCTCACAGCTTGCTCTTTTTAAGGCATCATGCAAATCCTCATCTGTTGCATTTGGTTTTACAAATAATAAGTTTTCCCGGATTGTACCGGAAAACAATTGTGCGTCCTGCGTTACAAAACCTAATTGTTTTCTTAAATCCAATAAATCAATTTCGGTTGAATCAATATTGTTATACATAACATTTCCTTCTGCAGGGGTATATAATCCAACTAATAGTTTGACTAAAGTGGTTTTTCCGGAACCTGACGGCCCAACAAATGCAACTGTTTCTCCTTGTTTTATGTCGAAAGTAATATTCTCGACTGCCTTAAATTTTGCTGTCTTATGCTGAAAGCTAACATTAGTAAAATGTAATGACTGAATCGCACCAACATGTTTAGGATTCTTAGGACGGTATTCTTTCGGTGCACTCAATAAGGTTTTGAAATTTTCCATTGATACCTTAGTTTCATTTAAAGTGATAATAAAATTCCCTAATTCCTGTAAAGGTCCAAAAATGAAGAAAGTAAAAAAGACCATCGTTAGCAAATCACCTATAATAATTTTATCTCCAAACAAGAAATAATATAAAGTAAAAACGACACAGGTTCTTAAAAAATGAACTGTCGTTCCCTGAATAAAACTCAAACTTCTGATAAAACGGACTTTCTGCAATTCAAACTGTAAAATTTTAAAGGTATTTAGGTTCAGACGTTTTTCTTCCTGATACGTAAGTCCCAAACTTTTTACCAGTTCGATATTTCGTAAGCTTTCAGTGGTAGACCCCGCCAATGCATTGGTTTGGTTTACAATTTTTCGGGATACTATTTTTATTTTTTTTCCTAAATACGAACTTACTAAAGCAATGATAGGAGCCGTAACTAAAAATATAATCGAAATTCGATAGTCAATTCGGGCGATATACACGATTACGAATATAAATCCGATGATAGTTTGAAAAATTAAGGAAATCGAAAGTGTAATTAACTTTTCAGAATCTGAGCGCACTTTAGTTAATTTACTTAAGGTTTCGCCACTGCGTTGATCTTCAAATTCAGCGTACGGCAAATCAAGAGATTTTTTGATACCATCTGTATACATTTGAGCTCCGCTTCGTTGGATGACCACATTAGTAAAATAATCCTGAAAGTTTTTGGTAATCCTCGAAATCATTGCAGCTCCAAGAGAAAGTCCAAGCCAGAAAGACAGTGATTTTATAAAGGCCATTTCATTTCCTTTGTATTTTGCAAGTCCAACACCGCAATCCTGCATTAATTTACCGGTAATAATAGAATCAGATAAACTGAAACAGATGTTGATTGTAGCCATTATCAAAGCGAAAAATAATAACATTTTATGTTTGATGATGTAAGAGTATAATAAGTTCATGAGTGAGCTCTGATTTATGGAGTGTAAAAATAGTGAATGATTGGCTTTATAAGATCGATTAAGGTAAAAAATAAAAAAGGAAATTATATTACTTGTAGTAGTTGCTTTAATTGGAAGCAGGATTCATTTATATCTCTAAAGGTATCGGTCTTTTAATTATTATTCAATAAATCACATTATGTTATTCAGAAAAGACCTGCGTAGTTATACTGTTTTTTAAATTGAATGGATTGTTGGGGTAATTTAATTATTTTATTAGTACTTTGAAATTTAGATAGTTGTAAACTATTTTATGCCACTCTATAATATTGGCTTTTTTACTGTTTAAAACAGGTAGGTTTTTGTTTTTGATTATAGTTAATTTGTAGGAAATATTAATATACCTAATTTATTAAAAATGAAAAAAATTTTATGCTTTTTCGGTGCTTTGGTTTTTGCACTAACTTCTTGTTCAAGTGATGATTCATCATCAAATTCGGATAGCGGTACAGTACTATTAAAAAAAACAGTTAAGACTGATCCTGATGGAGAAAAAATTACAACAATCTACAAATACGATGGTAATAAAATTGTAAGTATAACAGATGGGGACGAGTTTAATCGTTATTTTACTTATGATGGTGATTTAATTACAAAAATTGAATATAAGTATCCTAATGGAGAAGTTGAACAAATTAATACCTATGAATATAAGGATGGGAAGCTGACAACTTTTCTAAGAGTTGATCCAGAAATTAATTGGGGAAGTAAAGAAGTTTATACCTATAATGCAAATGGTACAGTTACAGCAGTGTCCTATTCTGGAGATAGTAAATCTCAAACTCTTAAAGGAGATACTGCTACAATTAAATTTGTAAATGGTGAAGTAAGTGAAATTATAGATGATAAAGGCTGGGGGCATAAATATACTTATGACTCAAAAAATAATCCTTTAAAAAATATAGTGGGTTTTGATAAACTTGCATTTGAAGATGGAGAAGCCGAAGGAGTTAATCACAATATGTTGACAGATAAAGATATCTCAGAAGATGATTTATGGATAAACAGTACTTATACATATAATGAGAACGGATACCCTGTTAAAGAGGTTGACGAAGGATCCGATGTACCGGGTGTTACTGAATTTTTCTACTAAAAATAGTGTATTAAAAATTTATGAGAATTAAAGCCAATTAATTTGGCTTTTTTTATTTCTATAAATTAACGAAATTTACGAGAAATTATTAATCATGCAATTCAGAACCCAAATACCGCTTAATAAAACCAATAATCCAATTGATTATAATTCCAGGATAATTTCTATTGGTTCTTGTTTTGCTGAAAACATGGCCGAAAAATTCGATTATTTTAAATTTCAAAATGTAACCAATCCGTTTGGGATTATTTTTAATTCGGTTTCGATTGAGAAACTAATCGAAAGAACAGTTCAAAAAAAATGGTTTACTGAAAAAGATGTTTTTTTTCATAACGAGCAATGGCATTGCTATGAAGTACATTCTGATTTGAGCAATTCTGACAGGGAAGAGTTATTAGAAACGTTAAATAAAGCTATTGAAGTTACTCATAAACATTTGATAGATGCATCTCATATTATTATTACCTACGGGACTTCCTGGGTTTACAGAAATATTGAAAACGACGAAATTGTTGCCAACTGCCATAAAGTGCCACAAAAACAATTTTTAAAAGAGTTATTGTCTGTTGACCTTATTCACCAAAGTATCCAGAATACAATTAATTTAATCTGGAGTTTAAATCCAATGATCAATTTTATCTTTACTATTTCACCCGTTCGACATATAAAAGATGGTTTTATAGAAAATCAACTGAGTAAATCCCATTTGTTTACAGCTCTCCACAAAACCATTAACACTCAGCCATCATCAGCAATCAACTATTTTCCTTCCTACGAAATCATGATTGATGAATTACGTGATTATCGTTTTTATACTGAGGATATGTTACATCCAAATCAGGTCGCAATTAGTTTTATCTGGCATAAATTCAGTGAAAATTATATATCAGAAGAGAGTATTTCCTTAATGCAGGAAGTCGAGGAAATTCAAAAAAGCCTTAGACATCGAAGCTTTAATCCGGAATCTGAACAACATCAGAAATTCCTGGCCAAACTTCAGCACAGAATAGATTTGTTAGGTAAAAAAAATCCAAACTTTAAATTTTAGTTGAATGAGCTTTAACATTGCCTAAACGAATTCAAAAATTAACTACTGTACAGTGAAATTTTAGAATAATTACAGGTAATTATATAAGTTGTTAAAGCTAAAAAAATACAATTTTGTATGTTGATTAATACATCTTTATAATTAAGCATTTAACTAATGTGTTTATTGGCATATGAATAAAAAGTCCATTCATTTTCTAAAAAAAACACTGCGTATCTTTCTTTGGTTCGTGGGTTCAATTATTGCAATATTATTATTACTTACCATTTTAATTCAAATCCCATCTATACAAAATTATGCTAAGGATAAAGCTATAACTTACCTGCATAAAAAAATAAAGACTAAAGTTGCGTTAGATCATATTTCGATCAAATTTCCAAAAGATGTAGTGCTGGAAGGTTTTTATTTTGAAGATCAAAAAAAAGACACATTGCTGGCGGGGAAACGTTTAGAGGTTGATGTCGATTTATTTAAATTGATAAACAGCGAACTCGAAATCAATTCGGTTTCATTAGAAAATACCACTGCTAATATTTCCAGAAATAAAGAGGGTGTTTTTAATTTCGATTACATTATAAAAGCATTTGATTCGAATGAACCAAAAGATCCAAACAGCAAACCTTTTAAAATTTCGGTAGTAAAAGTAAATCTTGATAATATCAATTTTAAATTTAAGGATGATTTTACTAAAAATGATGTAAAAGTAAAATTGGACCATTTTGATACTAAATTCAATAAATTCGAATTGGATAAAATGAATTTTGATATTCCGAATATTAATTTAAACGGATTGAAATTAGTCTTAGATCAGGATGCTGTAGAGAAAATTGCTGAAGTCTCTGTTGAAACTGCAGATACTATTTCCAAGAGGAAAGATTTTAAATTAAAATTAGATAAAATCAGTTTGTCAAAAATTGATGTTTCTTATGACAATAAAGATTCAAAATTAGATTCAGGAATAAAACTCGGAAATTTAGATTTAACAGTTAATGAAATCGACCTGAATAAACAGCTTTTGGATTTTGATTCTTTCGAGTTAAAAAATCTAAAAGGTAATTTAAGATTAGGGACAAAAGACAAAGAAATGAAAGCTCCAAGTTTGGATTCTACATCAATCAAACAAACGGGCTGGAAATTAAGATTAAAGGATGTCGATATTCAAAATATCGCTTTTAAATTTGATGATATGCAATCAAAACCAACTCAAAAAGGTATTGATTACAGTCATTTAGATTTGAGCAAATTTAATCTTAAAGCAGAAAAATTATATTATGGAAACGATACAATTTCCGGAAATATAAAATCGCTTGCCGCAAATGAAAAACGTGGATTAAATATTCAGTCATTAAAAACCGATTTCTTTTACGGACCTAAAAAGGCTACGCTGGATAATTTATATGTAAGAACTCCTCAAACACTTTTACAAAATAAAATAAAGTTAACATATTCCTCAATTGCATCATTACAAAAAGACCTTGCCAACCTTTCCGTGGATGCCAACCTGAAAGATTCAAAAGTTGGCTTAAAGGATGTTTTATTGTTTGCACCCGATTTACAAAACACAAATCCGTTTAAGGATAATCCAAACGCAGTTTTATATCTCAATACACGTTTAAATGGAAAAATAAAAAACCTGAACATTGCTTTGTTTGAAATGAGCGGAATTGGAACCACCAGGGTTTCCCTTTCGGGAAAAATAACCGGACTGCCTGATGCCCAAAAAGCGTATTACGATTTGGATATTAAGAAATTGTCAAGCACTTCAAAAGATGTATATTCTTTCTTGCCGTCGGGAACAATTCCGAAAAATATACAATTGCCGACACAATTTAATTTACAGGGAAAATTTAAGGGTTCTGTACAGAATTTCAACACAAATCTGGCTTTAAACAGCAGTTTTGGAAATGCAAAAGTTAATGCCTTATTTGATCAGCGCATTAAAAAACAAGAGAAATACGATGCAACTGTTTATTTACAGGCTTTTGATTTAGGCCGATTAATCAAAAATGATTCAATCGGAAAAATTACGCTTAAAGCGAAAGTAAAAGGCAAAGGTTTGGATCCAAAAACTGCTCAGGCAGAACTGGATGGTTTGGTTCAGAAAGCGGTTTTCAATAAATATACCTACAGAGATTTAGCCTTAAAAGGAAATATTGCAAACGGATCTTTTGCTGTAAAATCAGGAATGAAAGACCCAAATTTGAATTTTAATCTGGCAGCAAGCGGAAATACAAAACAGAAATATCCATCAATAAAATTAAAATTAAACCTAGATATTGCCGATTTAGAAAAACTGAATCTTCATGCAGGACCAATGAAATTGCGCGGAAATATTGATGCAGATGTAGCCAATAGCAATCCGGATTTTTTAAATGGAAAAGTGTTTCTTTCGAATGTTCAGATTTTACAAGAGGCAGAACCAATTGTATTGGACTCTGTTCGGGTTATTGCATTTTCAGATGAAAGCCGAAATAACATAAAAATCTCATCTCAGTTTTTAAAAGCCGAAGTTGACGGAAAATATAAACTAACGACATTAGCAGCAGCAGTAAAAAAATCACTATCAAAATATATTGATTTAAAAAATCCGAAAGCAAACGGAGAATCTGATGAACAGCGTTTGGCTTTCACATTAACTGTAGATAACGACCCAATTCTTTTTAAACTAATTCCGAAATTGACTGGTTTAGAGCCGGTAAAAATTACAGGAAAGTATAATAACGTGACCGATTCCTTAGAAATAAAAGGAACAATTCCGAGAATTACCTATGCTAATAATACAATCTCCGATGGGAAAATTAATATTGAAGCCAAAGAGAGCGCTTTAGAATATCAGATTTCTGTAGCTACAATTGAAAGTGGTTCTTTAAAAATTCCGTTTACCAGTTTATCAGGTCAGGTTGAAAACAATATTTTGACGTATGCACTTGAAGTACAAGATGCAAAAGAAAAACAGCAGTATTTTATTGCCGGAGAATTTAAAGCTGAAGACTCTAAAAACATATTTAAAATTGATGCTGAAAATTTTGTCCTGAATTATGACAAATGGAATATCGATCCGGAAAACGCTGTTGAATTTGGCGACAAACGTCTTTACATCAATAAATTTTATTTGGAGAATGCCGGAAATGAATTAAAAATTCAATCGCAGGACAATCAAAATAATGCACCTCTTCGGGTTGATTTTGTGAATTTTAAAATTGAGACCATCATGAATATGGTCAAAAAAGATAAATTACTAATGCAGGGTTTAATCAACGGGAATGCTGTTGTTGAAAATGTAATGACAAGTCCAATCTTTACATCAGATTTAAAAATAGATGATTTTGCTTTTAGAGGTCAGCCTGTTGGAAATATTGAAGTAAAAGTCGATAATAAAACCAATAATGTATTGGCTGCAAATGTTACATTAAGCGGTCAGGAAAATGATGTTAAACTAACTGGAAATTACGGGATAAATGACGGAAACTTAGATTTTGATGTGGACATTAATAAACTGACTATTCAAAGTATCCAAGGCTTTACGATGGAGAATGTTACAGAAGGAAAAGGGTTTTTATCAGGAAATTTCAAAATTACCGGAAATACTTCAGCTCCTAACATTGGTGGCGAGTTAAACTTCAACGAAGCAGGTTTCAGAATTACGCAGCTCAATTCCTATTTTAAAACAGATCAGGAGAAAATCACTTTTAATAATGACGTAATTACATTTGATAAGTTTACGCTTATTGATGAAAATGACAATGAATTATCTGTTGATGGAACCATCCAATCTCCGGATTTTAAAAACTACAACTTTGGTTTAACAGTTGTTGCAGATAATTTCAGGGCTATAAATTCTAAAGCTGCTGACAATGATTTGTTTTATGGGGACTTGTTTCTCGATACAAAGTTGAACATAAAAGGAACACTTGAAAGCCCGGTTATTGGAGGAAATATTAAGATAAATGAAGAAACTAAATTTTCAGTCGTTTTACCTCAATCAGATCCTTCAATTGCTGACAGAGAAGGAATTGTAGAGTTTGTTAATGAAGATAATTTGTATCTGAAACAGACTGTTGAAATGGAGAATAAACTCAATCAGTCTGCCTTAAAAGGAATGGATGTCAGTGTGGAAATTTCAATTGATAAAGAAGCTGAATTGACTCTGGTAATTGATAAAGGTAATGGGGATTATTTAAATCTAAAAGGTGAGGCACAGCTTACAGGCGGTATCGATCCTTCGGGAAAAACAACTTTAACAGGTAAATATGAATTTACGGAGGGTGCTTATGAAATGAATTTCAATATGATCCGTAGAAAATTTGATATCCAAAAAGGAAGTTCTATTACCTGGAACGGTGAGCCAACAATGGCTACTTTAAATATTACGGCAATTTATAAAGTAGAGACAGCGCCAATTGATTTATTAGGAAATCAATTAGGAACCGTGAGTCCAACGATTAGAAATACATACAAACAAAAAATTCCGTTCGAGACCCATTTAAAGATGAAAGGGGAATTGTTGAAACCTGAAATTAGTTTTGATATTATTCTGCCAGACGGGAACTATGATGTTTCTTCAGATATTGTATCAGCTTCTCAGGCAAAACTGGAACAGCTAAGACAAGAGCCGGCGGAGTTAAATAAGCAGGTTTTTGCACTTTTATTATTGAACCGATTTATTGGAGAAAACCCTTTTGCAAGCGAAAGCGGCGGTACAAGTGCAGAATCATTGGCCAGACAGAGTGTGAGCAAAATTTTGTCACAGCAATTAAATGATCTGGCAGGGGAATTAATTAGCGGTGTAGATTTAGAATTTGATCTCGAATCAACAGATGATTATACTACCGGAACGAGAGAAAACAGAACTGATTTAAATGTTGGTGTTTCAAAAAAACTTTTAGACGACCGATTAAAAGTGACTGTTGGAAGCAGTTTTGCCGTTGAAGGCCAGGAACGTGCCAATGAAGAAAGTAGCAATATTGCCGGCGACGTCGCTCTCGATTATCAACTTACAAAAGATGGTCGATATATGGTTCGTGCTTATAGAAAAAATGAGTATCAGGTTGCAGTAGAGGGACAAGTTGTAGAAACAGGAGTTGCCTTTATTATTACGATGAGCTATAATAAATTTAGGGAACTTTTTCATCGCTCTGAGGAAGAAAAAGAAATGATCAGAGAGGAAAAAATTCGTAAAGAAAAGAAAAAACTGAAAGAGAAAGAAGAGAAGGAAAAAGAAGAGAATCAGGAAAATAACCAAATGGAAGGAAATGAGCAAAAGACATAATAATATGGAAAACAGATATATAAAATATTTTATAGTGCTGTCCTTATTTTTTGTTTTTGGATGCAGTAATACAAAATATTTGCCTGAAGGCGATTTATTGTATACCGGAGCCTCTGTGACCGTAAAAGATTCAGTTATCAAAAAGAAGGACAGAAAAGAGCTGGAAAGAGAGTTAAAAGACTTATTGCGTCCTAAACCCAATACACAAATTTTGGGATTAAGACCCAAATTGTGGATTTATAATATAGCGGGCGAACCGAAAAAGGATAAAGGAATCAGATATTGGCTTCGAAATAAAGTTGGGGAAGAACCAGTGCTTTTCAGTAAAGTCGATTTAGATTATTATGCTTCAGTATTACGAAATTTTACTGAAAATCGCTGTTATTTTAAGACCCGTGTCAGTACCGATTCTACTTCTAAAAACAAAAGGGCTAAAGCAGAATATACCGTTATGCCAAAAAAACAGTATATGATTAAAAGTGTGACCTTTCCTGATGATTCTTTAGCAATGTCAAGAATAATAGGAAGATCAAGCAGAAGAAGTTTGTTAAAAGTTGGCAACCCGTATGACCTGGATGTTATTAAAGCCGAACGTGAACGCATAGACGCAAGACTGAAAGAAAAAGGATATTATTACTTTAATCCTGATTATATTTTAGCTCAGGTGGACAGCAGCAAAGGAGACCACGAAGTAAAAATCAGATTGGTAATAAAACCTGATGCACCGCCAAAAGCCCTTACAAAATATAAAATTGGCAAAATTGTCGTGTATCCTAATTTTACCATTTCAAAAGATAGTGTAAAATATACCAAAGAAGATGTTGTTCAATATAAAGATTTCACAATAATTGATACGGCAAATACGTTCAATCCAAGAGTTTTCGATAGAACTATTTATTTCAAAAAAGGCGATCTTTATAATAGAAAAGATCATAATCTAACCCTCAACCGATTTGTAAATCTGGGGACATTTAATTTTGTAAAGAATGAATTTAAAGTTTCGGATAGCTTACAAAATACTTTGGATTCTTACTATTACCTGACGCTTTTACCCAAAAAATTCATTCGTGTTGAAGTTTTGGGAAAAACGAATTCTGCCAGTTATACCGGAACAGAAGTTAATGTAAACTGGAATAACAGAAATTTATTTCGGGGTGCCGAATTGTTAACCGTATCAGTTTTTGGCGGTGCCGATTTTCAGCTTTCAGGAGCCAACAATGGTAAAAATATCTACAGATTAGGAGCAGAAACCAGTTTGACATGGCCAAGATTTATTACACCGTTTAAGTGGGAAGGCTCCAGCGAATTTGTTCCAAGGACAAAAGCCACACTTAGATATGAATTTCAAAACAGGACACAGCTTTATGCATTAAATTCATTCAATGCTTCTTTTGGTTATTTATGGAAAGAAAACATCCGAAAAGAACACCAATTAAATGTGATGGATATTACTTATGTCAGTCCAAATAATGTTACAGCAGAGTATCAGGCAGATATCAAAGATGATCCGGCACTTGGAAGAATAATTGAGAAACAATTGATTTTTGGACCTACTTACTCTTTTACCTTTACAAATACAATGCGTAAACGCAAAAAACACACCTTTTACTTTAATGGAGAACTGGATTTGGCAGGAAATATAACGGGTTTAGTTACAGGGGCAAACGCTAAAGAAAATGATACCATAAAAATATTTAATGTTCCGTTTAGTCAGTATGTAAAAGTTAAAACTGATTTAAGACATTATTTAAAATTGGGAAAAGAAAGTGAATTGGCTAGTCGCATAATTGTTGGTGCCGGAATTCCTTATGGAAATTCAGGCGTAATGCCAACGTCAAAACAATTTGTAGTAGGAGGAACTAATAGTATTCGTGCTTTTAGGGCCAGATCACTTGGACCTGGAAGTTATCTAAATACACAGACTACAAACAATTATCTCCCGGATCAGTCAGGAGATTTAAAATTAGAGTTTAGTACAGAATACAGAGCTAAGCTTTTTAGTATCGTTAGAGGTGCTGTATTTGTTGATGCCGGAAATATTTGGCTCATGAACCCCGATCCTAATAAACCCGGAGCTGAAATTTCTAAAGATTTTATGAAAGAGATTGCCGTTGGAGCAGGTGCAGGATTAAGATTTGATTTGTCGTTCCTTGTTTTGAGAACAGATTTGGCTTTTCCGTTAAGAAAACCTTATTTGCCTGAAAACGAAAGATGGGTGATTGATGATATTAATTTTGGAAGTGGTTCATGGAGAAAAGATAATCTAATCCTTAATATCGCAATTGGATATCCATTCTAATTTTTTAAATTAGATTTTCTAAAATAGCAGATCAAAAACGTTAAATTTACTTCTTTAAAAATTAAAGAATGACCTTTACCGCCATAGATTTTGAAACTGCAACAGCTTATCATCCTTGTTCTGTTGGAATTGTAACTGTAGAAAACGGAATTATTATTGACGAGTTTGTTACTTTAATCAAACCGCCTAATAATGAATATAACCCTTTTACAATTCAGGTTCACGGAATATATCCTCGTGATACCGTAAATGCAAAAACTTTTTTACAGGTTTATCCAGAAATTGAAAAGCGTTTAAAGAATAGGGTTGTGGTAGCTCATAACGAAAGTTTTGACCGCAATGTTTTAATTAAATCCATGACGCTTTATGGTTTGCTTTACGAGGATATAAACATTGCCAGCAAATGGGAATGTACTGTGAAAATTTACAAAGCAAAAGGATTAAAACCAACCAAATTGAGTGATTGTTGCCGGGAAATGAAAATTCAGCTTAATCATCATGAAGCATTATCTGATGCCAGAGCTTGTGCAAAATTATATTTATTGAAATAAATTCGGATTTTTTCTAAAATTATATTTAAAAAATGTAATATTTATACTATTTTTTTTGTACTTTAGAATATTGTAAAACCAATATAAAGTCAAAAAATGAGAGAAGATTTTCTTCATTACCTCTGGAAGTTTAAAAAATTTGATACACTGAATTTAAAAACTGTAAATCAGGAAGAAATTACGATTATAAATACAGGAAATTATTTAGAGCTTGCAGGACCTGATTTTTTCAATGCCCAAATAAAAATTGGAGATCAAAAATGGGCAGGAAATGTTGAGATGCATCTAAAAGCTTCCGACTGGTATTTGCATCTCCACGAAAAAGATACATCGTATGAAAATGTTATTTTGCATGTGGTTTGGGAGTATGATACTGATATTTACAGAAAAAATAATGTAGAAATTCCGGTTTTGATTTTAAAGGAATATGTCTCTCCAGATACAATTTTAAATTATAATAATCTGAGGTCTCCCAAATCATGGATATATTGTGAAAAGCAAATTTCCAAAATACAGGGCTTTGTTTTTAAAAATTGGCAGGAACGTTTATTTTTTGAGAGACTGGAAAGAAAATCACAATTTATTTATGATTTGCTTAAAGAAACAAATCAGGGTTGGGAAGCAGTTTTGTTTTGTTTGTTGGCGAAGAATTTTGGTTTAAATACAAATGGAAATTCTTTTTTACAATTGGCTAAGGCAATTCCGTTTTCAATTATTAGAAAAGAAAGCTTTGAAGTAGAAAATCTCGAAGCTTTATTTTTTGGGGCAACAGGATTATTAGATTCCGATAAGGAAGATGTTTATTTTAAGGATTTAAAATTCAGATATTTTTATCTTTTGCATAAATATCAGATTGAAAAAATTTATACAGAGCCAGTTCAGTTTTTTAAGCATCGACCGGATAATTTTCCAACTATTCGTCTTTCGCAGTTAGCAGCTTTATATCATCAGCATCAAAATTTATTTTCTAAAATTATAGAACTTAAATCCATTGATAGTATTTATAAAGTATTTGATGTTTCCAGCAGTTTGTATTGGAAAAACCACTATCAATTTGATAAGGAAAGTTCAAAGAAAATGAAATCATTATCTAATTCATTTATAGATCTATTAGTGATAAATACAATTGTTCCGTTGCAGTTTGCTTATGCCAAAACGGTGAATGAATCAATTGAAGAAGATTTAATCTCGATTCTGGATACTATTCCCCCTGAAAAAAATTCAATCATTGATAAATTTAAATCCTTTGGAGTTTCTTCAGAAAATGCTTTTGAAACACAATCTTTATTACAGCTTAAAAGTCAATATTGTGATGTAAATGGCTGTCTGAAATGTGCTGTTGGTATGGAGTTATTAAAAAGCAATTAGTAATTAAAATGTGCCAATTAGAAAATTTTGTATTTTTGCTTACAACTTATAATTTCACAAGATGTCACTAATTTTAAAACTAAAATTCTTTTTTGAAAAATACGGTTTTCATGTATCATCAAGATTAGCTGATAAACTTGGAATGCGCGTAACCAGTGTTCGATTATTTTTTATTTACATATCGTTTGTTACGGCTGGCTTAGGTTTTGGCATCTATCTCACTTTGGCCTTCTGGATTCGCCTGAAAGATTTAATTCGCGCTAAAAGAACCTCGGTTTTTGATTTGTAAAAATCCAAAACATAAAAAAGGATCATAGAGTAAATGTACTTTATGATCCTTTTTTTTTATTAGTATATTGTAAACTATTCTGGGGTATTATTTAATTTACTGTTTTTCTTACCGTAGATGAAATAAATAGCAACTCCTAAGGCCATCCAAACAACAAGCCTTAACCAGCTTTCATTAGGCAATGAATACATTAATGCCAAACAGATTATGATTCCTGCAATTGGAACAAAAGGCACAAGCGGAGTTCTAAATGATCTTGGAGCATCAGGCATTTTTTTACGCATTACCATAACACCAATACAAACCAATACAAAAGCCAATAAAGTTCCGATACTTACCATATGCCCTAAATCGCTTACCGGAACAAGTCCAGCAAATAAACTCACGAAGACCAAAAAGAAAAGATTCGTTTTCCAGGGTGTACGGAATTTAGCATGAATTGAACTAAAAAATGGAGGTAATAAACCATCCTTACTCATAGTATAAAATACACGGCTTTGTCCCATAAGCATTACCAGCATTACAGAAGTGTAACCAGCTAAAATCGCAACAATTAAACCTGTTTGTAAAAAATCATATCCTGTTTTAGCAAATGCGGTCGCCGCAGGTTTTGCATCTCCGGCAAATTCTGAATAATTTACAAGACCTGTCATTACATGAGCAAAAAACACATATAAAAGTGTACAAATAACTAACGAGCCTAAAATACCAATTGGCATTCCTTTTTGTGGATTTTTTGCTTCCTGAGCAGCTGTTGATACCGCATCAAAACCAATAAAAGCAAAGAATACGGTTCCTGCCCCAGCAGCAATACCTGACCAGCCAAATTCACCAAAAACACCTGTGTTTTCAGGAATATAGGGTGTATAATTTGAAGTATCTATAAAGCTCCATCCCAAAACAATAAACACAATAACTACTGCGACTTTTAAAACTACTAAAAAATTATTTATAGAAGCAGATTCTTTAGTTCCTCTTATGAGTAGTAAGGACAATAAGGATACTATAAAAATAGCTGGTAAATTTAAAATTACACCTTCAATAACAGTTCCGTCACTTAGTTTTAAAGTTTCCCAGGGAGAACATATAAACTCATGAGGAAGATGTATTCCGTATTTATTTAATAGTTCTAATAGATAACGAGACCAACTGACCCCAACTGTGGCTGCTCCAAGAGCATATTCTAAAACTAAATCCCAACCAATAATCCAGGCCATGAATTCTCCCATTGTAGCATAGGAATAGGTATAAGCACTACCTGCTACTGGAATCATTGATGCAAATTCAGCATAACAAAGTCCTGCGAAAGCACAACCAACTGCTGCTAAAATAAAAGAAAGTGTAACGGCTGGTCCAGCATGTTCTGCTGCGGCTATTCCTGTTAAAGAGAATAATCCGGCTCCAATAATGGCTCCAACTCCAAGTGCGACAAGAGACCGTGAAGATAGCGTTCTTTTTAAGCCTTTTTCAGATTCGGATGCTTCGTCAAGCAATACCGAAAGTGGTTTAGTTTTCCAAATAGACATATAATTATATTGGTTTATTATTATTAAGTTCCAAATGTATTGTTTTTTGCAAAAAATAAAAACAATAATGTGGTTTTAAGTTATAAAATATTTAATTTTTGACGGTAAACGATAAGGAAAGTTTTGTGTCATCTGAAATGTATTGCGTCATTAGTAAAAAATAAATACAAATAATATTTTTATAAAAAATAAAAATTAAGCTATTTTCTTAATAAATTTGTTTTTTAATTAATGAAAGAAACATTTATAAGAATGAATTTGAGAAACACAGCTCCTTATTTTAAATTTACATACCATCAACGTAAAGGGATTTTTTCTCTTTTTATTATAATTATTGCCTTGCAGTTATTTTATTTTTTTTCTGATTTCAGTCAAACTGAAAAAAATCATCCTGATAAAGAAGAATGGTTGGCTTTACAATCTGAAGTTGATTCATTAAAAGCAATTAAATATAATGAGAAACCAAAAATCTATCCCTTTAATCCAAATTTTATTTCAGATTATAAAGGATATAAACTGGGTATGTCAATTCAGGAAATTGATAGGTTGTTTGCCTATAGAAGAGAAAATAAATATGTGAATTCTGCTGAAGAATTTCAGAATGTGACAAAAATATCTGATTCCTTATTAAATGCAATTTCACCTTATTTTAAATTTCCAAATTGGGTTCAGAATAAAAAAAGTATTAAAACTTTCAATAAAGAGTACACAACTAAATCATTTCCCAAAAATGAAAAATTTGCAGTATTGGATATTAATGAGGCGGGTAAAGAAGATTTTATGAAAATTAATGGAATCGGAGAAGGGTTATCATTGCGGATTTTAAAGCAAAAAGAAAGTTTGGAAGCTTTTGTGTCTATGGAACAAATGAGTGATGTTTGGGGGCTTTCTTCAGAAGTTATAGGTGAATTACACAAGCGTTTTAGAGTTTCTTCCATTCCAAAAATTAAAAAGATACTCATAAATGATGCCTCTTTAAAGGAGTTAGCCTTGTTCCCTTATTTTAGATACGCTTTGGCAAAACAAATTGTAACCTACAGAAGCATGGATGGAAATATTCGAAATATTGAGGATTTGACAAAAATTAAAGGCTTTCCTGTTGAAAAAGCAAATATAATTGGTTTATATTTGGAGTTCTAAAACAGATTACAATGAATTTTGATTACAACGAAACGCAATCCATGATTGCGCAATCTATAAAAGATTTTGCAGAAAAAAATATCAGACCTTACATAATGGAGTGGGATGAAGCCCAAGTTTTTCCAATTCCTTTATTTAAAGAGTTAGGACAAATGGGTTTTATGGGTGTTTTGGTTCCTGAAGAGTATGGTGGTTCTGGTTTAGGATATCATGAATATATTACTGTTGTAGAAGAAATCTCAAAAGTTGATCCATCAATAGGATTATCAGTTGCAGCTCATAATTCATTATGCACCAATCATATTTTGACTTTCGGAAATGAAGAGCAAAAGAAAAAATGGTTACCCAAATTAGCCACTGCAGAGCATATAGGTGCCTGGGGGTTAACAGAACATAATACAGGTTCTGATGCGGGAGGCATGAATACAACGGCAGTTAAAGATGGTGATTTTTGGATTGTAAACGGTGCTAAAAACTTTATAACCCATGCCATTTCAGGAGATGTTGCTGTTGTCGTTGTGCGTACTGGAGAAAAAGGAGATTCGAAAGGAATGACGGCTTTTGTATTTGAAAAAGGAATGCCAGGATTTACCTCAGGTAAAAAAGAAAATAAATTAGGAATGCGTGCAAGTGAAACAGCCGAATTGGTCTTTGATAATTGCCGTGTACCTGATGCAAACAGATTAGGTGAAGTGGGCCAAGGATTCGTTCAGGCTATGAAGATATTAGATGGCGGAAGGATCTCGATTGGAGCCTTGTCGCTTGGAATTGCAAAAGGAGCTTACGAAGCAGCATTAAAATATTCGAAAGAAAGACATCAGTTTGGTCAGCCAATCAGTAGCTTTCAGGGGATTTCCTTCAAACTGGCAGATATGGCAACTGAAATCGAAGCTTCGGAATTGTTATTGCACAAAGCAGCGTTCTTAAAACAACAACACAAACCCGTTACGACATTAGGTGCTATGGCAAAAATGTATGCTTCAGAAGTATGTGTTAAAGTGGCTAATGAGGCAGTTCAGATTCATGGCGGTTATGGATATACCAAAGATTATCCGGTAGAGAAATTTTACAGAGATGCAAAACTATGCACTATTGGTGAAGGAACTACCGAAATTCAAAAATTGGTTATTTCAAGGAACTTGTTGAAAGAATAAAGAATAAAGAATAAAGAATAAAGAATAAAGAA
>CBFGNY010000006.1:0-62304 GCA_965650235.1 uncultured Flavobacterium sp. | reverse complement strand
AATATTGGTAACAGAATCTTGCTTGGCGGAGGAAGAAACCTGGATTTTGAAACGGAAAGTACGACTGAATTCGGTCAAACCAAAATTGTGCAAAATAAATTGGAAGATTTACTGAAAAATGTAATTTTACCAAATCAGGATTTCCAGATTGCCCATCGCTGGAGTGGGATTATGGGAGTAGGAAATAGTAAAAAACCTGTTGTTTCACAACTGTCTGAAAACGTGTTTTGTGGAGTGCGTTTAGGCGGAATGGGAGTAGTAATAGGCAGTTTAATAGGAACAGAATTAGCAGATTTAATATAATGGCAGCCAAAAAACCAATACCAAAAAAAACCACCGCAAGTAAATCAAAAACTTCTCCTAAAAAGTCAAATCGCTCTTTTTTTGAAAAAGTGAAATGGTTTTTTATCAAATTATTTTTATGGTTCTTCGGACTTTCAATCGCATCAGTTGTTATTTTCAAATTTATACCGGTACCGTTTACACCGCTCATGGTGATTCGGGCAATCGAAAATAAAATGGGAGATAAGGAAGTTTATTTTGATCATGACTGGGAGCCTATTGAAAAAATTTCCATGAATCTTCAAAAAGCAGTTATAGCCAGTGAAGACGCAACTTTTTTACACCATAACGGGTTTGATTTTAAAGCACTTCAAAAAGCCTATAAAAGCAACGAACGCGGTCGTAGAATTCGTGGCGGAAGTACCATTTCGCAGCAAACCGCCAAAAACGTTTTTCTTTGGCAGGGGAAAAGTTATTTCCGTAAAGGTCTGGAAGCCTATTTTACCGTTCTCATTGAAATTATTTGGGGCAAAGAGCGTATTATGGAAGTGTATCTGAACAGTATCGAAATGGGAGATGGGGTTTATGGCGCGTATGCAGCAACAGAACATTGGTACAGAAGAGATGCTTCAAGCTTAACGCCAATGCAGGCTGCCGGAATTGCAGCTATTTTGCCAAATCCCCGTAAATTTAAAGCAACAGGATCTTCAAGTTATATCAACCGACGAAAAGAAAGAATTGTTCGTGAAATGCGTGCCGTTGGAAAAATACATTATGATGGGAAGTAAAAAAAGGGTTTTTATACTTCTGATTCTAACAACAGTGTTATCTTTTGCTCAGGAAAAAACCGCAGAAATAGGTTTTATCACAGATAATGATTTGTATACTTCGTCTAAAAATGATATGTATTATACCAATGGCCTGGAGCTTTTTTACAGGTTCTTGTCCAAAAACAATAACGAGAAAATCAATAAGAAGATTACTGAATTCAGAATCGGGCAATATATTTACAATCCGAGATTTATAAATGAAGAAGCCGTTACCATAAATGACCGCCCTTTTACCGGTTATCTTTTTGCAGAAGTTGGTCGCAGTTTTTTTTACCAAACGGAATCGGTTTTAAAGGCGGATTTTCAATTGGGTTATATGGGACCGAATGCTTTGGGAGAAGAAACACAGGAAGGTTTTCATCAAATTATTGGATACAAGAAAGTATATGGCTGGGAAAACCAACTTCATAATACATTGGCTGTTCAGGCTCATGTTATGTATTCTAAGAAATTATTTCCAACCAAACATAACGATTTTGTAGACCTGCATTTTCAGTCCGAAGCAAATTTGGGAACTATTTTCACAGGAGTTTCCACCGGATTTTTAGCCCGATTTGGGTTTAAAAAGTTACTGCCGGTTTACGATTCTAATTTGCATGACGCTTCGGTGAGTTCTGAACCACAGTATAACATTCGTGAGTTTTATTTTTATGTGATGCCAAGTGTCAATTATCAACTTTATGATGCGACAATTCAGGGCAGTATGTTTAATGACACCAGTCCGTTAACTTTTGATTTGGAACCATTGCGTTTTAATGCCGAAGCGGGTTTAAAGTATCGTCACAATAACTTTAATATTTCGTACTCCTTTATTTACCGCGGAAGAGAATTAAAAGATCCTGTTCACAATACTAATACAGGTTATTTTTACGGTTCGATTCGGTTGGGATTTTTGCTGAAGTAGTTATAAATTCAATAATTTATGGTTAACCGTAAAATTCTGTATCTAAGTTTTGTATTTTTATGCAAGCACAATAAAAAATATTTCTAACTTAAACCAAAAAAAACAGCATGGGAAAATTTGTGATTACCAAGAGAGCCAACGGGGAATTTCAATTTAATTTAAAGGCTGGCAACGGTCAGACGATTTTGACAAGTGAAGGTTATTCGGCCAAAGCAGCTTGTTCAAACGGAATAGAATCTGTAAAAACCAACTCAAAGGATGATTCAAGATACGACAAAAAAGAATCCTCAAACGGAAAGTTTTATTTTACCTTGAAAGCTTCAAACGGACAAATTATTGGAAGCAGCGAAATGTACGAAAGTGCTTCCGGAAGAGATAATGGAATAGAATCTGTTAAGACAAATGCTCCTGATGCAGAAACCGATGATCAGGCTTAGGTTTTGATTTGGAAATATATTTGGAAAGCTCTCAATAACGAGAGCTTTTTTTGTTTCTTAAAATTCTAAGTTTCCAGCCTAGCCCCGATAGAAGTGAAAATCCTTTTGTGCCGGGTTTCGGCATAAAAGATTGCAACGAATAGCGGGACAAAACTTCTGTTTGAAAACTAAACAACTGCTTCTGAAAAAATTAATAATACAATCTGAAATCGAGGAGTTTACAGAGGTCGTAATATTTCTCGTAAAGGGTTTCTACAATTTCAATAAGGTCGTCTTCTTCCTGACATAATTTAAAAAAAGCTTTGTCGACAGAACCTGTGCTGGTAAATTTATTAGAAACCGTTCCATAGCCCGAAATAGCCCGTGCGCCTGTAATGTCAAGGAAATATTGTGCTTCTTCTTCGGTTAGATCAAGGATTTTTGAGTTGGCAAAGTGCAGAATTTTACCTTTCATTTTTCCTTCAAAGATTTCGGCAATTTCTTCTAAACTATAATAATATTCATGGAGGCAGATATTGTTAGGTTCGCCTTTCATGACAAGATAGATTATTTCGTAATCCTTAAAATTATGATCGTCATACAACAACGTGTTCAGGCTTTCTTCAAGTCCTTCAATCGTATCGCAGGTTTTATAAATACTCGAAATGCCCTGATTAAAAGCCAGTTTTTCTAAGCTTTTAACAACTTCGGTAGCGGTATTGTTTTCTATATCTGCAACTCCTTCAAGGCAGAAAATAAATTTATCAGAATCCATGACATTTGATTTATGTAAATGATACGGCTTAAAAGAATGACGCTCATTGTAATCCCTGAAAGCAATTTAATTATAATTGCTAAGATATAAAAGGCAACTAAAGACAGTTTAACACTATTATTGAGGTTTAACCTTTTGATAATGCGCTGAAAATTTAAAAACCATAACTTTATTCAAATTTAAGTCTATGGAAATCAATTGGATAATACTTGGGGGTGTGGTAGTTGTGCTAATTGCTTTGATTATATTTATGATTAAAAAAAATCAAAAAGAGAAAAAGAAACTGACAGATTTATTGAATAATGATTTTAAGAAACCTGATGAGGACGATGCTGATTTTGATAATGTTGGCGAAAGATGATTTAAAAAAAAAGAAAAAAACCGTATCACAATTAAGTAATACGGTTTTTTTGTGGAGAATACCGGATTCGAACCGGTCACCTCTTGCCTGCCAGGCAAGCGCTCTAGCCAAATGAGCTAATCCCCCGTTTTTTTGTTGAGTTTTTTATTTTTGTAGCGCTCACCTTTCCGATTGCATCGGTGCGCTCTAGCCAAATGAGCTAATCCCCCATTTCGACAGCAAATAAAGTCATTTAATTTTCAAAAAGCAAATTTCAAATCGCATTGAATTGAAAATAGTTGTCAAAACCGTAACTTTACGTTCAAATCTATTTTTATGAGTTCAGAAAATCAAAACGGATCTTTGCAGACTACTTTTCAAAATACTGTTGCTACGGTGCAATTCGGGCATCCGGCAAGCAATTCTTTTCCACGTGAATTGTTGGATCGATTAACAACTGAAATTAATTTGTTGAGCAGAAACGAAACCATTTCGGTGATTGTATTACAAAGCGAAGGTTCGAAAGTATTTTGTTCCGGTGCTTCTTTTGATGAACTTTTAGCGGTGCAAAATGAAGAACAGGGAACTGAATTTTTCTCAGGTTTTGCCCATTTGTTAAATGCTATGCGAAACTGTACTAAACTTATTATTGGCCGTGTTCAGGGAAAAGCCGTGGGTGGTGGTGTTGGTATTATTGCGACCTGCGATTACGTTTTGGCAACACCGGAAAGCGCTGTGAAACTTTCTGAACTCGCGATTGGGATTGGGCCGTTTGTGATTGAGCCGGCTGTTTCGCGTAAAATTGGCAAAACGGCAATGACCGAAATGACTTTGGCAGCTCACGAATGGAAATCGGCAAGCTGGGCATTACAAAACGGGCTATTTTCAGCACTTCATCATGCGGATTTATTGGATCAGGAAGTTCAAAATTTTGCTCAAAAACTAAGTTCATACAATCCCGAAGCTTTATCCGAAATGAAGAAAATTATTTGGGAAGGTACAGAACAATGGGAATCCATCCTCATTGAACGCGCTAAAATTACCGGGAAGCTGGTTTTGTCTGATTTTACTAAAAAAGCTTTATTACAATTTAAGAAGTAGTTTTTTCAGGAGCTGTTTACTTCGTCAGTTCGCTGTCGCTCGTGTCCTGCTGTCCGCTATATCTTTTGTGCCGAACCCCGGCACAATAGGATGCCGCTTCCATTAGGGCTAGAACCATAAAACATGACCTTTTTGTAATAAGATGACATTTCTCGCATCTATTTCTTAAATTTGCAAAAAAATACCCGATGAGTAATATCAGAATTACAAAACAATTTAGTTTCGAAACCGGCCACGCTTTGTACGGCTACGATGGAAAATGCAAGAACGTTCACGGACATAGTTACAAATTATCGGTAACGGTTATTGGTTCGCCAATTACAGACCGGTCAAATGTAAAATTCGGAATGGTAATCGATTTTTCGGATCTAAAGAAAATTGTAAAAGAAGAAATCGTCGACCAATTTGATCATGCAACTGTTTTTAATGAAACGACACCTCATGTTGAATTGGCAAATGAATTAAAAAATCGTGGGCATCACGTAATCTTAGTCGATTATCAGCCAACAAGCGAAAACATGGTCGTTGATTTTGCAAATAGAATTGTTTCAAGATTACCTTCAGGAATTAAACTTTTCTCCCTAAAACTTCAGGAAACCGAATCGTCTTTTGCAGAATGGTACGCTTCTGATAATATGTAATAAGTTATGAGTTAAGAGTTTAAACGTTAAAGCCAAAAAACTCATAACTTCTAACATCTAACTTCTAACACACCAAATGAAAAAAATATATTTTGCTTCTGATCAGCATTTTGGAGCTCCAACTCCTGAATTAAGTTTGCCTCGCGAAAAGAAATTTGTGGCCTGGCTTGATGAGGTGAAACAAGATGCGGAAGCTATTTTTTTATTAGGTGATTTATTTGATTTTTGGTTCGAATATAAAACCGTTGTTCCCAAAGGTTTTGTGCGTGTTTTAGGCAAACTGGCCGAAATTCGCGACAGTGGAATCCCGATTTTCTTCTTTGTTGGCAACCATGATTTATGGATGCACGATTATTTTGAAACCGAATTGAATATTCCGGTTTATCATGACAATAAGGAATTTACTTTTAACGGAAAAACCTTTTTAATTGGCCATGGCGACGGAAAAGGTCCTGGTGATAAAGGATATAAAAGAATGAAAAAAGTATTTACAAATCCGTTTTCAAAATGGCTTTTTAGATGGATGCACCCCGATATTGGTGTAAGTCTGGCTCAATATCTATCCGTTAAAAACAAACTTATTTCCGGAGATGATGATGTGAAATTCCTGGGCGAAGAAAATGAATGGCTGGTTTTATACGCTAAACGTAAACTCGAAACCAAACACTATAATTATTTTATTTTTGGTCATCGTCATTTACCTATGATTATTCCGGTAGGAGAAAAATCCGAGTATGTAAATCTGGGCGACTGGATTGGTTATTTTACTTACGGCGTTTTTGATGGCGAAACTTTTGAACTTAAAAAATTCGGAAACTAATTTTTGCCAGCACCATATACATATTCATCAAGATCCAATCTGAACAAAGTACCTTCAATTAAATCTTTTATTGATTTTATTTCTTTCATTGAAACCGCTAAATCTACTTGGGACAAAGGGGTTTTAAGTAAAAATTTATGACAGTTATTTTTTAGCTGACAGGATTCACAGCAGGAATTTTCGATAAGACTGTCCTCAATCAAATCACAAAACTGATTCAATTCTGGAATGGAAAGATAAAATCCGGTCTCTCTGAAAACCAATTGTACTTTATCAAATATTGTCTTGTTTTCTTTTTTCCAATAAAAGGAAACTCCAAAATTATTATGGTATATCTGCTCAATATCTTTCATTACAAATTCTTTATTTCAACAAATATAAATATTATTTACATTGATTCTAAATAAGAACGATAAAAATTACAAAAAAATATTTCACCATATAAGTGATTTAAGTTTGCTTATTTAAAAGAATTTAAAAGAATTTTGACTTCGCGCACTGTGTGGCAAAAAACTTAAATTTACTTATATCACTTATATGGTGGAAAAAAATCACTCCATATTTTGATGATCTTCCATATCTTTTTGAAGATCCAGATTTCTAAAAGTTGGTGATTTGATTCCGAAACCTAAGACAGTTAATAATGTCATACTTCCGCCAAAAACCACCGAAGTTACAGTTCCCATCAATTTTGCTGTCAGACCGCTTTCAAAAGCGCCTAATTCATTCGAAGAGCCAACAAACATTGAGTTTACCGCAGCAACACGACCACGCATATGATCAGGAGTTTTAAGCTGTAAAATGGTCTGACGGATTACTACTGAAATTCCGTCAGCCAACCCGCTTAAAAACAGTGCAAAAACGGAAATCCAGAAAATGGTAGACACCCCAAATAGAATAATGCTCAATCCAAAAACGAAAATAGCGCCTAACAATTTCATTCCTGCTTTCTCATACAAAGGAACATAAGCAGAAATCATCATCGTAATAAAGGCACCCACTGCGGGTGCTGCTCTCAATACACCAAAGCCTTCAGGGCCTACTTTTAAAATATCCTGAGCAAAAACTGGCAGTAAAGCAACAGCTCCACCAAAAAGAACTGCCACCATATCAAGGGAAAGAACGCCCAAAATTGTTTTGTTATTAAATACAAACTTTAATCCCTCCTTTAAACTTTCCATAACAGGTTCACCGATTTTAGGATTCAAAATAGGCTTTTTGCTGATTTGTGACAGCGCCAACAAAGCAAAAACCGAACATCCAAAAACCGAACACATCGACCAGTGAACACCAATGAAAGTAATGGAAAATCCTGCAATAGCCGGTCCTAAAACAGAACCAATCTGCCAAACCGAACTGCTCCATGTAGCTGCATTTGGATACGCTTTTTTAGGCACGATCAAAGACAATAATGAAAAGATTGTTGGTCCCAGAAAAGCGCGGACTAGCCCTCCTAAAAACACTAAAAAATAAATGGAATAGAGAATAGCATTGCTAGACCAACCGGCCACGACTTTTGGCCAGGTCAGTAAAAATAATCCAAAACTAATTACTGAAAATCCAAGGATACATTTCACCAATAATCCTTTTTTTTCCCGCTGATCCACCATGTGACCGGCAAATAAGGCCATCGAAACAGCCGGAATTACTTCCATTAAGCCAATCATACCTAATGAAAGCGGATTTTTAGTTAAACTGTAGACTTCCCATTCAATCACAATAAACTGCATCGACCAGGCAAAAACCATGGCAAAACGCAATAATAAAAAAATATTGAACTCTCTGAATCGTAAAGCCTGATAAGGATCGCGTTTGTCGGTATTATTCTTTTTCATTTTTTCTGATATCTTTTAACATAAGCTGCGTAGACACTTTATCGTTCCATTCGTTTTCACAAATTGTATACGCTATCTGAAAAGGATTGTGGTTTTTTGCCAGATCTATTTTTTTTCCCAGTCCAAAACCTATTGCGGCTAGTCCCTCCAAATTATTTTGTTTTACAAAAAGTCTTAAATGTTCGTCATCTGCTCCCAAAGTTTTCGCATAACCTGTATCTGTTACATCCGAAGACATAAAAACGGGTGTCATATTCTGTGGGCCATAAGGTTCAAATTGCTTTAAAATCCGGATGAGTTTTGGAGTAATGTCTGTAAAATTGATTTCGGCATCAATTTCTATTTCAGGTGTTCGCATTTCCGGAAGAATAGTTTCCTGAACCTGTTTTTCAAATGCATGTTTGAAATTCACATAATTTTCTGCTTTCAAAGTCATTCCGGCAGCGTACATATGACCTCCAAATTGCTCCAGATGTTCAGCACAGGCATCTAAGGCATTGTAAACATCAAAACCCTTTACCGATCTGGCTGAAGCCGCATATTTGTCTCCGCTTTTGGTAAAAACCAAAGTGGGGCGATAGTAGGTTTCGATTAATCTTGAAGCTACAATTCCGATTACGCCTTTGTGCCAGTCTTCCTGAAAAACTACTGTTGAAAATCGTTCTTCTTCCTGATTCTCCAGAATTTGTTGAAACGCCTCTTTGGTAATTCGTTTGTCTAAATCTTTTCTATCCGAATTATATTGCTCTATTTCCGAAGCAAATTGCTGTGCCTGCTCAAAATTAAATTCACTCAGTAATTCAACCGCATGATTCCCGTGTTTGATTCTCCCTGCGGCATTTATTCTTGGTGAAATGATAAAAACAACATCTGTAATATCTAAAACTTTCTTTTTGATCTGATGTGTCAAGGCTTTGATTCCAGGTCTTGGTTCGCTATTGATAACCTGCAATCCGAAATAAGCCAAAACCCTGTTTTCACCGGTAATCGGAACAATATCAGCAGCGATTGCAGTAGCTACCAAATCCAGGTACGGAACCAGATCGTCTATTGTCTCATTCCATCTTTGCCCTAGTGCCTGAATCAATTTAAAACCAACTCCGCAACCGCATAATTCATCATATGGATAATCGCAATCTTCTCTTTTTGGATCTAAAATGGCAACAGCATCTGGCAGCATATTTCCGGGTCTGTGGTGATCGCAAATGATAAAATCGATACCTTTTGCTTTCGCGTAGGCGATATGATCGATAGATTTGATTCCACAATCGAGTGCAATAATTAACGAAAATCCGTTGTCATCGGCAAAGTCGATTCCTTTAAACGAAATTCCGTAACCTTCATCATATCGATCCGGAATATAGGTGGCAATGTTTGGATAATGTGATTTTAAATAGGATGAAACCAAAGAAACAGCCGTTGTTCCATCAACATCATAATCACCAAAAACCAAAATATTTTCCTGATTTTCAATGGCCAATTCGATGCGGGTAATGGCTTTGTCCATATCTTTCATCAGGAACGGATCATGAAGATGTTCTAATGAAGGGCGAAAGAAATTCTTGGCATCTTCAAAAGTTTCAATTCCGCGCTGAATCAAAAGTGTGGCTACAAAATCTTCTACATTTAAGGCTTGTGCTAAATGTTTGATTTTATCTTCAGAAGGTTTTTGTTTTATTGTCCAGCGCATTTTTTAATTGTAGATTTTAGATTTTAGATTTTTAGATTGAAGAAATCAAAAATCGTTTAATCTGTGGTAGAAATATTCGGTTTTTAACTTTTTCAAAGTTTTAAACTTTGAAATTTTTTTGAGTTCAAATTTTAAAATAAAGCAGACTTCACAAAAATCTAAAATTATTTCGCCTCTAAAGCATTTCCTTCAAACTGAATTCCGTCCCAGCCCAAATTGATAAAATTTCGAATATTTTGGTGATTGGTTCCGTTTGGATCTTTTAGAACTTCTTCAAAATAAAAAGCCCCAAAACAGGCTAAAGTTTCTTCTTTGCTTAAGTTTTGCAATTTAGCGAAAGAAAATAATTTACATGAACCTGAATTTTCTCCGGCAGCATTATGCTGTGTTCCGTTTTGGAAAGCGGTTGGAGTAAAATTGTAGTTTTCCTCAATTACTGCAATGGTTTCAGGGAATGTGATTTGTGTTGGAGTTTGTTTTAGTTTTTCTAAAAAGGCTTGTATGCTCATAATGTTGATGTTTTTTTGTCACAAATGACACAAATTTCCACTAATTAAATTTGTGATAATTTATGTAATTTGTGGCGACCATTTTTTTTGATTTATGCTAATTGGGGTGGTTCAGAAATTATTCTTCGTCATCATCCTTAGAAAACTTACTTTTCTTAGGTTCTTTGATTATAGTTTTTCCCGCAACGACCACGACGATTTCACCACGCGGTGCTGTTTTTTCAAAATGGGTTAAAACTTCTTTTGCAGTTCCGCGTACATTTTCCTCGTGCATTTTTGATAATTCACGCGAAACGCAAACTTGTCTGTCTTCACCAAAATACTGAATAAATTCACCTAAAGTTTTAACTAATTTATGTGGAGAAACATATAAAATCATCGTTCTGGTTTCTTCGGCTAAAGCCAAAAATCGAGTCTGGCGTCCTTTTTTATCAGGTAAAAAACCTTCAAAAACAAATTTATCGTTTGGAAGTCCGCTGTTGACCAAAGCCGGAACAAAAGCCGTTGCACCGGGTAAACATTCTACTTCAATTTTATTTTCGACACAAGCACGGGTCAATAAAAAACCGGGATCCGAAATCGCCGGAGTTCCAGCATCTGAAATTAAGGCGATTGTTTCACCAGCTTTCAAACGTGCAATTAAATTTTCGGTTGTTTTGTGCTCGTTGTGCATGTGGTGGCTGTGCATGTGGGTGCTAATTTCAAAATGCTTTAACAACTTGCCGCTCGTTCTGGTGTCTTCGGCCAAAATCAAATCGACTTCTTTCAGAATCCGGATGGCGCGAAAAGTCATGTCTTCAAGATTGCCAATTGGCGTTGGAACGATATATAATTTGGACATAATCAATTTAAATATTAAACACAGATTGCACGAATTAGCACAAATAATTAAAGTGCTAAAATTCTATGAATATAAATTTGTGTAAATCTGTGAAATTCGTGTTTAAGAGAATTTCTTCTCTACAATTAAAAGAAAACGTTCTGCGTAATCGTCTTTTCCTTCCCAATTATTGTAATCCGGTTTTACCATTGTTTCTATGAAATCATATGCTTCGCTATAATTGTCGAAAGTCAGTAATTGGTTTAGAACCCGGCTGTAATCCTCGGTATTATTCCCAAAAAGGTTTTTGGTAAAAGCTATTCGGTCATTCAGATCAATGTGGAAACCTTTTGCCAGTTTTTCGTTTAGCGGAACCACTTTAGGTTTTACAGGTTCTGCCATTACAGTTTCAACAGCTTCTTTTTTATCTTTAAATTCATTTATTGACGGCGCTGAAGCAGGAGGAACATTTTCGAAACTATCTACTTTTACAAATTGCGCATCGGCATAATTAACACCCAGAATATCTTCAAAAGAGATATGAACAGCATCAGGTTTTGCAGGAGTTTCAATTTTTGGTTCTTCTTTTTCTAATTCAAATGCAGGTTTAAAATCAGGAATTGGTTTTGAATCGCTTACGGTTTTAAAGGAAAGTTCTTCAGCAGTCTCCGTTTCTTTTGGGGTTTCTAAAACCGGTGCTTCAATTTTTTTAGCAATCTCATCGACTACTTCTACCGGAACATCCACTATAGTTTCATTTTGTTTTTCAGTAATTACTTCCGAAATTTCAGCAGTGATTTCTGCAGGAGTTTCTTCAGTTACTTCTGGTTCTGATATGATTTCACTTTCAATTACAGTTTCTTCAACGGCAATCGGAAGTGTTTCTTCAACTTTAATTTCTGCCGGAAGAGTTTCTTCTTTATCAAAAATGGTTTCAATTTCAGATTCTATTTCGCCGTATCCAATTGTTGGTTTTACTTCTTCGAAATTCTCCTCTACAAATTTCAAAACCGCTAATTTTTCATATAACTTCTGCGTTTCAAGATATAATTGATTGATATCGGATTTGTTTTTAATTTTTAAAATTCGATGTGCAATGCTGATTAAATCGGCTTCCAATTTTTTTTTCATAACTGTTGAAATTATAGTGAATAGGGTATTTTAGTATATTTTGTATTTGAATGTCTTTATAACGAAAAGAAATCAATAATAAATTTTTTATTTCTGTTAATAAGCGATTGCGAATCTTCGTTTTGATAAAAAATTTCTACTTTTGAAAAAAGTAAAAACAGTAATTTTTTATGTCGGTTTATTACAAGTACAAAGTAATAAAAACTATTCATCTTTAAAGTAGAAAAATACAAAATGTTTCTCGAAAATACAGTAAATCACAAAGAACAGTTTGGTTGGATTGAAGTTATTTGTGGATCAATGTTTTCGGGTAAAACCGAGGAGCTAATCCGCCGATTAAAACGTGCCCAATTTGCCAAACAAAAAGTAGAAATCTTCAAGCCCGCTATTGATATCCGCTATCATGACGAAATGGTGGTGTCGCATGATGCCAACGAAATTCGTTCAACTCCCGTTCCTGCTGCTGCCAATATTGCCATTTTAGCACAAGGATGCGACGTTATCGGAATTGACGAAGCACAGTTTTTTGATGATGAAATTATCACTGTCTGTAATGATTTGGCTAACCAGGGAATCCGTGTAATTGTTGCAGGACTTGACATGGATTTCAAAGGAAATCCTTTTGGGCCAATGCCCGGACTAATGGCAACGGCTGAGTATGTGACCAAAGTTCACGCTGTCTGTACGAGAACCGGAAATCTTGCCAATTACAGTTTTCGCAAAACGGATAATGATAAATTGGTAATGTTGGGCGAAACAGAAGAATATGAACCTTTAAGTCGCGCTGCATATTTTAATGCAATGAAAAAAAATCAGGAGAAATAAAGATCCTTCTCTAACAAAAAGATTACAGATGCAGGAACAAGGAAACAACAAGAAATTCACTGTCTTAATAATAATTACGATTGTACTTGTAATCTTATTTTGGACTTTATCCCAATACAATTTTTTTACCAGTAAGCCTATTCAGGACACACAAATAACAGAATTGGTTGCCAAATACAATCAAAATTGTCCATTAAGTATTCAGGAAGGAATACGATTGGACAGTGTTTCTTTGCCTAAAGAGAAAGTTGTTCAATATAATTTAACTTTAGTAAAAGTCGAAAAAGCTACAGCCGAGATTCAAATCATAAAAGAGAATATAGAAGCAAGTTTAATCAGTACAGCCAAAGCCAATACAGGTCTTAAAGAATTTCGTGATCATAATTATACTCTGATTTATAAGTATAATGATAAAAGAAAAGTTTATTTATTTAAAGTTAAAATAGCGCCAGAAAAATATAAATAATTATAAAATTTCACATAACACCCGATAAGTTCAAGAACTTATCGGGTTTGTTATTTGTACGGATTAATTAATTATATTTGTACGTACAAAAAATGGAATCATGGATGCGAAATTAACATTGAAATTAGACAAAACCGTAATTGAAAAAGCGAAGGTTTATGCCGCTGAGCATCAGCATAGTTTGTCGCTTTTGGTAGAGAACTATTTGAAAGCTATTGTTTTGATGGAAAAAAAAGAAAATGATGAAATTAAAATTTCCAGCCTGGCAAAATCTTTTACTATAAAAGAAAAAGATGCAAAAATAGGTAATGACTACAAAAAGGAATTGCAGGATATTTTAATTGAAAAATACGGTTCATGAAATTATATTTAGATACTAATGTAATTTTGGATTTGATTTTGGAAAGGAAGCCTTTTTTTGACGACATAGCCAGAATAGTTACACTTTATGAAATTGGGAAATGCGATTTGTTTACTTCTTCAGTCTCAATTGTAAATTGCAATTATATATTATCGAAAAATATAGAGAAGAGTACTGTTATCCATAATCTAAAATTATTAAGGTCTTTTTGTTCGGTTCTAACTGTATCTGAATTGGAAATAGACAGAAGTTTAAGTTCAAATTTTAAGGATTTCGAAGATGCTGTTCAGTATTTTACCTGTTTGAATAATAGTTGTGATTTTATTATTACGAGAGATTTAAAAGATTATAAAAGCTCTGAAATCCCAGTTTTATCTCCATCCGAATTTTTAGCTTATATAAAAAAATGAAACCCGACAAACTTTACAATTAGTCGGGTTTTATATTTATTATCTAAACTGGACTGGACTGAAGTCCAGCCCTACAATATGGCACGTTCCTCCGGAACTCAAAAGAGCCTTCGGCCCGGATTATATTGTAGGGCCGGATTTTAATCCGGTTTAATTATGAATTGCGAACGAATTATAATCGAAAAATTAAATCTTCTTTCTCATTCTCGCAACCGGAATATCAAGCTGTTCACGGTATTTTGCAATGGTTCTTCTTGCAATCGGATAGCCTTTTTCTTTTAAGATTTCTGCTAATTGATCGTCCGGTAAAGGTTTCTTTTTGTCTTCGTCTTCAATAGTGTTTTTAAGGATCTTTTTGATTTCTAAAGTCGAAACATCTTCACCCTGATCATTTTTCATCGCTTCAGAGAAAAACTCTTTAATCAATTTTGTTCCGTATGGTGTTTCAACATATTTGCTGTTGGCAACACGTGAAATGGTCGAAATATCCAAACCAACCATATCTGCAATGTCTTTTAAGATCATTGGCTTTAGTTTTGTTTCATCGCCGTCTAAGAAAAATTCTTCCTGATAATGCATAATCGCATTCATCGTTACAAATAGCGTTTCCTGACGCTGTCTGATCGCATCGATAAACCATTTAGCCGAATCCAGTTTTTGCTTGATAAACTGAACGGCATCTTTTTGTGCTGTTGATTTATCACGGGAATCCTTGTACGTCTGCATCATTTCCTGGTAATCTTTAGAAACATGCAGGGAAGGAGCATTTCTTCCGTTCAAGGTTAATTCCAGTTCGCCTTCGACAATTCTGATTGCGAAATCGGGAACTACATTTTCGGTAACTTTATTGTTTCCGGTGTAGGATCCGCCCGGTTTTGGGTTTAATCTTTCAATTTCGTGAATCGCTTTTTTAAGCTGTTCGTTTGAAACCGCATATTTCTGCAATAATTTATCGTAATGTTTCTTGGTAAAAGCATCAAACTGATTTTCGATAATATCAATCGCTAAATCAACGTATTCGGTTGGTGTTTTATGCTTTAACTGTAGTAATAAACATTCCTGCAAATCACGCGCTCCAACTCCCGAAGGTTCCAGTTCGTGAATAACATGTAGCATTCTTTCGACCATAGCTTCATCAGTATAAATTCCCTGAGTAAAAGCCATGTCGTCCACCATATCAGCAACGCTTCTGCGGATGTAACCCATGTCATCAATACTTCCAACAAGGAATTCAGCAATTTCGCGTTCTTCATCATTCAGAATAAAAGTATTGAGCTGATTGATTAAATCTTGATGAAAACTAATTGGCGAAGCAAAAGGCGTTTCACGTTCTTCATCTTCACTATAATTATTCACCTGAGTTTTGTAATCCGGTGTATCATCGTCGCTTAGATATTCGTCGATGTTAATGTCGTCTGCTTCGATTCTGTCAGATTCAGCATCATCATAATCATCGTATTCTTCATTAGCAAATTCATCCGCTTCGTATTCGTCTTCTTTTCCAGCTTCCAAAGCCGGATTCTCGTTCATTTCTTCTAATAAACGCTGTTCAAAAGCTTGCGTAGGCAATTGAATTAACTTCATCAGCTGAATTTGCTGCGGAGATAATTTTTGTGATAATTTTAAATTTAAAAATTGCTTTAGCATAGTTTGGGTTATGAGTTATGGGTTAAGAGTTATGAGTTGCGCATCATAACTTAAAACTTATAACATTTTTATTTTCTTGTAAATGATATGAGTTAAGGTTTTACGCTTAACTCATAACAAATAACTTATAACTTTCTATTAAAATTCCGCACTTCCAGGAGTTCTTGGGAAAGGTATTACGTCTCTAATGTTTGTCATTCCGGTTACAAACAATACCAAACGCTCAAATCCTAAACCGAAACCTGCGTGTGTTGCAGAACCAAATCTTCTGGTGTCTAAATACCAGTATAATTCTTCTTCGTCGATTTCTAAGGCTTTCATTTTTTCCACTAAAACATCGTAACGCTCTTCTCTTTCAGAGCCACCAACGATTTCGCCAATTCCAGGGAAAAGGATATCCATGGCGCGAACTGTTTCTCTTCCAGGTTCTGTGTTGTCGTTCAAACGCATGTAAAACGCTTTGATTTTTGCCGGGTAATCGTATAAAATTACCGGACATTTAAAGTGTTTTTCGACTAAATAACGCTCGTGTTCTGATTGTAAATCAGCTCCCCATTCGTTGATGATATATTGGAATTTCTTCTTTTTATTTGGAGTTGAATCTCTCAAAATGTCAATTGCTTCTGTATAAGAAACACGTTTGAAATTGTTCTCTAAAACGAAATTCAATTTCTCTAACAAAGCCATTTCGCTTCTTTCTGCCTGAGGTTTTGATTTTTCTTCTTCTAAAAGTCTTCCTTCTAAAAATTTCAAATCATCTTTACAATTGTCTAAAGCATATTTAATTACATACTGAATAAAATCTTCAGCCAAATCCATGTTGTCATCCAAATCGTTGAAAGCAACTTCTGGCTCAATCATCCAGAATTCTGCCAGGTGACGGGAAGTATTGGAGTTTTCTGCTCTAAAAGTAGGTCCAAAAGTGTAAATCTGACCCAACGCCATGGCAAAAGTTTCACCTTCTAATTGTCCCGAAACCGTTAAGTTCGTATGTTTTCCGAAGAAATCTTTTTTGAAATCAATGTTTCCTTCTTCATTTTTTGGCAAATTGTCTAATGGCAATGAAGTTACCTGAAACATTTCTCCTGCGCCTTCAGCATCAGCTCCTGTAATAATTGGCGTGTTTACATAAACAAACCCTTTTTGTTGAAAATAGCTGTGAACCGCAAACGAAAGCACAGAACGAACACGCATAATAGCTCCAAAAGCATTGGTACGAACACGTAAATGTGCATTTTCTCTTAAAAATTCTAAAGAGTGTTTTTTAGGCTGCATTGGGAATTTCTCCGCATCAGAATCTCCAAGAATCTCCAATTTAGTAGCCTGAATTTCATATTTCTGACCAGCACCTTTGCTTTCTACCAAAGTTCCCGTTACAGAAACCGCAGCTCCGGTAGTGATTCTTTTTAAAGTTTCCTCCGGTGTATTTTCAAAATCAACAACACATTGTATATTATTAATTGTAGAACCGTCATTAAGTGCGATGAACTGATTATTTCTAAAAGTTCTCACCCATCCTTTTGCATTCACTTCCTGTAGCGTCGTCGTACTGTTTAATAAGTCTTTAACTTTTGTGTGTTTCATTTTAATTTTAGATTTTAGATTGCTGATTTTAGATTTTCGATTAAAATAAAATCAGTGTTTATATCGAATTGCAAATATAAACGATATTAATTAATTTTTGAAGCTGTTTCCTGCTATCCGCTATATCTTTTTCTTGCTAAAGGAGCAAGAAAAAGGATATCGCTTCTATCAGGGCTAAAATCGTTTTCATAAAAACTTTGTCATTGCGAGGAACGAAGCAACCTCATGACGATATGACTTCAAGTTTGATTAAGCAAATGAGATCGCTTTGTTCTTCAAAATGACAAGTTTTGCATTTTCTTCTTTAGAATATGATAATCTATTTAAGCAATGATTTCGAATACTTCATTGAACTTTCTTTCTAAATTTCTAATTTTCCGTTTGATAGACCATCTTGAATGAAAAAACACAAAAGCAATGAATAAATTAAAAATTATATAGGCTTCTGTGGGAACTTTTTCTTCGCTAATAAATATTAAGTTCATTACTACAAACGCAATAATTGGAAAATATTTCACCCAAATCAATTGAAGTTTATGAGTGGGTTCAATAACGTAATCAATATTCAATGATCCGTTTGTTGTCTTGTATTTCCCTTTGATTAAATAAAATGATAGTGAGACAGCTGAATTCGTAATTAAACGAAATGTTGAATCGTCATAATTTCCATAAAAAGGTTTTGAAATCCCTCCAAATATTTTAAATAGACTAAATGGACTAATTAATTTAAGTTTTGGATGACCAATTACTGTGTTGTTTTTAATTTTGGCTCTAAATTCAGTTATATTCAGCTTTGATTGCATTTCATTTTTGAGTTAATTCTTAAAATTCGGTCAAAAAATAAAACTTATCCTTCCAAATCAATACTCCTATTAGTGGTGAAACTTTAGATTAACCTTGTTCTTTTTTATTCTCAGCATCATCAATTTCCTCACCATCATTCTCAGTCATATCAGCCAAAACATCAAATTTAGGTTTTATAAATTCCTGCTGATTGGCTAATGATTTGTTTAACGTTAAAACCAAACAAGGCAGCAGCATTAAATTGGATAACATTCCAAACGAAAGTGTTATGGCAATTAATCCGCCCAAAGCAACTGTGCCTCCAAAATCGGAAAGCATAAATACCGAAAATCCTGCAAATAAAACAACAGAAGTGTAAAACATACTTACTCCGGCTTCCTTCAAAGTAGCATAAACAGAGCGTTTTATTTTCCAGTTATTCTTGGTTAACTCCTGACGGTACTGTGCCAAAAAGTGAATAGTATCATCGACCGAAAGTCCAAAAGCAATACTGAATACCAAAATGGTTGAGGGTTTTAAGGGGATCCCAAAGTAACCCATCAATCCTGCTGTAATCATTAGTGGCAGTAAATTTGGAATTAAGGAAACAACTACCATTTTGAAAGACCTGAACATAAAAACCATCAGTAATGAAATCAATAAAATGGCAAAAAGTATAGAGCTTACAAGGTTGTCTAGCAAATATTTAGTTCCTTTTTCAAAAACCAGTGCTTTTCCGGTCATGGTAACTTTATAACGGTCAGACGGAAAAACTTCGTCTATTTTTTTCTGAAGTTCATTTTCTATATTGGCCATGTTCCCGGTGCCGATGTCTTTCATGAACGTAGTTATTCGTGCTACCTGACCAGTACTGTCAACATAGCTTTTCATGATGTTTTTATCCGTATTTTTCGTTGCATTTTTAGCATAACTCAAAATAAAGCTTTGCTCCTGAGAAGTAGGCAGCTCATAAAAATCCGAATTTCCGTTATAGTAAGCCTGCTTAGAATATTTGATCAGATTTAATATTGATACCGGTTTTGAAAGCTCAGGGATTTCTTCAATTTTTTTCTGAAGTTCATCCATTTTTCGAAGCGTAGACAGCTTCATGACGCCTTTTTTTCTTTTGGTGTCTATTGTGATTTCTAAAGGCATTACGCCATTAAACTCTTTTTCAAAGAATTTAATATCCCTATAAAACTCGGTATTTTGAGGCATATCTTCAATCAGACTTCCGGATGTCTTAATTTGAAAAGCCCCAAATGTGCTAATTATGAAAATTAAAGAAGCTACCCCATATACATAACGACGTTTGTAGCGAACCATTTCTTCAATCCAGGTCATAAATGAGCGGGTGTAGTTTCGGCTCAAATGTTCCAGATGTTTCGCCTTAGGTACCGGTTGATAGCTATAATAAACAGGAACAATAATTAGACATAAAAAGAACAATGACATAATACTGATGGATGCTACAATACCAAATTCTTTCAATAAAACGCTGTTGGTAATGATAAAAGTGGCAAAACCGGCAGCTGTTGTTAGGTTTGTCATTAAGGTTGCTGTTCCAACTTTCGTAATCACACGCTGCAAAGCACGGGCCTTGTTCCCATGAGCCAGATATTCCTGCTGGTATTTATTGGTCAGGAAAATGCAATTGGGTACGCCAATTACAATAACCAGAGAAGGTACTAATGCAGTAAGAACCGTAATTTCGTAATTAAACAATCCCAGCAGACCAAATGTCCACATCACACCTATCATAACAATTATTATGGAAATCAAAGTAGCTCTGAAGGATCGGAAAAAGAAAAAGAAAATTAGTGATGTAATTAATAATGAGGCACCAACAAAAAGACTGATTTCATCTGTAACATTTTTTGCATTTAAGGTACGAATATATGGCATTCCCGAAACACGCAGATCAATTCCGGTTTCTTTCTCGAAGGCTTCAATTTTAGGAATAAAATCCTTTAAAATAAAATCTTTTCGATGTGCCGTATTAACGATTTTTTTATCCAGATAAATTGCTGAACGAATGGAGCCGCTTTTTTTATTAAAAAGCAAACTTTCGTAAAAAGGCATTTTATCAAATAATTCGGTTTTGAGGCTTTTTAGATAAGCCTGGTCTTTTGTTTTACTTTGATTAACAAATGGAACAAGTTCAAAACTTTGTAAAGAATCGTTTTTCTGTAATTTTTGCAGGTCTGAGATCGAAACTACTAAATCTACTTCTTTTTGGGATTTCAGTGATTTGGTCAATTTTTCCCATGCTTCAAATGCTTTTGGCGTAAAAAAGGCATCACCTTTTACACCAACAACAATCAAATTCCCTTCTTCTCCAAACTCTTTTAGAAAAGCATTGTACTCTTTATTGACAATATGATCATCAGGCAGTAAATTCGCTTCAGTAAATGAAAACCTTATGTTTTTCCATTGCAATCCGAAGAAAATCGTGATTAAAATAATCAGTGCAATAATTGTAATTCTATTTTTAAGTACGATTCTGGCAATGAATTCCCAAAAACCTACATTTATTCTTTTTCTCATATTTTATAAAATGGTTGCAAATGTAATGAAAACCACTTTTAATGGGGGTATATTCATCTTTGTTTTTGCTTTTTGTTAACATACGCAACAACAAAAACGTTTTGTTAATTTAATTAGTTTACACTATTTATATTTTCGCTTTTCTCATCTTTGTATCTCAATTTTAAAAAGAATAAAAAATGAACTGGATTTTACTAATCATTGCCGGGCTTTTCGAGGTAGGTTTTGCGTCTTGTTTGGGCAAAGCCAAAGAAACGACAGGGATTATTTCAACCTATTGGATGATTGGGTTTTTTGTCTGTCTTTCGATCAGTATGATTTTGCTTTATAAAGCCACACAGGTTTTGCCAATAGGAACTGCTTATGCGGTTTGGACAGGAATTGGGGCGGTTGGAACTGTTTTAGTTGGAATTTTCATTTTTAAGGAACCGGCAACTTTCTGGAGAATATTTTTTCTTTCAACATTAATTGCTTCGATCATTGGATTGAAGTTTGTTTCCAGTCATTAATAACAATCAGCATAATGCAGGACAACAACACCATAAATTTTATTCTTTTGGCAATTATTATACTGCTAATTGTTATCATTGGTTTGATGGTTTTTCAATTAATGAAAGCGAAAAAATCAAAGGAAGATGCTGAGGAAAGTTTTTACGCGCTTGAAAGAAAAGTAAACGATCTGCAATTAGAAACTTTGGAATCTAAACTGAATCCGCATTTGTTTAAGAATATTCTAAACTCGATTCAGTCGCACGCGTATCAGACTTATTTTGCTCTGGATAAACTCGCCAATGTTTTGGATTATATTCTGTACGAAAGCAAAAAGAAATTCGTCACTGCCAAAGAAGAAATTGATTTTGCGCTGAATCTGATCGAAATCAATAAAATTAAAATCAGTCCGCTTTTTGAGCTGAAGATAAAAACCAATATCAATAAAGAAGATAAATTATACGAACAACCTTTACTGGCACCGTTAATTTCAATTGATTTAATTGAAAATGCCTTTAAACATGCCGATTTGCAAAGTGCCGATGCTTTTATTTCGGTCGTTTTTGAGTTTAAGGATAATGCTTTTTTTATGACAGTTTCGAATAAAATCTCGGATAAAAAAGTATTGAAAAAGGAACGAAGCGGTTTAGGAAACACCACTTTGGAACATCGCTTAAGAATCATCTACAAGAATAACTTCAAACTTGAAAGGTTTATAGAAAACGATATTTATATTGCTCATCTAAAAATAGATTTACTTGAATACAAAACTGAAATGCTTGCTTCTGGACGATGAGTTGCCGGGATTAACGTACATCAAAATGCTTTGCGAACAAATTCCCGAAGTAGAAATCGTAAAAACGTTTAATAACCCTGAAAAACTATTGTCGGAAATTCCGGATCTCGAATTTGATTTATTAATCTCAGATATCGAAATGCCCGGAATTGACGGTTTGCATCTTGCAGAAATGATTCAGAATAAATTAGTAATTTTTTGTACAGCTTATAAAGATTACGCTGCAGATGCTTTTAATATTGATGCGGTAGATTATATTACAAAACCTGTAAAACTGGAGCGTCTGCAAAAAGCGATCTCAAAAGCTTTTGAACGGTTCAATAAACCGGAAACAGCTAAAAAATTCATTCAGCTGAATACCGATAAGGGAAAAACGCTATTGTATTTTAATCAGATTCAATATATCAAAACGGCTGTGAGTGACAGCCGGGACAAAACAGTTCTTCTCACTGATGGAAGTTTTTTAAATTTGAAAAACGTAAAATTTGATACACTTTTAAATGAGTTGCCTGAAACCGATTTCTGCAGAATAAATAAAAAAGAAATTGTAGCGGTAAAAGCAATTAAATTTTTTAACCATAACGAAATTGTATTGCATCATTTAGAAAAAAATGATAAAAATACTATCTTAATTTTGAGTGAAACTTATCGTTCTGACTTTCTGAAAAACATCAAAATCTAACTTATTACAAAGTTTTTCCCACTTGTTACAAAGATTGAAAATTAGCTGTAAATTTACTTTTCCACTAAAATTTCAGTGCTGATATTTGCGCCATAATTTAAAATACTGGTTATGAATAATATTAAAAATTCTTTATTCTACGTTACAGTTATTGGTGGTTTTACTGCTCTGATATATTGGGTAATCTCAAAAGGCGCTTCACTCGAAGCAGGCCGCGGAATCGTTCATAAAAAAATTGAAAGCAATCACTGGAATGATTTTTTACATTCGATGATCGAGAATCTGCAGCATCCTCTGGCGATTTTACTGGCTCAAATTGTGACCATTATTTTAGCAGCACGATTATTTGGATGGATTTTCAGGAAAATTGGGCAGCCGTCTGTAATTGGAGAAATGATTGCCGGAATTGTTTTAGGGCCGTCTTTGGTCGGGATGTATTTTCCGGAATTTTCTGCAACTTTATTTCCAGCAGCATCTTTAGGGAATTTACAATTCTTAAGTCAGATTGGTTTGATACTTTTCATGTTCGTAATCGGAATGGAGCTGGATTTGAAAGTGCTGAAAAATAAAGCTCATGAATCTGTAGTAATCAGTCATGCCAGTATTGTTATTCCGTTTGCTTTGGGATTAAGCTTGGCTTATTTTATTTATGGGACTTTCGCGCCTGAAGGAGTAGAATTTGCCTCTTTTGGTTTGTTTATGGGTATTGCCATGAGTATCACTGCCTTTCCCGTTCTGGCAAGGATTGTTCAGGAACGAGGGATGCAAAAAACAAAACTAGGAACCATTGCCATAACTTGTGCTGCCGCAGATGATATTACTGCATGGTGTATTCTGGCTGTTGTAATTGCAATTGTAAAAGCAGGCTCGTTTACAAGTGCTTTGTATGTTATAGGATTGGCTATTTTGTATGTGATTGTCATGCTTAAGGTAGTGAGGCCATTCCTGAAGCGTGTAGGAGATTTAAACTCAACCCGCGAAAGTCTGAACAAACCCGTAGTTGCTATTTTCTTCATAACACTTTTATTTTCTTCATATGCTTCTGAATTAATTGGAATCCATGCTTTGTTTGGAGCTTTTTTAGCTGGAGCCATTATGCCGGAAAATAATAAATTCAGAAATATTTTTATCGAAAAAGTTGAAGATGTTTCAATTATTGTTCTTTTGCCGTTATTCTTTGTTTTTACGGGTTTACGTACTCAGATCGGTTTGCTTAATGATCCCTATCTATGGAAAGTGACAGCGGTAATTATTGCGGTTGCAGTTGTTGGAAAATTCTTTGGAAGTGCTTTTGCGGCAAAATTCGTTGGACAAAGCTGGAAAGACAGTTTAGCGATAGGAGCCCTGATGAACACGCGTGGTCTAATGGAGCTTGTCGTCTTAAACATTGGGTATGATTTGGGAGTTCTTTCTACAGAAATTTTTACGATGATGGTCATTATGGCCTTAGTCACCACTTTTATGACCGGTCCGGCCCTAGATTTTATTGGTTATGTTTTTAAGGGTAAACCTACGGCTATTCCTCAGGAAATTGGTAATAAGAGCAAGTACAAAATCCTGCTTTCGTTTGCAACTCCGGAAAGAGGAAAAAAACTTTTACAAATCGCTAACAGTTTGGTAAAAAAACAACCGGATAGTTCAATTGTGACGGCGATGCATTTGTCATTAAGTACCGAGATTCACTCTTTTGAAATAAAAGACCATGAGCGTAAAATGCTGGTTCCGGTTATCGAAGAATCTGAGCGTTTGAATCAAAATATGGTAAGTGTTTTTAAAGTGACAAATGATATTGATACCGAAATTATAGAAACAGCAAATCAGGGAGAATATGATTTATTGCTGGTAGGGTTAGGGCAGTCAATTTTTGAAGGGACCTTGCTTGGGAAAATCCTTGGTTTCACGTCCAGAATTGTAAATCCTGATCGTTTGATTGATAAATTTACCGGAAAGGAAGGTTTGTTCGAAAATTCTCCTTTTGATGAAAGAACGCGTCACATTATTGCTAAAACTAAAATGGCGGTCGGAATTTTTATTGATAAAGATCTCGAAGAAGTAGATCAGATTTTTATGCCGATTTTTAGTCAAGAAGATTCTTTTCTGATTGATTATGCTAGGAAATTAATCAATAATAATGGTTCGCAAATTACAGTTCTCGATGCCAGTGGTGATGTAAAAAGTACACGAGATATACAGGAAAATATTCGCTCTATTGAACAGATTGCACCAAACCACATTATGATTATGCACGAAAGAACTATTAAAAAAGAGTTTTTAGAAACTCAAAATTTAATGATTATAAGCTTAAATAGTTGGAAAAAACTAATTGAATCTCAAAGTATCTGGCTGAACAATACCCCATCGGTTTTGATACTCAAGCCATCGGTTTAAAATTTCAATATTAAAATTCCAAATTCCAATTTTTATGATTAGGGTTTGGGATTTTGTTTAGTTTGCTGGGTAAGAAATGAAGATGTAGTTAAATGTATAATAATATTTTTTATGAAAACAAAAAGCCCTAGCCCTGATGGAAATGGCATCCTTTTGTGCCGGGGTTCGGCATAAAAGATATAATGTACAGCAGGAACAGCTTCTTAAAACGATTCTTAATTTTACAATCCTAAATCCAATACATACGAAATCTTAACTGCAATATTATCCTGGAATTTCGTTAATTGATTTGGTCCGTAACGGTAAAATCCGCCTAAACCAATTCCTTTGTAAATCTTGTTTAACTCAATCCCGGACTCAAAAAAACCTTTGTTCAGTGTTTTGTAGGAAGGGCCAACATGTTGTTCCGGATTTTCCATATTTCCCCAGGCCATTCTGGAAACTAATACTAAAGAAGGGCGGACTTTTTTAAGAATATTTACTCTGTTAAAACCATGTTTAATTTGGAAAAAAAGATATTCGCTGGAGAAAAATTCATTAAAAAACATCGTTTCAAAACTGTTCCTTCCTGCAAAAGTAATACGCTGAATAATGGTTTCCTTATTAAGATTGTTAGGCATAGTATTGTACAAATGTGTTATTGGCACATCTCCCATGGCGTAACCTCCCTGCAATAAAAAACTGGTTTTCTGTCCGTTTAAATATTTCTTTTCGTACTCGGTTTTAAAATCTATTTTGGCAAAACTGAAATCGTTTTCCAATACATTTGGTAAAGATTGGGTGTATTGAAAAGTAAATCTTGGAAATCGTTTTTCAGATTCTGTTCTTCCGGTAGGTGTTTGCATGAAATTACTAAAAGGAGCCCAAACAAGAGAAACCATAGCGGTTGTCATAATGTAGCTGGAGTATAATTTCCCTTCAAAATTAAAAAGATAATCAAATTTTGGCTCAACATACGTACGGGATAATTCGAATATGCCCTCCGTTTTCGGAATTATTTTAGACTGGACATTGGCTTTCCAGCTAATGTATTTATAAAAAGTACTGATGTTTATCGGGCGGGGGTCATAGATTTTAAAAACGCGTTTGTCAACGGCAAAAAAAGTACTTGCAATTTCCCTGACATCTTCGGTATAAGAAGCAGTCAGCCACGTATTGGTCTTTTTTCCAATTTGTATTCCCGATCCCAGACTATATTTGAAATTTCCGTCTTTCGTTCCGTATGCAGAGTACCCTTCAATTCTGAAGTTTTTAGAAAAAGCATCATTTGTTATACCTCCAAGACCTAATCGAAAACCTTCGTAATTGTTATAACTGATCAGTTTTTTTAAATCAAGATCAATTGGTCCAAGCGGTATATAACCGTTTATAATTTTTCTCCCGAAGCGTAAACGGCTTTCAATTCTTCTTTTTACAGAAATGCTGTCTAGCAATAAATAGGTTTTCTGGCTTTTTAGATCTAAACTGTCCTTACGGTATTTGTTCCAGAAAGAATCGGTTTTTTTACTCGCATCTTCCAGAATTTCAATATACAGTGACGGGTCTTTTATTGGGTTGGCTGTGTTGTAATGAATGTCGAAGTTATTGCTTTCTGAAAGTAAATATGTAAAATCTGAAGCGCTTTTTTTTCTGGTTTCAAATGCATCTTCTGCATCTCCGTCAAACTGAATAGTTCCACCTAAAATTTTAATATCGTCATCATTTTTTCCTTTTACAATTTTGAAAGAGGTATTGCCCGGGAACCATATTTTTTCTTTGGGAACATATTCAAATTCATGGATTCCGCTAATGTCGAGTACGCCTTTTATGCGCATTACAGCTTTGGCAATAGCATAATTTTCCTGATCGATGTACAAAACACCTTCTAAACCGGATGCCCTTCTTTTTTCTTTATTCTTAAAATAAATCATATAGGTGTTTCTGCCTTTGATGGCAACGGTATCCAATAATTTATAATTGTAATCTTTTAAGGCATCGTTAGAAACAGGATTGTTGTATTTGGTTTCGAAAAGTTCATATTTTGAATCATAAATCGAAATAGACTGTAAATTGAAAGCAATAATTTCGTAAACCGGCTGTTTAAAACCAGCCATCTTTGTACCTAAAATGGTTTCTTTAAGTTTTTTATCTCTAAATTGATATTGTGAAACTTTTTCTGTTTGAAACAAATGCTGTTTGCTTATAATCTCTTTAAATTTATAATCAGAAGAGTCAACGTTGATTCTGTTTTTCTTTAAATCTTTATAGGAAGCAGATGAGTCGATCCTGCCCGTTATCGAATCAGGATTAGCAGTTACAATTAATTTGTTGTAGGTTTTATACTCAAAACTCTTTAGTTTTTTTTGTGGATTGTTATTGTTCTTATTACTGATAACCTTTCTTAAAATTGCTAATGCAGGATTTTCATTCGAAATAATAACTTCTTTCAGGTCATCTGTTTTTTGCTGAAGCGAAATCGGATAAAACTTTTTGTTGTCTGAAACAGTAATGATTTTCGTTTGATAACCAATGTAAGAAACGGTAAAAGAAGTGATTTTTACTTTAGAAAAAAGTACGAATTTCCCATCGACATCCGTAATTGTATTGTTGTTATCTGAAGTTGTAATTGTGGCAAACGGAAGCGGTTTGTTTTTTGAGTCGTTTACAATTCCGTTTATTTGAAATTGCGCTTGTAAAGTAAGCGTAAAGAACAAGGTTAATAAACAGAATAGCTTCATACAGAGTATTATGGTTTCAAAACGGAAAGAATAAATTTTTGGTATGCAAAAATAGGAATAAAAAAATCCGTCTGGTATAATTTTAACCAAACGGATTCTTAATTTTGTGTCAAATAAGTTACACTTTCATGATTTCGGCTTCTTTAGCAGCCAATAATTCATCAATTTTTTTAATGTAAGCATTTGTTAAGTTTTGAACTTCTTCTTCAGCAGATTTGCAGATATCTTCAGAAGTTCCTTCTTTTTCTAATTTTTTAATATCAGTATTTGCATCTTTACGAACATTACGAACACCAATTTTGGCATCTTCAGCTTCAGCTTTTGCCTGTTTTGCCAAATCTCTACGGCGTTCTTCTGTTAAAGGCGGAACACTGATGATAATTACGTCGCCGTTGTTCATTGGGTTAAAACCAATATTGGCAATCATAATTGCTTTTTCTATAGCTTGCAGCATGTTTTTTTCAAAAGGCTGCAGAGTAATTGTTCTTGCATCAGGAACACTAATTTTTGACACTTGAGAAAGTGGCGTTGCTGATCCGTAATAATCTACAAAAACGCTTCCAAGCATTGCCGGTGAAGCTTTCCCTGCACGGATATTAAGAAACTCTTTTTCTAAGTGTGCAATAGAACCATTCATTGATTCTTCAGTACTTTCTAATATAAAATCTATTTCTTCACTCATTTTTTTAAGTTTTCAGTTTGCAATCTCAGTTTTCAGTTTATTTTCAGCCAATGTGACTGTGAACTGTTAACTGAGGACTATATATTTACAACAGTTCCAATGTTTTCGCCATTGCAGATTTTTAATAAATTGCCTCCTTTGTTCATGTCAAAAACCAATATTGGAAGCTTGTTTTCCTGACTTAGTGTAAAAGCGGTTGTATCCATTACGTTCAATCCTTTTTTGATGACATCATCAAACGAAATAAAATCAAATTTAACGGCCGAAGCATTTTTTTCAGGATCACAGTCATAAACACCATCAACACGGGTTCCTTTTAAAATGACATCTGCGTCAATTTCAATTCCTCTTAAAACTGCAGCTGTATCGGTAGTGAAATATGGATTTCCGGTTCCGGCTCCAAAAATTACAATTCTTCCTTTTTCAAGATGACGAACAGCTCTTCTTTTGATGTATGGCTCTGCAATAGATTCCATTTTCAAGGCAGTCTGCAGGCGGGTTTTCATTCCTTTGTCTTCAAGAGCGCCTTGCAAAGCCATTCCGTTTATAACGGTAGCAAGCATTCCCATATAATCCCCTTGTACTCTGTCCATTCCTGAACTTACTCCAGAAACACCTCTAAAAATATTTCCTCCTCCAATAACAATAGCAATTTCTACTCCTTTATCGTGAATTTGCTTAATTTCTTCAGCATATTCGGCTAATCTTTTAGGGTCAATTCCGTATTGTAAGTCTCCCATTAAGGCTTCGCCACTTAGTTTTAGAAGAATTCTTTTATATTTCATGTGTGTTGCTTTTGTTTGTGCAAATATAGACATATTCTGTTTTTTTAAAATAGTGTTTTAAAAAATTAATTGTTCTTTTCAAATTAAATTTATACTGCTTTTTCTGATCTGTTTTTTGAATGTGATAAAAGTCATTAGTCTATCTTTTTAAAAAGTGTATTTTTATGGAATCAAAACGAAAGAAATATGAAAAGTATTGTAGCCAAAGCATTATTCAATAGTTATTCTTATACTGAATATCGAAAATTAGTAACCGATTTATTATCAGAAGGGAAATCAACCGGTAACGAACAATCTGAAAGTTTGACTCATTATACCAGTTTGAATGAAGCCCGAATGAAGCGTCTGGAGAAAACTATTCAAATTTCTGAAGATGTACTTTCGAAACTTCAAAACTTAGATAACCATTATATTTGGCTGGTTATTTCTGAAGGCTGGTGTGGTGATGCAGCGCAAATACTTCCAATTTTGAATAAAATGGCTTTGGTGTCGGATAAAAAAGTTGACCTGAGAATTGTTCTAAGAGATGAAAACGATGAATTAATGAGCCAATATCTAACAAGTGGAGGAAAAGCAATCCCGAAAGTTATCGTAATCTGCAAGGAAGCCGGAATTGTGCGTACGGATTGGGGGCCAAGACCAAAAGGCGCTTTAGAATTAATGGCCAACTATAAAAGAGATTTTGGTGTTGTTGATGAAAAAATTAAAACCGATTTGCAGTTATGGTATTTGGCAGATAAAGGAATTTCGGTTCAGGAAGAGTTGATTCAAATTATGGAAAACATAAAGTATAATCGATTATGATTTTTTAGGTATGGTTTATATAATTATTTGATAATAAGATTTTTATAATTAAAAAAAATACTAAAAAAACATTTTTATTAATTAATTTTTGTACCTTTAATAAAACAACCCACTTCTATCATTTAATTTTCTGATTTACTCTTTTTATTGGTGTTTATTTAATGTTTATTAATTAAAAAATACTATTATGAAAAAGTTATTCGAAAAATTTTACGATTTTTTTTCAAGATTTTTGTTTGGAGGAAAAAACATACCTCATTATTAATTCCCCTAAAGAATGGAATAAAATTATTTTTTAGGAACTGGACAAAAGCACATTACTATTGTCGTATTTTGTAATGTGCTTTTTATATTTATTTAAGGATTTCTTCAAACATGGTGATATCGATAGCATCTTTAACATCGTAATCACCAATTTTAGTTCGGCGTAAAACAGTTAAATGTGATCCGGAATTCATTGCTTTTCCAAAATCAAACGCTAATGAACGAATATAAGTTCCTTTACTGCAAACTACCCTAAAGTCAATTTCTGGTAGTGCAACTCTTGTAATTTCAAATTCGTGGATGGTTGTTTTTCTGCTGGCAATTTCTACAGTCTCTCCGGCACGAGCGTGTTCATATAAGCGAACACCATCTTTTTTAATGGCTGAAAAAATAGGCGGTTTTTGATCTATTTCGCCTACAAACTGTTTTACGGTTTCATGAATCAAAGCTTCATCAATATGTTCGGTTGGAAAAGTCTGATCGATTTCGGTTTCCAAATCATACGATGGAGTAGTGGCCCCAATATAAAAAGTTCCCGTATATTCTTTAGCCTGACCCTGAAGTTCAGAAATTCGTTTGGTAAATTTTCCGGTGCAGATTAATAATAATCCGGAAGCCAAAGGATCTAATGTTCCGGCGTGACCAATTTTAAACTTTTTTGGAAGCCCGACTTTATTGATCAAAAGGTATTTTAATTTATTGACTGCCTGAAACGAACTCCATTTTAAAGGTTTGTCTATCAGTAAAACTTGTCCGTCTAAATATTCTTCAGATGTCATTATATAATCGTAAGCGGGTGAATGAAAAAGTGGATTATAAGTAAAATGATTCCAGCGATGATTCGGTAATAACCAAAGATTTTAAAACCGTTTTTGGTTAAAAATCCAATAAAAGTTTTAATAGCCAAAAGCGCTACAATAAATGCAACTATATTTCCAATAATCAATATATTGGTTTGATTCTGCGATAATTCGAAACCTGCTTTGTAATAATCGTAACATTTTTTTACGGTAGCACCTAACATTGTTGGAACTGCTAGGAAAAACGAAAACTCAGCAGCAGTTGTTCTTGATAATTTTTGTGACATTCCTCCCACAATACTAGCACCACTTCTGGAAACTCCCGGAATCATGGCGATACACTGAAATAATCCAATTTTAAATGCTTGTAAATAAGTAATTTCCTGAGAAGTTTCAGCTGTATTTGGATTATTGAACCATTCATCCACCTTCAATAAAATCAACCCACCGATTAAAAGAGAAATGGCAACTGTAACCGGATTTTCTAGTAAACCATCAATAAAATCACTTAATAATAATCCTAAAACTACAGCCGGAATAAAAGCGACCAAAAGTTTAAAGTAAAAATCAAGTGTCTGGAAGAAACGTTTAAAATATAAAACTACAACTGAAAGGATAGCGCCAAGCTGAATAACAATAGTGAAAAGTTTGGTAAAATCTTCTTGTGCAATTCCAAAAAAAGAAGAGGCAATAATCATGTGTCCAGTTGAAGAAACAGGTAAAAATTCTGTAATTCCTTCAATAATGGCAAGAACAATAGCTTGTAATGTATTCATGGAGAATTTTTAGATTTTAGATTTTAGATTTTAGATTGTTTTCCTCAGGTTAAGCTCAGAATTACAATCAAAATCCAGAAAATCTATTTATTTTGATTTTTGAAGATAGAATAAATCGTGATTCCAAAACCAATTAAAACAGTTGTTGGAGCAAGCCTGATACGTCTAAAATTAAAAATTTCCTCGTTAAATACATTCGGATCTTTGCTTCCTCCTCCAGACATTAGAATGAAACCTAATGCAATTACTGCAATTCCAATCAATAGGATTTTGTAGTTGATGCCATCAAAAAGGAATTCCTGTTTCGGCTGTTGTTCTTCTTTTACAGTGTTGTTTTTCATTGTATTTTATTTTGTATTCTGAGGAAACTCAAGGAGTATTAATTATTTATAGAAGAAACTAGAATTTATTACTGAAATTGCGACCGAGTACTAATAAAGATCGTCTGTTCTTAAATTAAGGAAACGTTGTGTTGCAAAGTGTGTACTTACCCAGGTAATTAAAACCCCTAATCCGAAAACGGCTAATAATACTAACCCGATTAAAACTTTGTCTTCTAAAATTCCTAATCCCGGGAAATTGTTTTCTACGTAAAGTAAAAGTGCAATCAAGGCAACAATTGCTAATCCGGCACCTAACATGCCCAGTTTTACACTACGCATTACAAAAGGTTTACGAATGAACGCTTTTGTAGCACCAACCATTTGCATAGTTTTAATAATAAATCTGTTTGAGTGTATCGATAAACGTAATGAACTATTGATTAATAATACAGCAATTACGGCAAGAAAACCACTAATAATCAAAATCCACATACTTACTTTTTTGATGTTGTCGTTTACTAAGTTTACCAATTGTTTGTCATAAACAATGTCTTCGATCATCGTATTTTTACGCAAATTGCTTTCAATTTTTGTAATGCTGTCTCTCTCAACATAATCTGCTTTTAAATGAATGTCGTAAGAATTCAATAATGGATTTTCGCCTAAGAATGTCAGGAAATCTTCTCCAATAATATCGGTATGCTCTTTTGCTGCTTTTTCTTTGGTAACATAAACATACGATTTTGCAAAAGGAGCTCTTTTTAATTCGGCATCAAATGCTTTGGTAACACTATCTGTAGCTTCGTTTTTAAAGAAAACCGTCATGGCGATTTTTTCTTTAAAATCATTGGCCAGTTTTTTAGAATTGATAATAAATAATCCCAGTACTCCCAAAAGGAATAACACTAGAAATACACTTAATACAACCGAAAAATAAGAGGAAATTAACCTGCGCTTTTGAAATTTATCAAATTTAGAACTCATAGTATGCTTAAATTATGTGGTAAAAATAATAAAGAATTTCTTTATTTAAAGTTAATAACGTCCAAAGTTTTAACTTTCGTACCATAAATATACGATTAGCTGTCATAATAATCACTATTAAATACTCCTGTTATTTTAAAACTCGAGTTACGAAAATCAGATTTTCCGAACCTCCCATACTAATGACAAATAGTATAATCCTCCAATTGATGGTCCGCCAAGAATAGAAGTGTACGGTTTATTCAGAATATTGGTTCCGCCTAATTTTGCTGTAATTCCTTTTTTGAAATTGTAATTTACCTGCGCATCCATCGACCAGTAAGCCGGAACGTTTCCACTGACTAAAAAAGAAACATAATCAAAATTATTTTGGTAGCGTGCCGTTGCACTCCCACCAAGATTTTTCCAGATATTATTTGCAATTAAAGTTCCGTTAATATTAAATTCGGGAGTATTAAAACCATCTTCCAAACCGTCTTTATCATCAGTTCGGTCGAGTTTGGTATACGTGACATTTGTTAAAGCAGTAAAAGTTTCGTCAAAACGATATTTTAAACCTAAACTTCCGCCATAATTATAAATTTTACTTTTTGAATTCGTCCACAAACGATATCTGTTTTGGGTTGCTTTAGAAAACAAAGCTGTCGGAATAAGGTCAGGATCGGTAGTATTTGGAATACTTGCTTCAACCTGGGCGATAAAATTTTTATAGGAGTTGTAATAGAAATCGGCATCTATAAACAGGTTTCTATTTAAGGTCATTCCTCTAAAACCAACTTCAAAAGAGTTAACAAATTCTGGCTCTAAATAGGTGTACGGATTTTTCTGAATCGTATTTTTATTCTTTTCAATGGCCTGTGCCTGAGTTAAACCGTTTGTATTCACATCACTATTTACCTGCGCCTGAAATTTATCAATCGAAGCTTTTGTATAGGAGTTTTCAAAAATACCGTCTGACATAATCCGGAGTCCGCCAACACGTTTTACACCTCCGGAATTCACATTCGAGAAGCCTTCAAAAATACTCGGGAAACGATAGCCATTTTGATAGGATGCCCTAAAACTAATTGCTTCTTTTGGAGCATAAACTGCTGTAAACTGCGGCGTAAATTTAGCATCAAAATAATCAGCTTTGTCAATTCTCAAAGTAGCGCCTAAACTTAGTTTTTTATTAAATAAATCTTTTGTCAATTGTGTAAATCCACCTGTTTTTTGATAAGTCAAATTCTCGGAACCATTTTCGGGATTGATAAAATAATTTCCGTCAGGTACAATTATATAGGTTCTGTAATCGAAACCACTTAATAATCTGGCATCTATTTTTCAAAGAAAGCGGAAAAAGCCTTATCCCAATTGATCAAACCTTCTGCGTGAACCAAAGATGATTTTACTCGTAAAGCTGCACCAATATCCCAATTATTAATGTTGGTTAATTCTTTTTTCTTTGTTTCATAAGCATCGGTTCCAGGTTCAAAACGTCCCTGATCGGTTGTAGTTCTGGCTATTTTGTGTGCATCTGCAACTGTTGCTCCGTTTGTTATCGCATTTTTATAAGCAGTGCTGTAATCTGCAAACCATTGGTTGTCTGATTTATAAGCTCGATCCATGTTCTCTGCTAATGAACGCATGTTATACGAGTTTCCGGTGTTTTCTGTAGTTAAATATCCTTTCACCTGAAAAATAGGCGTGTGGTAATCAACTGCAAATTGATTCAAGGTATAATCGTCCAGCCTAAACCTGTTCGAACGCTGATAAATTGTATTGATTAAGGCTGTTTTATAAGTTACGGAGAGTTCGTTTGCTTTTTTCGGTCGGAAATAAAAACCGACATCGGCTTTGTAATTTTTGATTTCATAATCTGAAATGTCCGTTTCGCGATAACCAGTTCTGGAAACGACATAGTTTTTGCCGTTTAAATTCAGCGTTTTTCGGTTTGCGGATTCGTTTCCGTAACCATTAACTTCGTCGTAAGCCGGATTGTCAGTACCATATAAATTGGTTGAAGCATTGGCGTTTGGAGCCAAATCGGTTCGGTCATCGGCAACCCAATCTGTTCCTCCAGTTGTAGAAGCATTTATTTTGAAAGCAAATTTTTCATTGAATGCTTTTGCAAATCTCAAATTAAACTGCGAATATGCTTTCGGTGAAAACCGATCGATATTCCCAACATGATTTACACCAGCCAATTGCTGAATACTGATTCCTTCATATTCAAATGGATTTTTGGTCTGAATATTTGCCAGACCGTTAATCGCGTTCATCCCATATAAAGCCGCTGCCGTTCCCGGAATAATTTCGATTTTATCAATATCAAGATCATTTGCACCTAAAGCATTGGCAATTGGTGCGCCCAAATGCGGTGCCTGATTATCGATTCCGTCCACTAATTGAGCAAATCTAACGTTCGTAGAATTGGCAAAACCTCGCGTATTTATAACCTTAAAACCCAAACTTGGAGTAATAATCTGAACACCTTTTACATTTTCAAGTGCTTCATAAATACTTGGCGATCCCATATTTTTAGCTTCCGCCGATTTTAATTGCTCGATACTTATAGGAGAACGCATTAAATTTTCTGAACGGCGGGAAGCGGTAATTACAACTTCATTCAGGATTTCCTTTTTAATACTGTCTTGTTTTATTTTTGAATTTTTTGTCTGGGAAAAGCATTTAAAACTTGTAAAAAGCAGCAATAGATATATTTTTATTTTCATAAATGTAAATTTTATTTCAGTATGTTTTAAAATGAATACTGAAGAGTATTGAAACTGGTTTTGGTTATTTAATTTTTTTTTAATCCATTGAAATGATTTAAAGGCATTTTAGTGCGAAAGGGCTTCGACTCCGCTCAGCCTGACATTTAATTTTGAATTATGTTTAATGTTTTTAATGAAATTCAGTATGCTTAAAAATGAATAGTGGAATCCAAATTTTTAAAATTTCAGATTTTGAGTTTCCTTCAAAGCAAAATCTTTAATACGTTTTTCGACTTCATAAAAAATGGTAATCGCTTTTTCTCCGGCTTGTGTAAGTTTTGCACCACCACCGCCTTTTCCCCCAAGCAGTTTTTCCACCAAAGGCGATTCAGCCCGTTGATTCATCTCTTCCACCAATTGCCAGGCTTGACGATAAGCCATTTTCATTTCTTTAGCAGCATTGGTAATAGAACCTGTTTTCTGAATATTTTCAAGCAGCCAGATTTTTCCAATACCTAAGAACGGCCCTTCAGCCTCCTGAATCCAAAGTCGGACTTCAACGTTGTATTTCTTATTTTCTGGCATTGTTTTAAATAAGTATATTAATTGCAATAATACGTATTTTTACGTAATTTAAAATAAGTATTTTGTTATTTTATTTTGTTTGTCAGTGAAATAGCTTTGGTACAATGCGCAATAAATGTAAATTTGCGCACTTATTCGGTGACAAACCTTTGAATCTTTGTCACTCTGAACCTTTGAACCTATAGTAGAATGAAATACAATCCAAACGAAATCGAAGAAAAATGGCAAAAATATTGGGCTGAAAACCAAACTTTTGCTGCATCAAACAATTCTGAAAAACCAAAGCATTATGTGTTAGATATGTTTCCTTATCCATCCGGAGCGGGATTACACGTTGGGCATCCGCTGGGTTACATTGCTTCAGATGTTTATTCTCGTTTCAAAAGACACCAGGGTTTCAATGTTTTGCACCCAATGGGTTACGACAGTTTTGGATTGCCGGCGGAACAATATGCGATTCAGACAGGACAGCGTCCGGAAGATACAACCCGCGTAAATATTGACGGTGGGGTTGATAAAGAAGGAAAACAAATTGCGGGTTACCGTAAACAATTGGATAAAATTGGGTTTTCATTTGACTGGGCGCGTGAAGTACGTACCTCAAATCCGGATTATTACAAGCATACCCAATGGATTTTTATTCAGTTATTTAATTCATGGTACAATAAAGAAACAAACAGAGCTGAAGATATTTCGACTTTGGTTTCTATTTTCGAAAAAGAAGGAAACGCAAATGTAAAAGCCGTTTCTGATGATAACATCCAAAGTTTTTCGTCAGGCGAATGGAATGCATTTTCAGCAGATGAGCAGGAAAAAATTCTTTTACAATACCGATTAACGTATTTGGCTGAAACCGAAGTAAACTGGTGTCCGGGATTAGGAACTGTTTTGGCAAATGATGAAATTGTAAACGGCGTTTCAGAACGTGGAGGATATCCTGTTATAAGAAAAAAAATGACACAATGGAGTATGCGAATTTCTGCTTATGCAGAACGCCTGCTTCAGGGTCTAAATGATATTGACTGGAGTGAATCTATAAAAGAATCGCAAAGAAACTGGATTGGGAAAAGTGTAGGAGCTATGGTGACTTTCAACGTAGTTCCAACAACCAACAACCAACAACCAGAAACTATTTCAGTGTTTACAACAAGACCTGATACCATTTTTGGAGTGACTTTTATGACTTTGGCACCAGAGCATGATTTGGTTGCTAAAATCACAACTCCGGAACAAAAAGCTACGGTTGAAGCTTATATCGAAAAAACAGCAAAACGTTCAGAGCGTGAGCGTATGGCAGATGTAAAAACTATTTCAGGCGTATTTACCGGAGCTTATGCGGAACATCCTTTTACAAAAGAACCAATTCCGGTTTGGATTGGAGATTATGTTCTGGCAGGTTACGGAACAGGGGCTGTAATGGCGGTACCATGTGGGGACGAAAGAGATTATGCTTTTGCGAATTTCTTTAAAGGTCAAAACGGAATGCCGGAAATCAGGAATATTTTTGATAAAGACATTTCTGAAGCTGCTTTTGGAGCCAAAGAAGGTTTTCAATTAGTAGATTCTGATTTCTTGAATGGATTAAATTACAAAACGGGAACACAGAAAGTAATTGCTGAGTTAGAAAGTATTCGACAAGGAACCGGAAAAACAAATTACCGTTTGCGTGATGCGGTTTTCTCCCGTCAGCGTTATTGGGGAGAACCTTTCCCGGTTTATTATGTAAACGGTTTGCCAAAAATGATCGCTGCAGAACATTTGCCAATTATTTTGCCGGAAGTAGAGAAATATTTACCAACCGAAGATGGTTTGCCTCCGTTAGGAAACGCAACAATCTGGGCGTGGGATACTAAAAATAATGAAGTTGTTAATACCGATTTGGTTGACAATTTCGAAATTTTCCCTCTTGAATTGAACACCATGCCGGGTTGGGCGGGAAGTTCCTGGTATTGGATGCGTTATATGGATGCGCACAACGAAACTGAATTTGCAAGCAAAGAAGCATTAGCTTATTGGGAAAGCGTAGATTTATATATCGGCGGAAGCGAACACGCAACCGGACATTTATTGTATTCTCGTTTTTGGAATAAATTCTTAAAAGACAAAGGTTTTGCTCCAACCGAAGAACCATTCAAAAAACTGATCAATCAGGGAATGATTTTGGGAACTAGTGCTTTTGTTTATAGAATTGAAGGAACAAATAGTTTCGTTTCTAAAAATAAAATTGGAGACCAAAAAGTACAACCAATTCACGCTGATGTTTCAATGGTAAATTCTTCTGATGAATTAGATGTCCAAAAATTCAAAGTATGGAGAGAGGATTATGCTGATGCTGAATTCATTTTAGACGAAAACGGAAAGTACATCGTTGGCCGCGAAGTCGAAAAAATGTCGAAATCAAAATACAATGTAGTAACTCCTGATGATATTTGTGCTGAATATGGAGCAGATACATTACGTTTGTACGAAATGTTTTTAGGTCCGTTAGAGCAGGCAAAACCCTGGAATACGGCTGGAATTTCTGGAGTTTATGGTTTCCTGAAAAAATTATGGAGATTGTATTTTGACGAAAATAACGGTTTAATCGTAAACAACGACGAACCAACAAAAGACAACTTAAAATCATTGCATAAAACCATCAAAAAAGTAGCAGAAGATATCGAGAGCTTCTCTTTCAATACCTCAGTTTCTCAATTTATGATTTGTGTGAATGAATTGTCTTCTCAAAATTGTCATTCAAGAGCGATTTTAGAACCATTAGCAATTTTGGTTTCGCCTTACGCACCTCATATCGCAGAAGAATTATGGTCGCAATTAGGACATAAAGGTTCGATTTCGACAGTAGCTTTTCCTGTTTTTGATGCCAGACATTTGGTAGAAAGTAGTAAAGAATATCCGGTTTCTTTCAACGGAAAAATGCGTTTCACGATTGAATTACCTTTGGATTTAACCAAAGAACAAATCGAAGAAATCATCATGAAAGATGAAAGAACGTTAAAGCAATTAGATGGTAAAACACCTAATAAAGTGATTATTGTTCCAGGGAAGATTATCAACCTTGTAGGATAAATAAAAATTCCAATATTTTAAATTCCAAATTCCAATTATCGATTGGGGTTTGGAATTTTTTTGTTTTCAGCTCAACTTGTCATTCCGTAGGAATCTCACGCTTTAATTGACTTGATGCATAGATTCCTGCGGAATGACAAAAAAGGGACTAATTATATATTGTAAAATCAAAGAGATAAATTTGAAGAAGTCAGTTATAGTCATAAAAAAAGAAAGCTTTGTAAATTTTACAAAGCTTTCTTTTAATTATTTATGACCGAATGTTATCTTGGAAATACATACGTTTTGGTATGTACAACAATAATTCCGTCACTGTTTGCAGTTCCCGTTAATTCAGAAACAACTTTTCCGCCCACATATATTTTAGCAGTAACAGTTTGTCCCGCAACGCCTCCGCCACCGCCGGTGTGTAACAATGCCCCGTCAGAATCAGGATTTGCTGTAAATTCTTTTGTCCATGGTAATGATGGGACATCTTCAATAAGCGGAGCGCCGCTTTTTTCCATATAAGTTACATCAAGTTCTCCGGTAAAATTCCCTGTTATTTCATATTTTACATCTCTTGATCCTGCCACTGCCCCTGTATCATTATTGTCGTCGCTACTGCAGGATACTGCTGTAAAAGCAAATGTCAGTACTAAAGCTGCTGTTTTAAAAATTGATTTCATAATAAAATTCTTTAATTAATTTATTCGTTTTAAACAAAGTTAAACCCTCCTTAAAGAAAAGTCAATACCTGATATCAGGTAAAAGAGCTGAATTTCTTTTTGCAAGACTTTTTAATTTAATAAATTTGAACAAATACCACTATATGAAGAAAGTCCGTTTTCTATTGCCATTTTTATTTCTATACGCCTTTAGTTACTCACAAATTATTCTTTCGCTTGACGATGATTCTGTTTACATTGACAGTATTGCAACATTTACAAAAAACACCAAGTCTGACAGCTTAAAATGCATCTACAGTTTTAAATTGTCTAAATTGTTCCTGATGATTCAGGATGTTAAAAAATCAAAAGAATACCTGGCTCAGGCAAATAAACTCAAGGTAAAATTTCCTTTTCTAAATGATGTATCCATTTATTATAATGCCTCACGTTTTCTTGAAAAAGGAGATGCCGAAGGATTTGAAAAAACACTGATTGAGGCGAATGATAAATTAAAAAAATACCGGAATACAGAGGCTTACCGTTTGCGCGCCATCGTGCTTCAGAATTATGGTCTGATGCAGCAAAGAAGGAACGATGAAAAAGGGTACATGAAACTCCTTGTGGATGAAGCTATTCCACTAGCCAAAAAAAGCGGTGATTATGAATTGATAAGCGGACTGTATAAGGCTGTTGCTATTATTTTTATGAATAACAACGAAAGGGAAAAAGCCAGCGAATATTTAAGTGAAGCACAAAAATATATTGAAAAGGCAATCAAAAAATCACCTACAGTTGCCGAATCAAAAATGGAAACCTATATTATTAATGCCGAAAACTTAATTGAGATAAAGCATTTTTACGATGCAAAAGCAATATTGAATAAAGCCTTTGCAACACTTATAAAATATCCAGAATCCAACTTAAATGATTCTTATTTCTATGCCGAAGGAATTTATAATTCTAAACAAAATAAGTTTAGAGAGGCCCTTGTAAGTTTTCAAAGAGGAATTCAATCTGCTGAGAAACATCAGAATCTAATAGCCCTAAACAGATTGAAATTTGCAGAATATGAAGTCTTGTTTAAACTTAAAAACTATGAAAAAGCAAAAAAAAATCTGGAGTATCTATTAGACAAAACACCTTTTATTGTAGACAAAAAAAATTATTATAATGAGCTGTCGAAAGTATACAATGCAACTAAAAATTATCAGAAGGCCTATTATTACTCTAATAAATATAATATCGTAAACGATAGTCTTAACAATACCAAATTCAAAAACGAGATTGTAGAACTGGAAGCAAAATATAAAAAAGCCGAAAACGAGAAAAAAATTAATTCGCTTCAGTCGGAAAATGAAAAAGCCGTGTTGCTGGTTAATAATAACCGGCTGAATTCTTTTCTTTTTGCAGTATTATCGGTTCTTTTATTCCTGACGGTTTTATTTTTATGGATATTGAACAAAAATCAGAAGAAACTCAGTTATCAAAAAGAAATCAATCACCAGCAGGAATTAAAAGTCCTGGAGAACCAGCAAAAACTCTCGGTTTCTAATGCTTTGATTGAAGGTGAAGAAGCTGAGCGAAAAAGAATAGCCAGAGATTTGCACGATGGACTTGGAAGTATGCTTTCAGGTTTGAAGATTCACCTGAAGCTGACTGAAAAAGGAAATTCTGCAAGTAAAACAGATGTTAATGAGCTGCTGGACAATTCCATTAAGGAACTTCGAAATATTTCTCAGAATTTAATGCCCGAAAGTTTGGTCACTTTTAGTTTAGAACATGCATTAAAAGATTTATGTTTGGCAAATTCCAATACGAAAACCAATATTGAATTTCAGTATCTGATAAAAAAATCCAGGTTGCCAAAAAATTATGAAATCATGATTTACAGAATTATTCAGGAATTATTGAATAATGCAATGAAGTACGCCAAAGCTTCGAAAGTATTAGTTTCATGTTCCCAAAACAAGGATGTTTTTTTTATTACGGTTGAGGATAACGGAATCGGTTTCGATGTATCCCAAAACAATAAAACCGGGATGGGTTTAAGAAATATAAAAAACCGTGTCGATTTTATGAACGGAAAACTGGAAATAGAAAGTGTTTTGAATAAAGGAACTTCAGCTTATATTGAGCTGAAGGTAAAAAATGTAAATCTAACAAATGACTAACACATACAGAACGGTAATTGTAGACGATCATCCTATTGTAATTTCTGGAATTTCCGGATTGTTATCGGATTTTGATAGTGTTGAAATTACTGCAAAATTGACATCCGGCGAAATGCTTCTAAATTACATAGAAGATAACGATGCCGATTTGCTTCTAATGGATATTTTTATGCCTGGAATAACCGGTGTTGATCTTTGTAAAACTATTAAGCAAAAACATCCTAAAATAATAATTATCGGCATGAGCAGCCAGTCTGAAAGAAGCCTTGTTATGCAATTCATTCAAAACGGAGGGAACGGCTATATTTTAAAAAGTGCCTCTTTTGAGGAGTTTAAAAGCTGTATTGAAAAAGCAATGCAGGGTGAAATCGTATTTAGTGATGAGGTAAAAACCATTATCAGTCAGCCGAGTTCGGATGATTTAAACAGAATTCCCAGCTTAAGCCGAAGGGAAAAAGATATTGTAGAATTGCTTTCAAAAGGCAAATCAACTCAAGAGATTGCTGATGAATTGTTTCTCAGTTTTTTAACGGTACAAACCCATCGACGCAATATTCTGCAAAAGTATAAAATGAAAAATGTGGCTGAGTTGATCACATTTTTGCATAAAAGCAACCTTCTGAATTAGAAAATTATAAAGTAAAATGTCAAAATGTCATTTTGTTAAAGTGGTTCAGAAATTGTAGTTTGTTTTGTAACTTTAAAATTCAATCAAAAAATAAAAATATGGGAAGTGGATATTTAATTCTCGCAGGACTTATCATGTTATTTAGCTGGCTGGTAAGTTCAAGGTTAAAGAGCAAGTTCGAATTATACTCGAAATTACAATTACAAAACGGAATGAGCGGAAGGGAAATTGCCGAAAAAATGCTGGCAGACAATGGTATTCGCGATGTTCGGGTTATCTCGACTCCGGGACAGTTGACAGATCATTATAATCCTTCAGATAAAACAGTAAATTTAAGCGAAGCCGTTTACAATCATCGTAACGCAGCGGCAGCGGCAGTTGCAGCACACGAGTGCGGTCATGCCGTACAGCATGCTATTGGTTATGAGTGGCTTTCAATGCGTTCTGCATTAGTTCCTATTGTAAGTATAGCATCCAATTATGTGCAATGGATTTTACTGGCCGGAATCCTGATGATCAGGACTTTTCCGCAATTATTGTTAGTTGGTATCGTTATTTTTGCTGCAACGACATTATTTACAATTATTACCCTGCCAGTTGAATATGATGCAAGTAACAGAGCATTGGCTTGGTTAGAAAACAAACGCATGCTGACACAGCAAGAACAGGCAGGTGCAAAAGATGCTTTAAAATGGGCAGCAAGAACGTATGTGGTTGCTGCTATCGGATCAATCGCTACGTTGTTGTATTATATCTCAATTTATTCAGGAAGCAGGAGAAACTAATTTGATAATTTAGATAATTAGTCAATTTGATAATTTAAAAACAAACCCGACAGCTTTTAAATTCTGTCGGGTTTTCTGTTTTATGTAGTTTTTGAATTATCTAATTATCTAATTGACACATTCTCTAATTTTATAATTGAATCTGCCTGTCAATTTGCTGATCCAGCGAAATAAATGTTTCGGTTCTCGAAACACCTTCAATTGCCTGAATTTTAGTGTTTAAAAGCTGCATCAAATGCTCGTTGTCGCGACAGATAATCTTAATCAAAACCGACCAGTTTCCGGTAGTATAATGACATTCCAAAACCTCTGGAATCTTTTTTAAATCTTTTACCGCTTCAGAGTTTCTGGAAGCTTTGTCGAGATACACTCCAATAAACGCCATAGTATTATAACCCAGAACTTTCGGATTTACAGTAAATTTTGACCCTGAAATAACGCCTGATTGTTCTAGTTTTTTCAATCGCTGATGAATGGCGGCTCCGGAAATACCAATTTTGTTTGCAATTTGTAAAATAGGTTTTCGGGCATCATCCATTAAATAGCGAAGGATCTCCTTGTCGATACCGTCAATTTCGATTATAAGCGAGTTGATTTTCATAACTTTTGATTTGAAACTTAATCCTTGCAGTTTGGTTTAAGATAGAAACCAAATGTAATTAAAATGATTTAAAAAGAAAAATTCCAAATCCCAACACAATGAGTTTTGGAATTTGGAATTTTAAATTTTACTATTTTAAGTAATTTTTACTTTGCTTTGTTTGCTTCGCTAATGTATTTCTCTAATGCCATTGTCATCGAAGGAGTTTCAGGGGTTGGGGCAAGAATATCAATTCTTAATCCGTAATCCAAAGCTTCTTTTTGAGTTGTGCTTCCAAAAACAGCAATTCGGGTATCGTTTTGCTTAAAATTTGGAAAATTTTTAAACAATGATTTAATTCCGGTTGGACTAAAAAATGCCAAAACATCATAGTATACGTCAGCCAAATCAGATAAATCACTCATTACCGTTTTGTAAAAAACAGCCTGTGTCCAGTCTACTTTTAATCCGTTTAATGTAACAGGTGCATCAGCATTTAATTGATCTGAAGCCGGCAGAAGGAATTTTTCGTCTTTATACTTTTTGATAAGAGGCGATAAATCTGCAAAATCTTTAGCTCCCACGTAAATTTTACGTTTTCTGTACACAACATATTTTTGCAGGTAAAAAGCAACTGCTTCAGACTGACAAAAATATTTTAATCCTTCAGGAACTTTGTAACGCATTTCATCAGCTACCCTGAAAAAATGGTCAACCGCATTTCGGCTTGTTAAAATAATTGCAGTGTAATGGTTAAGATCAATTTTTTGTAATCTGATCTCTTTAGCATTAACTCCCTCCACATGAATAAAAGGTCTGAAATCAATTTTTATTTTGTGTTTTTGTTGGAGCTCAAAGTAAGGGGAGTTTTCCACTTTAGGTTCAGGCTGTGACACCAAAATTGTTTTCACTTTCATATTATAAGCATTTACTAAGCCGCCTCTTTAGTTATCCAATAAAACAGAAAATAATAAGGGGCTATTTCAAGTGCGCAAAGATATAAAATAAAATAAAATAATTTGTTGATTATTGTATTTTGATAAGTTTTAATTGAAATAAAGTAAGAAAACATGCTTATACATGCTGAAACCCCTATTATTGCTAGAGGTATGTTTCTTGGAACATCGTCATGATAAAATAAAATTGCATTAACCGGAAGGATTAGCAGCCCAATATAGGTTCTGTAAGTTGCTTTCTGCAAGTTAAAAACATCTACAAACTCATTAATATTGAAAGAAGTTCCTATAATTTTTTCAATTAGATATTTGGCTAAGATAAAGTATGTCAAAATAGTCGCAATCTGCATAAAAAGCATCCAGTCCGTTTTTTCTGTTTTTACAGGATATTCAAAAATATGCATGGTAAGCTGTATGAAAAAAGTATACGATATAATTTGAACGAAGAATAGGGATACGGTAAAACTGCTTTTCAGATGTGAAACATCGCGGTAAATTTTAACGTATTTATCTGAGAAAATAAGTTTCGTAAACTCGCTAAATCTATTCTCGTAAGCAGATTTAGTAATGGCAACAATGGCAAAAGCCAACACAAATAAAAGTGTTGCCCAATCTTTGTTTTCGATAATTCTGGGATGAAGCTGTTCAATCATAACAATGCAAAATTAGTAATTTTTTGTCTCAATACTTTTATTATAAATTTATTATGAATCAAATGCTATAAAAAGTTTACTTTTGCGATGAAATTACGCAGAAAAAATGAATGATTGTATTGTCATAATTCCCACTTACAACGAGATCGAAAATATAGAAAGCATAGTACGTGCGGTGCTTTCGCAGCATAAACTCTTTAACCTTTTAATAATCGATGATAATTCACCGGATCATACTGCTGACAAAGTGGTTATGCTTCAGACGGAATTTCCGGATAGATTGTTTCTTGAGAAAAGAGCCAAAAAAGCCGGTCTGGGTACTGCTTATGTTCATGGTTTTAAATGGGCTTTAGAACGTCAGTATAATTATATTTTTGAAATGGATGCGGATTTTTCACATAATCCCAACGATCTTGAAAAGTTATATGATGCCTGTCATTTCGGAGGCGCAGCTTTAGCTATCGGATCACGTTATGTTACGGGTGTTAACGTAGTAAACTGGCCATTAAGCAGAGTGTTGATGTCATATTTCGCATCGGTTTATGTAAAGTTTATTACCGGAATGAAAATTCACGATGCGACAGCTGGTTTTGTTTGTTACAAAAGAGAGGTTTTAGAGAGAATTAATCTCAATAAAATTAAATTTGTGGGATATGCATTTCAGATTGAAATGAAATACAGAACATATTGTGCTAAATTTGAAATCACAGAAGTTCCGATTATTTTTACCGATCGGACCAAAGGAGTTTCCAAAATGAGCAATGCTATTATCAAAGAAGCGATATTTGGGGTTATTTCTCTTCGATTAAAAAAATTATTCAATACATTATAAACGGACGGCGATGAACAGGATTTTAATCAAAAATGCTAAAATTGTAAACGAAGGATCAATTTTTGAAGGGGATGTTTTAATAGAAAACGATTTAATTGTCGAAGTTGCAGACAGTATCAGTCTAAAATCATCCGATTGTAAAGTAATAGACGCCGAAGGGAGTTATTTGATTCCGGGTGCCATTGATGATCAGGTGCATTTTAGGGAACCAGGTTTGACTCATAAAGGAGATATTGAATCTGAGTCCAGAGCTGCCGTTGCAGGTGGAATTACTTCTTTCATCGAACAGCCCAATACGGTTCCAAATGCAGTTACTCAGGTAATTTTAGAAGAAAAATATCAAATTGCGGAAGTGAAATCATTTGCGAATTATTCTTTTATGATGGGGGCAACCAATGATAACCTGGAGGAAGTTTTAAAAACCAATCCTAAAAATGTTGCGGGAATCAAGATTTTCCTTGGTTCTTCAACAGGAAATATGCTGGTAGACAATGAAGCGACTTTAGAAAAAATATTTTCGAGTACATCAATGTTAATCGCAGTTCATTGTGAAGATGAAACTACAATTCAGAACAATTTAGCAGAATTCAAAGAGAAATACGGAGATGATATTCCGGTAACGGCTCATAACTTAATACGAAGTGCAGAGGCTTGTTACATTTCGTCATCAAAAGCGGTTGCTTTGGCTAAAAAAACCGGAGCCCGTTTGCATATTTTTCATCTTTCGACTGCTAAAGAAATGGAGTTGTTTACTAATAAAATTCCGTTGGAAGATAAAAAAATTACTGCTGAGGTTTGTGTACATCACCTTTGGTTTACCGATGAAGATTATAAAACAAAAGGGAATTTCATCAAATGGAATCCGGCTGTAAAAACGGCAGAGGACAGAAAGGAACTTTGGAAAGCCCTAAATGACGGACGTATCGATGTTATTGCCACCGATCATGCACCACATACAAAAGAAGAAAAAGAGCAGTCTTATTTAAAAGCGCCATCTGGCGGACCTTTGGTTCAGCATGCTGTGGTGGCAATGTTTGAGGCGTATCATCAGGGCAAAATAACCGTTGAGAAAATCGTCGAGAAAATGTGTCATAATCCGGCCAAGATTTTTAAAATCGAAAAAAGAGGTTTTATAAAAGAAGGATATTATGCTGATTTGGTTATTGTAAATCCAAGTTTGCCATGGGGCGTGAAACCTGAAAATATCCTGTACAAATGTGGGTGGTCTCCGTTTGAAAACTTTACTTTCAAATCCAGAATTACACATACTTTTGTAAATGGTGAAATGGTCTATAATAACTTTAAAGTAAAAGATGTTCGTGCCGGAAAACGATTATTATTTAACAGGTAACTACAATGAAGAATTTTGTATTTGTAATATTGGTTTTATTTCTTTTTGTAAGTTGTAAAAAAGAACTGGTCAAAGAACCGGCTAAGCTTATCGAGAAAGAAAAGATGATCGATATTATATACGATTTATCTCTTTTGGAAGCCATAAAATACCAACAGCCTTTATCATTGGATTCGGTTGAATCAAATCCTACGAAGTATGTTTTTAAAAAATACAAGGTTGACAGTTTGCAATTTGCTCAAAGCAACATCTATTATGCTGCTGATTATGACAGCTACAAAGACATGTTTGATGAAATAAATGCGAGGCTTGATAAGGAAAAGAAGAGTACAGAAATAAAACTGAAAGCGGAAGAAAAAAAGGCAGCTAAAGCAAAGAAAGCAGCTGATGCCAAAAAGGCAGCCGAAGCAAAAAAGAAAAAGCTAAAAGAAACCCCTAAAGATTCTGTGAAAAATAAGGTTGTAAAAAAAGTCAATATAGATTCTATAAAAAGAAAAAAACGATTTCAACATAAAGGATTATAATTTTGATGTTTCTTTTATGTATTGATGCACGTCTAAAAAAACCGTTCCCAGAGCGGTTTTTATTTTTTCATTAGAATATAGATTTTTAGAATATGATGCTTTTGCAGTGGCTTTCGTCAGGCTTCTTTTTCGGAAAAATAGAGTAGAGAATATGCTATCTGCAACCCAAAGAAAATTCATGAATAATGGCATTGCGTGAATTGTTGGCTTTTTTACTTTCAAGACTTCGGCAATCGTATCCAGAATATCCCTGAAAACGATATTATCTGCAATTAGCGTAAAGCGTTCATTTTTTATGTTGCTTTTCATTAATTTACAAGCAATGCTGGTTACATCGTCTATAACAACAAATCCAGTTTTTCCCAAGGTATAGAATGCAAGTCCGCTGGCTACTTTTGTGTACAGTTCATTGCTTCCGTATTTGTAAATAGATGCTGTTGAAACGGGTGTTAAAATAACACCGGGATTAATGATAATAACGTCTAAGCCTTCCTGAACTCCTCGCCAGACCTCCATTTCGGCACCATATTTTGAAATAGCATAGTCACTATGCGGTTTCTCCGGATTCCACTCTGTTTCTTCGGTAATAAAAGTTTCATGTGGCTGCAAATCTCCTAAAGCTGCAATCGAGCTGACAAAACAGAATTTTTTTATTCCTTTGGCTAAAGAAAAATTAACCATATTGGCCGTTCCTTCAATATTGGTTTTTCGAAGTGCCTCTTCATCTTTTGGATCAAACGAAATTAACGCGGCACAATGATAAACATATTCTATTCCGACAAAAGCAATTTCCAGAGAAGGAACGTCTAAAATATCGGCTTCAAGCCAATTGATTTTTTTGAATAAATCGCCTTTTTTATATAATTCAAAAACTGATTTTGTTTTTTGAATGTTGTTTTGATTTCGGTAAATCGCCCGGACATTTTCTCCCTTTTCAATCAAATGAAGCAATAAATGTGCACCAACCAAACCAGTTCCTCCTGTTACTAATATCATTTTGTAAAGATAACTTTTTGCATGAAAGGTGCAAAGTTACAGAGAATCAAAAGATGTTAGGGAATATGATTTTAGAATAGCTTTTGAAATTGTTATTGTCATTGGTTTTTGAGATTACCATTGCCATTGTGATTGTTTTTTGAATTTGCCATTGCCATTGTTTATATTTGCACAAATTATTTTAAAAATGAAGAATCTAGTTGAAGAATTAAAGTGGCGCGGGTTATATCATGATAGCATGCCAGGAACGGAAGAACAATTGCTTAAAGAGGTAACATCGGCTTATATTGGTTTTGATCCAACGGCAGATTCACTGCATATTGGCAGTATGGTTCAGATTATCTTGCTGGTTCATTTAAAGAATTTTGGTCATCAGCCCGTTGCTTTGGTGGGTGGTGCAACCGGAATGATTGGTGATCCATCCGGAAAATCTGATGAAAGAAATTTGCTTAACGAAGAGACTTTAGCTAAAAATGTTGCCGGTATCAAAAGTGTTCTGTCTCGTTTTTTAGATTTTAATTCAAATGAACCAAATGGACCAATCATGGTGAATAACTATGACTGGATGAAAGAATTTTCGTTTATTGATTTTGCCCGTGAAGTTGGAAAACGGATCACGGTAAATTACATGATGGCGAAGGATTCTGTTAAAAAGAGAATCAACGGCGAAGGGGAGGGAATGTCTTTCACGGAGTTTACCTATCAATTAATTCAGGGATACGATTTTTACCATTTATATAAAAACAACAACTGCCTTTTGCAAATGGGAGGTTCTGATCAATGGGGAAATATTACTACAGGGACAGAATTAGTACGCAGAATGGGAGGTGAGAATGCAAAAGCTTTTGCTCTGACAACCCCATTAATTACAAAAGCAGACGGATCTAAATTTGGAAAATCCGAAGGAGGAAATGTCTGGCTGGATGCCGATAAAACTTCGGTATATAAATTTTATCAGTTTTGGGTAAATGCAACAGATGCAGATGCTGAAAAATATATCAAAATCTTTACTTTCTTAGATAAAGAAACAATCGAAACTTTAATCGAAGAGCATAAAACGGCTCCGCATTTGAGAGTTTTACAAAAGAAACTGGCAGAAGAAATCACCATTTTTGTTCATAGTAAAGAAGAATTAGAAAAAGCAATTCAGGCTTCGAATATTTTGTTTGGAAATTCGACTTCAGAAGATTTGAAACAATTGGATGAAGCGACTTTCTTAGAAGTTTTTGACGGCGTTCCACAGGCTGAAATCGCAAAAGCAGATTTTGAAAATGGATTGGATATCATCTCAGTTTTAAACGAAAAAACAGGTTTCTTTAAATCAAACGGAGAAGCAAGACGTGCTCTAACGGCCAATTCAATTTCGGTAAACAGAGAAAAAATCAAAGAAGATTTTGTGTTGACTTCCAATGATTTGATTAACAATCAGTTTGTGTTGTTGCAAAGTGGCAAGAAGAACTATTTTGTGATTCGAGTGGTTTAATTACAATACCATCAAATTGCAACCACGAATATCAGAATTATCAAAACGTCCCAATACCTCGAAAGAGTTGTTGGGATTTTTTTTGCCTAAATCCTGTGTAGCTATAAAGGAGCAGGAATTGATGTTGGCTAAATCAATAACATTTATTCCACCTGTTTTTCCATCTTTCACGTAAGTGAGTGCATCTTCGGGATCGCGGACTAAAATATGCATCCAGGATGGACATTCAAAAACACCGTTGCCTAAGGAATAAGCTTGTGCTAAAAGCTCTGTCATGCCATATTCTGAATGAATTGATGAAACGCCCAAACCTCTACAAAGCTGTTCATGCAATTCTTCGCGAATCATTTCTTTACGTTTGCCTTTCATTCCTCCGGTTTCCATAATAATCGTATTCTGAAGATGAAACTGGTGTTTTTCAATTAAATCTAATAAGGCATAGGTAACTCCAATTAAAATGACATTTTGCCCAGATTCATCCAAAGCAATTAATTTTTTAATTAAGTCATCGTGATTGTGCAGATAAAATCCGCTTTCGGGCTGATTGGATAGCTTTATTAAATCTTCTACCATATAAATTAGAGAAGAGTCATCGCGCTCAAGATAAGACGGTAAAAGAGCTAAAACCACGTAATCTTCTATATTGCCATAAAATTGAGAAAATCCTTTTCGGTAACTCTCTTCGTAAAGTGAAACATCGGTAACCAAATGTCTGCTGGTAATCATTCCGGTGGTTCCGCTGCTGGTAAAAGTTACTTCGGCCGGATTAGTATTTGAAACAACTTGATGGCTTTTGAAAAACTGAATAGGTAAAAAAGGAATTTGCTCCAACGATTTTACCTGCTGTGAATTTACTTTTAAGAAATCACAGAAATCTCGATATACTTTATTATTCTCGTGCTGAAAACGAAACACTTTTAGTGCTATTTTTTCAAATTGTTTCTGACTTGAAATGGTAAAGATATCGTTGGCTGTAATCAAAACTTTTTTGTGCAAAGGTAAGTATAATTGTAAAATAGTTTCAGTTTACAGTCACAGTTTTCAGTTTCAAATGTACGTTGATACTGAAAACTGTGACTGGGACTATAAAACATAAAAAAGCTCCAAATTTTGGAGCTTTTTTATGTTTTATCGAACGATTAACTTTCGAGTTGCCGAATTGTTTTGTTCACTTATTTTAATGATATAAACTCCCGGAGTTAAATCAGGAATGTTAAGTTCTTTTGTAGCTAAATGTGTTTGAAGAACCTTTTTGCCTAAGACATCAAATATGATAATTTCTTTTTGTAAATCATTTTTAGAAGTAATATATACCTTGCCGTTTGTAACAGGATTAGGGTATAGGTCGAGACCCTCTATGTTAACTGCATCACGAGTTTTGGGCGATTGTCTACTGTCCTGAGCTGAGCTGCTCACAGTAAAGAAAAAAGCCAATAAGAGAGTAATATAAAAGTAATTTTTTGCCATCGCATTATTTTAGATAAGTAAATATACAAAAAAAGTTTTCAAAAATTACACCAAAAAAAAACATCCTAAATATTTAGGATGTTTTTAACAAATTATAAGTGAGTCTTATAGCTTTTCTAATAAGTTTAAACCATCAACAATTGCCCATGCACCAGGAGTTAAAGCAGCTCCAGTTGCTGTTGTGCTTGTTGTAAAGTTTGCCATTGGGAAATCAATTGTAAAACCTGCAGCTCCAGTTCCTGTTAGAGGAGTAGCATCATCATCAACTTTTACATTTAGAATTTTGATTTTCCCGCCAGTAACCTGATTCGTGTTTGTAGCAGCTTCCTGAATTCTAACGGCAACAGCGCCTGTTGTAGTAAATCCTGATATTACAATATTAGAATATTCACCGTTTCCATCTTTTTTGAATTGGATTGCATCAAATTCTACAGAACCAGCAGCTTCAGTTGCTGTTCCGGCAGCTCTTCTTAAAGTGATGTTTGAAACTTTAGGGAAAAATGCATTGTTAACACTTTTTGCTTCGATCTCCATTCCGAAATTTCCAGCACCAGTTTGGTAGGCATACCAGTTAGTGTTTGCCTGACCTTGCCATCCGTCTTGCCAGTCAAAAGAATCGTCTGTGTTTCCGTAAGAAATTAAGTTTTTAGCACTTACAGTTCCACCATAAAATTCGAAACCATCATCTGCGCCTTTATAAGCTACTAAGTTTTCTAAAACTGTCCCTGAACCTACAGCGTAAAAAGAGAAACCGTTCATTTCTGAGTTACCATCAAGGATTTTCTTTCCGGCATATTCTACACGAACATATTTTAATGAACCACTGCTGTGAGCGGCATTTGAACCACCATAAACAAGGTTTGTACCGTCTTCTGAAGTTGCTGTTGTGATTGGTGCACCTTCTGCTGTTTTGCCAGAAACGATTGGTGCATCACCGAATAAGATAATCCCACCCCAAGACCCTGGAGTTTTAGATTTTTCTGTAAAAACTACCGGTTCTGCAGCCGTACCTGCAACAATTAGTTTTCCGTCTTTTTCTACTAATAAAGCATCAGGTCCGTTTATTGCATCTGCTGTAATAACAGATCCGGCTTCAAAGGTTAATGTTACATCTTTCTTTACTCTTACGGTTCCACTTATTGTATAAGTACCTTTAGTATATGTTTTTGAAGCAGTAATGTCTCCGGTAATTTCTCCTGAACCTGTTGTTGGAGGAGTTACAACATCATCATCGCTAGAAGAACAACTTGCGAAAATTAAACTTAAAAAAGTAAGACTGATTGCTAATTTTTTCATTTTTTTAATGATTTTAAATTATAGTTTTTTGTGTTATTATTTGTTTCAAAAATAGTATTGCGTTTCCTGACTGCGGTTAGGTAATTGTTATTAAAGTATTATATAACAATCAATTTGATGTAAATTTGATGTTATGTACTTTAGCAAAAAAAGAGCCCGAAAGCTCTTTTTTGAAAATTAGAATGTGTATCCAATATTTACTGAAAAACCAACTCCTTTTTTGTAATCGCGAAGAATTAATGAATCTTCGGTGATCTCTATAGTACTGTCTTTACCTAATTCTTTTCTATAATATGGATTAAGTAAATTCTCTGCTGCGAATTTTAATTCAATGTTTTTAGAAAGTGTACTTGACCAGACAAAATCTAATTTGCTAAATGATTTTTCATAAATATGGTCAATTCCAGATGAGCCTACAGCAAAAATTCTGTCTCCGTAGACATTGTAAACCAATGTCATGGTGTTTTTCCATTCGTTATTCAAAGTAAAATCATATTTCAAATCTGTGTTAATCATCCAGTTTGAAGCACCCTGAAGTTTACGGCTTGTACTGTTTTCTAATTCATTACCTTGTTTGGCCAAGTTAATTTTTACGTCGGTATTCATTAATGAAGTATTAAAACCAAATGTAAAATTTGATAATGATTCGCTAATTCTGTTTAATGTCAAAATCATTTCGATTTCGGCACCATAAAGAATAGCTTGTTCAGAGTTTTTGAAAGTTGTGATTTGCCCGCCACTGTTTGCTGTGGGTTTGAAAACTCTTTCGATAGGATTCTCTATTAATTTCCCGAAAGCTCCAATGGCAAATAATTCCTTGCTATTTGGAAACAATTCATATTTAAAATCTGCATTGTAATTGTTGCTGTTCAATAAGTCTGGATTACCACTTTCTGAAGTTGCATCAGCATTGATGTAGTTAATTGGTAACAATTCCATCGCAACAGGTCTTGTGATCGTTTTGCTTAAAGAACCACGAAGATTGCTGTTTTCGTTTACAACATATTTTGTATTTATCGATGGAAGAAAGTCTAAACTTTCATCATTTTTCTTGCGATATGCGCTCCCGAATGGGTCTCCCTGATTTCTGTATTTAATTTCACGAGTAGAGTTTTCTAGTCTAAGACCGGCATTTAAATCCCATTTTTCCCCAAAAGTCCAAAACAGATTAAAATATCCTGCATTTACAAACTGATTTAGTTTTACTTTGTAATCACCGTTGGATTCTTCCTGAATATACACGATTCCGTTATCTATGTCATCATTGATTTGCGCACTGATTGTGTTTAAATCAGCGGTGTAATTTTTCTCTAAGTTTCTTCTTCCGGAAAAGAAACGATAGCTTGATTGCATGTCATTTAGAAAATTATTATACCCAACAGATAAGTTGTTTTGTTTTTCCTTATTTCCAAATTTTAAATTATATTCCGCTAAAGCTGAAAAGTAAAAGTTTCCATTTACATCTAAGTATTGGCGGTTTAAGTTGTTTCCTCCGTATGACATGTTGATTTCGGTGTCACTTACTTTTTGACCTGTTATAAATTTTCTGTCCGGTTGTTGAAATCCGGTTTTTACGTAAGAACCTCCGGCTTTTATCGTTTGTTTCCCGTCTTCTGTCAATTTATAATCTCCAAACAATTGTGTGTTCCAATATCTTGATTCTTCAAATTGATTTAATCTGATAAGATTGTTGGTTACATTCGCTAAACTGTTAGTATATCCTATCTGATCCTGAATTTTACTTTCTGTAGCCTGTATAAATAAACTTGTTAGATTTAAATTTAATCTGTTTGTTTTGTATTTTAAACCTGCTAAACCAGAAAAAGTAGTTTGGTAAGCATATTGTGTAGTATACAGGTTGTTATCATAATTACCCTGGCCTAAATTGAAAGTTCTGTCAACTCCTTCTCTGAAAACATATTTATTATCGAAGTTAAAAGACATGATGTAGCTTATGTTTCTTTCTTTTTCAAGATTAAATTTCTGTGAATGTAAAAAGCCAACGCTTGAGTTTAATGGGCTTGAAGTTTTATTAACATCCCAATTTTTGTCATCATAAGCATTGTGGTATTCATCTGGGGATAATTTTTTTCCACTAGGAACTGAACCAAAAATTCCAGATAGCTCTCTGTCTTTTCCAATTAATCCGAAAGTACCTTTTGCATTGTCTGCATCATCAGAAAGCAAGAAATTTTTGAGATTGTTATTTGTGGTATATCCAAAGCCAATATTAAGTTTGGTAATATTTTTAGGCTGCGTAGTTTCTATATTTACTGTTCCACCGGCAAAATCACCTGAGATGTTTGGATTGAATGTTTTGTAAATATTCAAGACACCAACAATATCCGTTGGAAATAAATCTAGTGGGATGATTTTTTTGAAAGGACTGTTTGATGGAGTTTGTAAATCATTAACCAATAAATTATTGTAGCGGTCTTCAAGTCCTCTGATGAATAAGCCTCTTCCGTCTACTTTGGTAATTCCGGTAACTTTTGTTAAACCATCTTCAACATCACTTACTCCTTTTCTTGACATTTCCTGCGCACCGATACTTTGTTTAATAACTACTGCGTTTTTTTGTTCCAGTAAAAGAGCAGATTCTTTTTCTCTATTGACAGCAGATGATTTTACAACTACATCCTGCAGTGTATAACCTCCTGATGACAATACCTGGTTTACAGTGACAGTTTCATTTGCCTTAACTGTTACAGGTTTTTCTACAGTTTCATATCCTACGAAACTAAAAATAATAGTGTAGTTTCCCGGATTTACAGATAATGAGTATTTACCATCAATATCAGTGTTTGCGCTAATGTTTGTACCTTTAATTAAAATGTTTGCAAAAGGTAAAACTTCATTGTTCATTTCCTTGTCGGTTAAAACTCCAGAAATCGTACCTTTGTTTTGTGCGATAGAAATCGTACAGATAAATAATGCAATAAATAGAAATCTTAAATTGAATTTCATTTCAGTGTTGTGTTTAATTTATTTTTGTGCAAAGAAATACACACATTGTAAAGTTCATGTTAGGCACTTGTTATGTTTTTGTGTTGCCAGGATTATCAAATTGTTACCAGATTAAATTACCGTTAACAGCAATTTTTGACGGTTAATTTATTATTATATTTACCATCGCAATTAAAAAACATCAGATTTATAAGGAAGAAAATTTGATGAGAAAACTCAATTTTTGCTATTTTATGAAAAAAACACAAACAAAGATTTTATTAGTTGACGATGAACCGGATATCTTAGAAATCGTTGGCTATAACCTTGCACAGGAAGGCTATCAGATTGTAACGGCTTCTAACGGAAAAGAAGCTATTGCTAAAGCTCAGAAAGAACTGCCGGACTTAATTATAATGGATGTCATGATGGCGGAAATGGATGGAATGGAAGCCTGTGAGCATATTAGAAAAATCCCTGAACTAAATAACGTTATCATAACATTTTTAACGGCAAGAAGCGAAGATTATTCACAAGTTGCTGGTTTTGATGCCGGTGCTGATGACTATATTACCAAGCCTATAAAACCAAAATTACTGGTAAGCAAAGTAAAGGCTTTGTTAAGAAGGTTAAAAGAACAAGAAGTAGTTAGCGATACCTTAAATGTTGGCGGAATCGAAATCAATCGCGAAGAATACAAAATCATCAAAGAGAATGTCGAAATTTCGCTTCCAAGAAAAGAATTCGAATTATTTTATCTATTGGCTTCAAAACCAGGAAAGGTTTTTAAAAGAGACGAAATCCTGGATAAGGTTTGGGGAAATGAAGTCGTAGTGGGAGGAAGAACTATTGATGTACACATTCGAAAATTACGCGAAAAAATTGGAGAAGATCTTTTTAAAACCATCAAAGGAGTTGGTTATAAATTTGAAGTTTAAACATTCAATAAAAAATTCAACCATATAAGTGATATTAAGTTCATTTTAAATTATAGTATTTGTACGTTTGCTATCCGAGTCAATCTTTCTCAAAGTTTTAAAATTTGAAAAAGATTGGCTTTTTTAAATTACTGCATAGAATAAGTTTTTTTTAAATGAACTTATATTACTTATATGGTGGAAAATAATCCCTTAATTATTTTAAAATTTCCATGAAAATCAATTTCAAAAAAACCTACAAGTTTGCTATAAAATCTGCGTTGTACATCAGTCTTTTTGCAACAGGATTTGTATTGCTGCTGATGAATATATTTTACAAGAATCAGTTGAAATATCAATTTGGGTTTGGAATAGTTTTTATTATTTCAATTTATGTCTTTTCTTTTTTAGTCTTGCAGTATCGTGTCGAGCGATTTATTTATCGAAGAGTTAAGAAAATCTACGATGAGGTTTCTTTATTAGAATCTACAACCCTGATCAATCAGCCTATCACTACAGATATGGAGACACTTTCACGGGAAGTGAAAAAATTTGCCACCGATAAAAAACTCGAAATCGAAATGCTCGAAATCAGAGAGCAATACCGGAGAGAGTTTTTAGGAAACGTTTCGCACGAACTTAAAACGCCATTATTTACTGTCCAGGGATATGTTTCTACCTTACTTGACGGTGCGATGGACGATAAAACAATTCGAAAAAAATACTTAAAACGTGCTGAAAAAGGAGTAGAACGTCTGATTTACATCGTTGAAGATTTAGATATGATTACCAAATTAGAGTCGGGAGATTTAGATTTAAATATCACCGAATTTAATATTGTTGACGTGATTCAGAATGTTTTTGATTTGTTGGAAATGAAAGCAGACAAAAAGAAAATCAAGTTGGCATTTGAAAGCAAAAATATGCAATCCGTAATCGTAAAAGGAGACAAGGACAGGATACAGCAGGTTTTGGAAAACTTAGTCGTGAACTCTATTAAATACGGTAAAGCAGGAGGTCTTACGGAGGTTGGCGTAGTTAATCTGACCAAGAAAAAAGTCCTCATTAGGATTAGCGACAATGGTGAAGGTGTTGAGAAACAAAATATCCCAAGACTTTTTGAACGCTTTTACAGAGTTGACAAAAGTGGAACCCGTTCTGAAGGAGGTTCCGGTTTAGGTTTGGCAATTGTAAAGCACATTATTGAAGCACATAAAGAAAAAGTATATGTGGAAAGTGAGTTCGGAATTGGCTCTGAATTCTCTTTTACGCTTGAAAAAGCGCAAAAAACACAAAAACCTGAGGTTAAAAAATTGTAAGTTGCTTTTCGTGAAATGCCTTTAAACAGGGTCTTTTAACAATAAATCAACCTTGCAATTTACGCCGTAACAATAAATTTTTATTATAGTAACATCTGGTTAATGATTTCTTAACATAGGTGCCACATCTTTGCACTTTCTAATTAAGGGCATATAAAAAATGATAAAAAGAAAAATAATTATAGCATTATTACTGCTTACCGGCGCTGTAAATGCTCAAGATTTAAACAAACAAGAAGTTAAAAATGAAGTAATCCGCATTTTAGACTCTATAAATAAAGCAAAACTTCCGGATACCAAGTCTGGAGTTAGTAGCGAAGAACATTGGTATGACAGAATTTCTCTAAGAGGTTATGCACAAGTTAGATATAATGGCTTGTTTTCTACAAATGATAAAGTTTCCTGTGATCAATGCGATAAATCCTGGGGAACAACCTCAACGGATCCGGATGCAAAAGCAAATAATGGACTTTTTATTCGCCGTGCACGTTTAGTATTTTCCGGACAGGTTCATCCAAATGTATTCTTCTATTTTCAACCTGATTTTGCCAGTTCGCCGAGTAGCGGAATTCAGAATTTCGTTCAGATTCGTGATTTATTTTTTGATGTTTCTTTTGATGAAAAAAGAGAATATCGTGTTCGTGTAGGACAGAGTAAAATTCCTTATGGTTTTGAAAACATGCAGTCCAGTTCACAGCGTCTGACTCTTGACCGAGCAGATGGTATAAACAGTTCAATAGCAAATGAACGTGATCTAGGGATGTTCTTTTATTGGGCGCCTTCGGAAATCAGGGAACGTTTTGAGATGTTGGTAAAAGATGGTTATAAAGGTTCTGGGGATTTTGGAGTATTTGCCTTCGGAGTTTATAACGGACAAATTGCAAACAAAATAGATGGAAACAGGAATTTGAATGTAGTGGCAAGAGCTACGTATCCGTTTGTTGTTGGAAACCAGATTATTGAACCTGGAATTCAGGCCTACACAGGAAAATGGGCTTTTACAGGAGAGGTTTCATCCGGTGTTGTAGTTAACGGAGATCCGCAATATATAAAAGATGAAAGGATAGGGGCAACTTTTGTATTGTATCCAAAGCCTTTCGGAATTCAGACAGAATATAATATTGGTACCGGACCCCGATATAATCCGGCCACTAATACGATTGATGTATCCGATTTGAATGGAGGATATGTTTTACTGAATTATAAATTGGACATTAAAAAACAACATATCTATCCTTTTGCTAAATTTCAATATTATGACGGAGGAAAAAAATATGAAAAAGATGCCAGAAGTTATGTAGTAAGAGACTATCAAATTGGCGTAGAATGGCAGCCAATAAAAGCTTTTGAACTTGTTGCTGAATACGTTATTGCCGACAGAACTTTTGAAGATAGCGCTCTTCCAATCAACAGACAACAAGGGAATTTGTTAAGATTGCAGGCTCAGTTTAATTTTTAGATTACTTCTCAAAAACGGTAAATAGAGAATCCCAGTCGATATTATTTTTAAATTGAGACAAACCTTTAAACGATTTTACTTTTGAAAGATTTTCAATCGTAAAGTCGTTTTGCGTTGCATAAGGCACCACTTGTTCATCCTGAAGTTTTATAGCCAGATATTCCTGCTCATATTGTCCCGGAGTAGGTATAAAAAAGGCTTTTTTGCCCAATTTCGCCAAATCCATAACAGTCGTATAACCCGATCGGCATAAAACCAAATCACTTTCGTTAAACGTCTGTTCCAGCTGTTTGGTATTCATGAAATTGTAATAAGTCACGTTTTTGACTTGCTGTTTGGTTTGTGTTTTTTCAACAACACCTTTTACAAAAACAACTTCACCTCTGTATCGTGTAATTTCTGTCTGTAACTTCTCTTCAAGCAAAGTACGCTGAGGTTCCGGACCAGACAAAATAATCATCAGATCATATTGTTTTGGAGTGTCTTTTTTGCGCATTCTGCTCAAAGGGCCAATATATTTCAAATTTAATTCACTGTTTTTAAGATGCCCCAGATCGCCTGTTAAATTTGGAGTTCCATCAGTATCCGGAATCCAGCATTCATTATATTTTTTTATAAAATATTGATGGCATTTACTGGTAAATTTTGTAGTGTTTCCTGTCATCACATTCAATTGATGAGTGATAAAAACAGAAGGAACTTTTTTGCTGAAAACGCCTAATCTGTTATCTGAAATAATACCGTCAATATCATGTTTTTTTATCCATGAATTTACTATTTTCTTTTCATCTAAAATGGCCGTAATCATTTTAGGCAAACTTTTAATCAGCTTCCATTTAAAATTTTTACCGTTTTTGGCATATTCAATATGATATGAAGGCAATTCTAAAGTTTGAATGTATGGAAATTCTTTTTGTAATAATGCCAATGCAATACCGTCAGAAGCAATTATGGGTATATAATTGTTTTCCTGTAAAGCCTTAATTATTGGAATACATCGCGTTGCATGACCCAATCCCCAATTTAAAGGAGTTATTAAAATAGTTTTATTGGCAGAATATTCGATGCTCATATTTGGCGGTTTTTCAAACGAAGATACAGAAATACTCTTTTTTTGTTATTTCGAATACATTACTAAATCATTAACTCTGGTATCTTTAAATGTAAAAGGGCTAAATTCCTTAATAGAAATCTAGTCCTTAATTTTAATAGTAAATTCTGGTTTAATCCTGAATATACGTTTTGTTTCCGTTTTTGTTGATGTAGTATCTTCCGCCTTTTGGTCCGGTATAGACTTTTTTACCATTATACTCTCCGGTAACTTTATCGGCTACTTTTGGTGCCTTTTCGTTAGTTTCCTTTAAAGTCTTAGTAGTAGATTTTTTAGTTGCAGTAGCATCTTTTTTTACAGATTTGGCTTTTGTTTCTACAGTTTTAGCTTCCGTTTTTTTTATGCCGGCTTTTGTAGTTTCGGTTTTAGCTTTTTTTTGTGCAGTAGCAGTTTCCTTTTTCGCTTTTGCTGATGCTTCGCTTGCTTTATCAGAAGCTATCTTGGCTTTAGCAGCTTCTTTTTGGGCATCTGCTTTAGCTTTTTTGTCTGCGGTTTTTTTCTTTTGAGCTGCCGTTTCGGTTTTTGCTTTCGTTGTTTTTGTCGTTTCCTGAGCGTAAAAATTATTTGATAAAACAATCATTAAACAAAGCAATAATAATTTTTTCATAGTTTCAGAGGTTAAA
>CBFGNY010000005.1:0-63407 GCA_965650235.1 uncultured Flavobacterium sp. | reverse complement strand
AAAAACTAAAAGCAAAAGGGATTTACGGAATTTTTCCTTGTAATCAGGTTGACGACGACGATATCGAATTGCGTGATGAAAACGGAAAAGTTTTAGAGAAATTTTTAACGCTTCGTGTGCAGTCGCAAAAAACTAAAGGAGCACCAAATATGGCTCTGGCTGACTTTATTTTGCCAAAAGAAAGCGGAATAACGGATTATATGGGAGCTTTTTGCGTGACAACCGGTTTTGGTGTAGACGAATGGGCAGCTGAATTTGAGGCGGCTTTAGATGATTATAATTCGATTATGGTGAAAGCACTTGCCGATCGTTTTGCAGAGGCTTTTGCCGAATATCTTCACGAAAAAGTACGTAAAGATTTTTGGGGTTATGATAAAGAAGAAGCTTTAACAAACGAAGAATTGATTAAAGAAAATTATAAAGGAATCCGTCCTGCACCAGGTTATCCTGCTTGTCCAGACCATTTGGAAAAACCAACAATCTGGAAACTCTTAAATGTAGCAGAAGAAATTGGTGTAACCTTGACGGAAAGCATGGCAATGTGGCCGGCGTCATCCGTTTCAGGGTATTATTTTGGAAATCCAAAAAGTAAATATTTCGGCCTAGGAAAAATAAAAGAAGATCAGGTGGTAGATTACGCCAAACGCCGTAATGTTCCAACGGATTACGCAATGAAATGGTTAAACCCTAATATAGCAGACTAAAAGAAAAAAGTTTCAAGTTTCAGGTTTCAGGTTCGCACGTAACTTGAAACTTGAAACTTAAGAAACTTGAAACAAAAAACAATAATGAAAGTAACAGAACATATAGAAAACGCCAAAGGAAAAACATTATTCTCATTTGAAATTATTCCGCCTCAAAAGGGGAAAAGCATTCAGGAATTATACGATAATATCGATCCGTTGATGGAATTTAAACCGCCATTTATTGACGTAACGACCTCTCGTGAAGAATATATTTATATCGATAAAGGCAACGGACTTTTGGACAAAAAGTTAACTCGTATGCGTCCGGGAACGCTTGGAATTTGCGCTTCTATAAAACACAAATATAATGTTGATACCGTACCGCACCTGCTTTGCGGAGGTTTTACACAGGAAGAAACCGAGTATATGCTGGTAGATTGCCACTATTTGGGAATCAACAATGTAATGGCACTTCGCGGTGATGCTATGAAACATGAGCAGTCCTTCGTTCCTAAAGATGGAGGTAATCATTTTGCTGTCGATTTAGTGCGACAAATCAACGATTTGAATTGTGGGAAATATCTTCATGAAGTGATGGATATCGATAACAGAGCCGATTTTTGTATTGGTGTTGCAGGTTATCCGGAGAAACATTTAGAATCACCATCCTTACAGTCTGACTTGAGGAGATTAAAAGAAAAAGTAGATGCCGGTGCAGATTATGTAGTTACACAAATGTTTTTCGACAATGCTAAATACTTTGCTTTTGTAGAAAAAGCAAGGGAAATGGGCATTACGGTGCCAATTATTCCTGGAATTAAACCAATCGCAGTTCAGAAACACATGCAGATTCTGCCTCAGATTTTCCGTATCGATTTACCGGAAGATTTGATTCACGAAGTTGACAAATGCAAAAACAACGCTGAAATCAAACAAGTCGGAATAGAATGGGCGATTCAGCAGTCAAAAGAATTAAAAGAAGCCGGAGTTCCCTTTTTGCATTATTATTCAATGGGAAAATCGGAAAATATTCGCCAAATCGCGAGTCAGGTTTTTTAATGTCATTGCGAGGAACGAAGCAATCTCACGCTACATATATTTGCTAGTATGGTTGCTTCGTTCCTAGCAATAAAATGCAGCTTGGAATTTAATTTCAGAAGCTATTCCAGCTGTTCACTATATCTTTTATGGCGAACCCCGCCACAAAAGGATGCCGTTTCCATCTGGGCTAGGGCATCAGGAATTCTAATTTCAATTGGTTATAAATGTAAACATTATGAAACAAGAAGAATTACACGAAATTGCCTCCCAATTAAAACACCCAACTGGAGAGAAAGGAATAGAAATGGCCAACATGATGCATGAAACCAACATCAACATGACACGCCATTCGTTTCAAAATCTAAATATTTCAGCAGGAAATGTAATTCTGGAATTAGGTCACGGAAATGCAGGACATTTAGAATTTATATTCGAACAGGCTGAAAACCTGAAATATTACGGACTCGAAATGTCTGAATTAATGTTTCAGGAAGCACGCCAGATCAACCGAAATTTTGTTTCTCAAAAACAGGCTTTCTTTTCGGTTTATGACGGAAATGTAATTCCGTTTCAAGATCCTTTTTTCGACAAAATATTTACCGTAAACACCATTTATTTCTGGCAAGAACCAGAAAAATTGCTTTTAGAAATTTACAGGGTTTTAAAACCAAATGGAGTATTTTGCATCACTTTTGCAGAAGAAAGTTTCATGAAAACGCTTCCTTTTACACAATATGAATTTAAGCTTTACAGTAGTGAAAAACTGGAGCAATTAGTCCAAAAGACACTTTTCAAAATGGTACACAAGGAAACTTTAACCGAAAAAGTAAAAACCAGAATAGGCGAATTGGTTGATCGGGATTTTACTACCATTGTTTTAGAAAAGTAACTTTTACTAAAAAATAGTTAGTCTAATTTCAAAATTGATATATAATGAATTCAGCTCTACAACATGATTTAAATAATTTTGAAAATATACTTGAAGAAGCTAAAAAACAAGGAATTGACTTTTTAAATAATCTTCAAGACATTCCAACTTCTAATAAAAACTCAATTGATTATGCCAGAGAATTAAACAAATTAGGTTTGGGATCTTTGGCTGCGTTAGAAGAATTTAATGAAAGATTGGCCCCACTAATGGTCGCTTCTCCAGGACCACGATATTGGGGATTCGTAACGGGCGGTTCAACACCTGCATCTATAGTTGGTGATTGGCTGGCTTCAGTTTACGATCAAAATACACAAGCTGTAAAAGGACAGGGTGGTACATCGGCATCAATTGAATTCGAAACAATAAATTTGCTTTTGCAATTATTAGCACTTCCAAAATCATTTTTAGGAGGCTTTGTAACAGGAGCAACAATGTCGAATTTCACTTGTTTAGCAGTTGCCAGACAATGGTTTGGAAAACAGTTTGGCAAAGATTTTGCCAAGGATGGGATTTCAGCACCAATAAATATATTGACGGCAACACCACATTCCTCTTCTATAAAATCATTGGCAATGTTAGGAATTGGAAGTAATAACTTTACTACAATTAAAAACATTGAAGGAAATCGTGAAGCAGTTGATGTAAATGATTTAGAGAAAAATATTGAAAGTTTAAACGGAAAGCCTTTTATTTTAATTTCAAGTGCGGGGACAGTAAATACAGCAGATTTTGATGATTTTGAAGCTATCTCAAAACTTAAATCAAAATACAACTTCTGGTGGCATATTGATGCTGCTTTTGGAGGTTTTGCAGCTGTTTCGGGTAAATTTAAACATTTGGTTGAAGGTTGGGAAGGAGCAGACAGTATTACGATTGATTGTCATAAATGGCTAAATGTACCTTATGAAAATGCTTTTTATTTAGTAAAAGAACAGCATACAGCTTTACAAATTGAAACTTTTCAGAACTCAAATGCACCTTACTTAGGGAATCCATTAGAAAATTTTAATTATCTGAATGTATTGCCTGAAAATTCAAGACGCTTAAGGGCTTTGCCTGTTTGGTTTTCTTTATTGGCATATGGAAGAGAAGGTTTTCAGGATATAGTTGAAAATAATATTGAATTGGCTCAGCATTTTGGAAATGCTCTTATTGAAAATGATTTTTTTGAACTTCTGGCCCCAATTCGCCTGAATAATGTTTGTTTTACATTAAAAGGAGATCATAATCAGGAAAAAGTATCTCAATTTTTGACAAATATCAACGATACCGGAAAAGTATTTATGACACCAACTTTTTACAACAACCGAAAAGGAATGAGGGCATCATTTGTAAATTGGCGTACAACAGAAAATGATATCAGAATTGCAATTGAAGAAATGAATGCAACATTCAAAGCTTTGTAGTACATTTAGCAATTACTTGTAAATCAATTTAAAATGATACAAAAAACAAAATTTTGCATTTATCTATTTCTTTTAATTTTGTGTAATCAGGGATTTTCACAACAAAACGGCACAAAAATCTACCTGTGGGAAAATGGAGCTCCCGGTTTCGAAAACCGAAAAGATGACCCGGAACAAGCTCAGGACTGGTGGGTCAGAAATATTCATAATCCTTCGATAACAGCATATTTTCCTGAGAAACCAAACGGAACGGCAGTGCTTATTTGTCCGGGTGGAGGACATGAAAATCTGGTTTATAATTCAGAAGGAAAGGATGCTGCAGAATATTTAAATAGTATTGGAATAACTGCCTTTGTTTTAAAATACCGTTTGGCAAGAACTAAAGATTCTCCATATAAGTTAGAAACCCATGTAAAACAGGATGCTGAAAGAGCGATTAGAGTAATACGAAGCAAGGCTGCTGATTTTAAAATTGATGCCAACCGAATTGGTGCTATGGGATTTTCTGCAGGTGGAGAAGTCGTTGCCTTAGTTGCTTATAATTCCAATAATGTTTTAAAAAACACTTCGGATGCAATTGACAAATACGACTCGCAACCCAATTTTCAGATATTGGTTTATCCCGGACCATTGTTTATTCCGAAAGAAATTAAGGCTGATGCACCACCCGCGTTTTTAGTAGCCGCAAATGATGATTCTTGTTGCTCGGCACCTATAATAGAATTGCTTAACGGTTATCGAAAAACGGATGTTCCTGTAGAAATGCATTTGTATTCTAAAGGCGGACATGCATTTAATATGGGAAAAAGAGCAAAGACAAATTCCCTGAAAACCTGGTCGCAAAGATTGACAGACTGGTTTGAAGATAATAATTATTTTGTGAAATAAGTTTCAAATAATTATGGTTATGATGGATTCTCCAATTACAATGAGCATTACTTCAGGGGCAGCATTTTTGTTGGGATTTTTATTACTTTCCCATCTTCGAAAAGTAAATGTTGCAGCAAACAGCTATCTGGGATTATTCATTATTACATTGGGTTTGGCAATGGTAGAAATCCCCTTATTCTATAAAAATTTTCATTTAGAACATCCCAATTGGTTTGAAATGATAGGGCTTTCCCGATTTCTTACAGCTCCATTGCTTTATATCAGTATTCTCTATTTTACATCCATAAATAAAAAATTTAACAAAAAAATGTTATGGCATTTTTTGCCTTTTGCGATTTTTTCACTTTTCAGGTTTCCTTTTTTTATTACAGGAAAAAACATTGAATTTAATTATGAAACCGGCACAATAGTATTTTTTGTTTTGCGGATTGCTTTGCCTCTCCAAGCTTTAATATATTGGATATTATCATTTATAAAACTACAAAAGCATCTGAAAAAACTACATCAAATTTCATCTTCAACTGAAAAAAATGACCTGATCTGGCTAAAATATTTTTTACTGATTTTGGTGTTGATAATGCTAGTGTGGTTCAATCTCATATTTTTCAATCTAGAATCCTTAATTCAATTTACACCATTCACCTATCTGCTAAGTGTCTTTTTTCTGGCCTATTTTTCGTTACAGCAAAAAGAAATTTTCGATTTCAGCAAAAGTGAATTAAACGAATTGTCATCCATTCAGATTTATAAAAATGACAGTCCAAAAAGAGTGTCGGGAAATCGATTAAATGAATTGGATCAAAAATTAAGAATGCTTACTGAGTCTGAAAAAGTGTATTTAGAGAATGATTTAAGTTTACCAAAATTAGCCAAAAAATTAGAAGCCAGCTGCAATGAAACTTCGTTTGTAATTAATGAATTGTATCAGGATAATTTCTATAATTTCATAAATCGATACCGCATTGAAGAAGCAAAGAAATTATTACTGTCTGATAAATACAATCAATTAAACGTTTTGGGGATTGCTTATGAATCCGGCTTTAATTCGAAAACCACTTTTAATACCACTTTTAAAAAATATACCGGAATGTCTCCCACAGAATTTGTAAAAACAAATGCTATTCTGGTAAAAAAAGAAGCATAAATACGTTCGAAAGGGTACATCGGAACGTTTAGTTTTTGAGTAATATTCAAATTTGTGGAATATTAATTCAAATGACTATAACCATGTTAGAACAAACCTCTTTAGAAATTCCAAGTTCCATTGGAAAAAAATTTTTCACAACCTTAATTTTTGGACTTGAGTTTTCCGCTTTGTTATTATTGCTTGGAAATGGTGGAAATATTCAATGGTTTCCTCCTGTTTTGGTTTTTTCCTTAATTGGAATTTCCCTGGCAGCAGTTTTATTTTTTCCTCTGATTTGGCATTTTTTAGAAAAAAAGCAAAAAATCAATTCAGCGAAAATATATGGTTTTTTGTATACCAGTATTCGATATTGCATTGCCTTTACTATTGCTGCTTTTGGTTGGAAGAAATTTTACGGGCTTCAGTTTATTGTACCATCAGAAATTGCAAATATGCCAATGAACCAGCAAACAGGGGAGTGGCTGACCTGGTTTTATTTTGGGTATTCACATACTTTCGGAATCATAATAGCCCTGATACAAATAGTGGGAGGATATCTATTATTGTTTAGAAAGACCTTATTAATTGGAGCAATAATTCTGTTTTCCTTACTCTTCAATCTGACTCTAATTAACATTTTTTATCAAATGAATGCTGGTGCATTATTACAATCAGTGTTGCTGACGATTGGGGTTTTATTTTTGATTTTATTAGATTATAAAAAGCTTGTCGTGTTTTTTCTAAAGACAAAATCTAATTTGCCTTCACTAAATGTTAGAAGCGGAATTCTAAAAAACATACTTCGGATTTCCGCAATTGTGTTGTCTTTATTGTTTACCATGTATTTAAAATCTTTGATAAAATAAAAAAGGTTTGTTTTAAACAAACCTTTTGGTATAAGCAGATGTATTATTATTTGAAATCTAATATAATTGAGTCACCATATCTTCCATCAAAATAAACACTAACTCTTGTACTTCGAGGTGATTGTTGCCCCATTGAAGAAGGAAACATTTGATAAGCATCCATGTAATATTTTAATGTTGTTTTTTCTGGATTTAAAGAAACATAATGATCTGTTAGGTTATATATACTTCCATTGGCAGGAATGCTTACTCCTGGAATAAGATTTGTGCCAGTGAGTATTAAAGTATCATAATTAGTGTATGAAGTTTGGTTGGCAGATATAATTTTCGGAGCATTTTCTGCCAAAACATCTATTAAGTAATCAGTTTCTGCTTTAATTTCTCCATCAGCTTTAATTCTTAATTTGTAATTATTTGCGGTCAATATTTTTTCATCAAATTTGAAATTGAATGAGGTGCCTTCTCCATATTTCATTTTTGAAACTTTGTGCATCAAAATAATTCAATAAAAAGGAATTTGTATCATTTTCAAGATATAGCTTATAATTTAAATTGGCTGGTAAATCAATGTTATTAACATATGCTGTGGATACTGCCCTAATGTAACATTTGGTAAGTGTTGAAACAATTTGTGGTTTTGTAGCTTTAACTTTGTATATGGAAGTTGAACCATTTTCGGCAGTAACAGTATATGTTATTAATTTATTGAAATCTTGCTTCACTTGATTAGGTGTTATGCTTGCAAATTGTGATATTGTTATTTCTGGAGAAATATTAGAAATATCTTTATATGTTGTAATGTTAATTGATAAATTGGTTTGATCCACTATTCCTGTAAAAACTTCATTGTCTATGTTAAATTTAAATTCAAGAATTTTCTTTTCATTAGATAAAGCAGTATTGTTTACAATTACACTGTAAATAGCTTTTTGTCCATTTTCAGCAGTTATTGTGTATTTAATTTGCTGATTAAAATCTTGAGGAATTTTATCAGGTGAAATTGTAGCCTTGTTAGAAATTTGAATTTCAGGAATTATTTGATTTTCTAATTCAATACCTTTAGTATTTAAAGTAATCGTTTTTGTTATATCATCAATTTTTCCAAGATAAATATTACCTTTTTTTGAAGCTATTTTAAACTCAAGAATTTTGTTTTCAGAACTTAACTTTGGAGAATCGTCATTTGAACAGCTAAATAGTAATAGGCTCGTAAGGAATAGAATTAGAGTTTTAATTTTCAATGGTTATTTTTTTAAGTTTAATGAATGTGAATTTTGGTAATATAATGTTGCTTTTATATAATAAAAAAATTATTTAGTAATTTCCCTAAATACAGCTTCCAGATTTTTATTTTTTTGGTTAAGCTGTAAAGTCTTTAATCCGTTATCGTGAGCAAAATCAAAAACAGTCGGACGCATGTCTTTGTCAGCCAGGAAAGTTAATTCCCATAAACAATCATGTATGTTTATGTATGATTTTAAATGTGGAATTGCAGCAATTACCTGTTCTTCAATTTTATAATCAAATTCAACTTCGATTACTTGTTCCTTATCTGCAGAAATTAAATTGTCCAGTTTTTTATCAGCTACGATTTTTCCTTTGTCAATGATAATCACGCGGTCGCAAATTGCTTCTACTTCCTGCATGATGTGAGTCGATAAAAAAACGGTTTTGTCTTTTCCGACATTTTTAATCACATTTCGAATTTCCATCAATTGATTCGGATCTAAACCTGTTGTTGGTTCATCCAGAATTAACACATCAGGATTATGCAATAAGGCATTGGCCAATCCCACACGCTGACGGTATCCTTTCGATAACTGACTGATCTTTTTATGGCTTTCTGTAGATAATCCTGTCAATTGAATTACTTCTTCAATTCTTGATTTGGCAACTTTATAAACATCAGCATTAAAAGCTAAATATTCACGAACATACAGATCTAAATACAACGGATTGTGTTCCGGTAAATATCCAATAGAACGCTGAACTTCTTTTGTATTTGTAGAAACATCATTACCATTTACAATTGCCGAACCTTCATCAGCAAGTAAATAGGTTGTCAAAATTTTCATCAAAGTAGATTTTCCGGCTCCGTTTGGTCCCAGAAATCCAACGATTTCCCCTTTTTGAATAGAGAATGAAACAGCATCTAATGCTTTTTGAGTTCCGTAACTTTTTGATATGTTGTTAACTTCTATCGACATGACTTTTTATTTACTGCAAAAGTAAACAGAAATAGTTTTGATTGCTACATTTTGCCATCAAGAAAGCATGGAAAATAATCAAAAATTTTTGTGGCATCTTTATTGTTAAAGTATTATTAAAATTTTAACAACTTATGACTATGAAAAGAATTTTATTTATTCTTGCTATTATTCTAGCAAACGCTGCGAATGCTCAAAAAGGGTCGATTTTAGTAATGGGAAGCTTTACTTATCAGTCGCAAAATACTACAAACTCAGGTTTGGAAGACAAAACCAATTATTTTAGTTTTTCTCCAAAAGCTGGATATCAATTTCATGAAAACTGGACAGCAGGTATTGACGCAGAATTTAGTAGGTCAAAACAAGAATACATGAACAATGCAGAGTATAAAACTGATACTTACGCAGTAGGTGGTTTTTTACGGTATTCTAAACTATTAAATCAAACTTTTTCTGCGTATGCAGATTTAGGGACTGGTTACCAAAACAGAAAAGAAAGAAGAAGCAATAGCGATGTGCCTTTCGATTATACAAATAAAGGAAATGGATTTTATATTACTGTTATACCGGCAATTTTGATTAATGTTGGTAATGGATTTGGTTTGAATTTTAATATTGGAGGCTTGGGGTACAGCTCTATTAATTATGATGGAGATAATGGCGACATAGATAGTGATAAAAATTTCAATTTTACTTTCGGACAAGGATTTTCTCTCGGGATTTCTAAAAATTTCTAATTAAATATTTCAATTTAAAAAGCACTCTGGTTGGAGTGCTTTTTTTTGCAAAAAAACTTTTGAAAATAAAAGTTGTCGCTTAGCCTTGATAGAAGCGGTATCCTTTTTCTGGCTCCTTTAGCCGGGAAAAGATATAGCGGATAGCGGGAATACAGGTGTTTTGAAAACTAAAAACTTCTGCTTCAAAAAAAAATGCCAACTTAAGTGAAGTCGAAACAAAATCATAACTACAAGATTTTCGACTTCACCAGCTGGCATTAAAAAACAAAAATATTTAAAGAAAATTATAAACTCACGGCGTTTTCTACAGTAACTCTCATTTCCTGTGCGGCAGCTACCATTTCGATCAATGCTTTTTTGGTTTCATCCCAATGGCGGGTTTTTAAACCACAATCTGGATTTACCCACAACTGATCTACCGGAATAACTGAGGAAGCTTTTTCCAGCAAACGCACCATTTCTTTGCTTGAAGGAACACGTGGCGAGTGGATATCGTAAACTCCGGGACCGATTTCGTTTGGGTACTTAAAGTCGGCAAAAGCATCCAAAAGCTCCATTTGTGAACGAGAACATTCTATTGTGATTACATCGGCATCCATGTCGGCAATATTTTGGATAATGTCGTTGAATTCGCTGTAACACATATGTGTATGAATTTGCGTGTCATCATTTACACCTGAAGCAGAAATTCGGAACGCTTTTACAGCCCAATTAAGATAATTTGCCCATTCTTCTTTTCTTAAAGGCAGGCCTTCGCGAATCGCAGGCTCGTCAATCTGAATGATCTTGATTCCGGCTTTTTCTAAATCGACCACTTCATCACGAATCGCCAGGGCAATCTGCGTACAGGTTTCAGAACGCGGCTGATCGTTACGTACAAACGACCATTGTAGAATTGTTACAGGTCCTGTTAACATTCCTTTTACCCATTTTGGAGTCAATGATTGTGCGTATTTGGACCATTTTACCGTCATTGGGTTGGGTCTTGAAACGTCGCCATAAATAATCGGCGGTTTCACGCAACGGCTTCCGTAACTTTGAACCCAGCCATTTTTGGTAAATGTAAATCCGGATAATTGTTCTCCGAAATATTCCACCATATCGTTACGTTCGAATTCTCCGTGAACCAAAACATCGATTCCGGTTTCTTCCTGAAAACGAATCGTAGCTTCGGTTTCTTTTTCGATTAAATCGTTGTATTGCTCTGTTGTTAATTCTCCTTTTTTGAATTTCGCTCTCCAGCTTCTCACTTCAGCTGTTTGAGGGAAAGAACCAATTGTGGTTGTTGGAAATAAAGGAAGGTTTAAAGCTTCAATCTGGCTTTTTCTTCGGATAGCAAAAGTATTTTTACGTTTGTCATCAGAAGCAGAAATTCCGGAAACTCTTGCTTTAACTTTATTATTATGAATTAATTTTGAGGTTTTACGGTTTTCGTTAGCCAAAACATTTGCTTTGAAATCAACAGAGCTATCAAGGTTAACTTCGTTAGAAGCGAACTGTTTTAACAGCACAATTTCATTGATTTTTTGTTTTGCAAAAGCTAACCATTGCTTGATTTCTGGTGTTAATGTCTGATCATTTGTTTCTAAGTCCAAATCGCAAGGACTGTGAATTAAAGAGCAGGACGGAGCAACTAAAATCCTGTTTTCTCCTAATACAGCCGTTGCTTTTTGGATTAATTCTAACGATTTTGCGAAATCATTTTTCCAGATATTTCTTCCGTCAACCACTCCCAAAGAAAGATTTACATTTGGTTTTAATTGTCCGGATTCTAAAATATCGTCTAATTGAGACGGGCAGCGAACTAAATCTAAATGAAAAGTATGAACCGGTAAAGCCAATGCTGTAGCTAGATTTTCTCCGAAACAATCGAAATAATTCGCTAAAATAATTTTGAAATCTGGGAAACGTTTGTTGATTTCGTTATACACTTTTGTGTAAGTATGACGCTCTTTATCGGTTAAATTCAGAGCTAAAAAAGGTTCGTCTAACTGAATGTATTCCACATTTTCTGCTTGTAGTTTTTCGAAAATTTCGAAGTAAACAGGAAGCAGTTTCTCGATTAGATCAATTCGGTGAAAACCTTCTTCTTTTTCTTTTCCTAAAAGCAAATAAGAAATTGGCCCAATTAAGACTGGTTTCGTGGCGATTCCTAAATCTTTTGCTTCTTTAAATTCATTGATTATTTTTTCAGAAAACAATTCAAATTTTTGGTTTTGGGTGAACTCAGGAACAATATAATGGTAGTTGGTATCGAACCATTTTGTCATTTCCATTGCCACAACGTCCTGTCCATTTTTTTGCGCGCCTCTGGCCATTGCAAAATACAAATCGATAGATGAATTTTTTTTTGCAAATTCATGATAACGCTCTGGGATTGCTCCAACTGTCAGGGTCAAATCTAAAACCTGATCATAAAAAGAGAAATCATTTGACGGAATCAAATCAACTCCCGCTTCCGATTGTAATTTCCAGTTGGCAATACGAATTTGTTTTCCGGCATCGATAAGCTCATCCACAGAAATTTTTCCTGCCCAATATAATTCAGAGGCTTTTTTTAATTCTCTGTTGCTGCCAATTCTTGGGTAACCTAAATTATTTGTTTTCATTTTTGTTTCAGTATTTTTTACTGTACAAATTTATTGTATTGGTTTTTAAAACTTATATTTGAGTTTTATTTAACTAATTTAACTTTCAAATGTTGTTTTTTGAAGATTATATTACTGATAAATACTTTCAAAAGAACTTTTAGCCGTAAAAAATACTATGGAAAACTTAGATAAAACTGATTTATTGATACTGAAACACCTTCAGGATGATTCCAATATCAATACAAAAGACCTCGCCAGTAAATTATTTCTGACAGTAACGCCTGTTTATGAACGTATAAAAAGATTAGAACGTGACGGATATATAACGAAATACGTGGCTTTATTGGATAAACAAAAAATGAATCGCGGCATGACCGTTTTCTGCAATGTTCGTTTAAAAGAGCATGCAAAAAACGTAGGAAGCAATTTTGTAAAAGATATTGTGGCGCTTCCGGAAATTATAGAGTGTTATAATATTGCAGGCGATTACGATTTTATGCTGAAAATTTTAGTGAAAGATATGGCTAGTTATCAGGATTTTGTAATGAATAAATTATCAACAATTGAAAACATTGGAAATACTAATAGTATTTTTGTAATGGGAGAAATTAAGCACAGTACTGCGTTGGAGTTTTAAAGCATAAAAAATCATAAAATAAAATGTATTTTTGAGGCCTATAGATAATAATCTAAAATCACAAATCTAAAATAAGAAATGAACTGGGAACAACTATTATCACTAAAACGCCAAGGCGATACTAGCAAAAGATTACGTGCAGAACAAGATGACACCCGATTAGGTTTCGAGGTAGATTATGACCGAATCATATTTTCGGCTGCATTTCGCTCTTTGCAGGATAAGACACAGGTGATTCCGCTTTCAAAAACAGATTTTGTGCATACCAGATTAACGCATAGTCTTGAGGTTTCGGTGGTGGGACGTTCGCTAGGGCGTTTGGTTGGAAAAAAAATCATCGAAAAATATCCTTATCTAAAAGATGTTCACGGTTATCATATGAACGATTTTGGTGCGATTGTAGCAGCAGCATCCTTAGCGCATGATATTGGCAATCCTCCTTTTGGACATTCCGGCGAAAAAGCGATTGGAGAATATTTTTCAATCGGAAAAGGATTAAAATACAAAGATAAACTGACTGCTAAACAATGGCAGGATTTAATTGATTTTGAAGGAAATGCCAACGGATTTTCGGTATTAACAGCAAGTCGACCTGGGATTGAAGGCGGACTCCGAATTTCATATGCTACTTTAGGTGCTTTTATGAAATATCCAAAAGAAAGCTTGCCTAAAAAACCAACAAACAATATTGCCGATAAAAAATATGGTTTCTTTCAGACCGATAAATTATTCTTTGAGGAAGTCGCCAATGATATGGGAATGATTGCTAATAAATCTGATGGCGATATTGGTTTTGAAAGACATCCTTTGGCTTATTTAGTTGAAGCCGCAGATGATATTTGCTACACTATTATCGATTTTGAAGACGGAATAAATTTAGGTTTGGTTTCTGAAGATTTTGCCTTGGAATATTTGATAAAATTGGTAAAAGACAATATTGGCGTTTCAAAATATAAATTATTGGAAACTAAAGAAGACCGTATTAGTTATTTGCGGGCTTTAGCAATTGGAGCATTAATAAATGATGCCGTAGATGTTTTTATTGAAAATGAAGAAGCAATTCTGGCAGGAAATTTCCCTTATGCTTTAACTGATAAAAGCAAATACAAAGCTCAGATGGATGATATTATCAAGTTGAGTGTTGAAAAAATCTATCAAAGCCGCGAAGTTATTGAGAAAGAAATTGTGGGTTATCAAATTATTCAGACTTTGCTCGATAAATTTATAACCGCTTTTAACAACAAATATGAAGGAACAGCATCCAATTATGATAAATTGATTTTAAAAATGCTGCCTGAAAAACATCATTTAGACAAAACCAATTTATATGAACGTTTGCTTCATATTTGTCATTACGTTTCACTTTTAACAGATGGAAATGCGCTGGAGTTATTTGAAACTATTAATGGAAAGAAAAATAATTAGTTAATTTATTGAAAAGCATATACAAGGCCTACGCCTAAAACCTGTTTCAATTGAACTTTAGGTCCTTCTGTGATTTGCATTTTGTTTCCAGTTGCAGGATCAATGCCATCTTTTTTAGATTTGATGTCATCATCATATACAATATGAACACCTATATTGGCTTTCACATAAGCATTCACGACAAGATCTATGCGTGTATCGTAATCAATATCTACGTTGCCAAATTTGTTGAGGTAATCAGTGTAAAGGTTAAGTCGGTTTTCAAAAAAGATATTTTTAAAAATTTCACTTTTCATATAACCCGTAAATAAAATACCAAATTCGGCTTTTACTTTTTCCCCTTCTTCTACTAATATTTTACTGTCAGGATTTGTTGGATCTGTAATATAAATTGCTTTTTTAACACCAAATGCTCCCTGATTTGCCAGATACTGATCTAAAACCAAAGTTGTTTTCAATGTAATTGGGGAGAAATAGAAGGTTCTGTTTTTTTGTTTATTAGAATTTTCCGCTCCTGCTCCAAGGAAAATATAAGCCGGTGCAAATGGTTTAGAAATAGCAACATCCTTGTTAGGATAAGAATATCCATTTGTAAACTGGGTATTGAAATTAAATTTAGCTGAATAAAACCAATTTGAAGTTGTGTCTCTTCTGAAACCATAAGTAGAGTTGAACAACATTGCATCATCGGTTTTACGCAATTCAATTCCGTCCTGCTTGTTCATTCCATATTTTACAATAAGCTCATTGGCCCATTTATGATTGTCTTTGGTATATGTTCTTGTAAATTCACCTTTGAAGAGTCCTGAAATCGAACTTGTTCCCCCGGCACTCCAGTTTACGAAAGCAATTTCAGAAATATCAAAACCAAGTCTGTTTTTTTTGTCCCAATTAGAAGGGGGCGGTGGCAACTGACCAGGATCTAATGTAGTCCGGATAATACTCTGTGCAAAATTGTTTGTAGAAAATAAAAAAAAAAATAATAAGAAGGTTGGTCGCAATAATTTCATTAGATTAACTTTTGATTTTTTGGCTGTGCAAAATAATTATTTTGTATGGTTAGAAAAAAGATTTACCAAACTTTTAACGTCAATTTTGCACAAATGTTGCTGCTCAATTACTGTGCCATGTTCGATAAATGTATCCGGAATACCTAAAACTTTTACTTTTTTTGTAAAATTATTTGCAGCTGCAAATTCCAGGATGCCACTTCCAAAACCTCCATTTATTGTACCGTCTTCAATCGTAAATATGGTATTGAAATTTGAAAAAATTTCATTCAATAATGTGGTATCTAATGGTTTAATAAAAGGGAAATCATAGTGAGCTATAGTTTTAGGATTGCCCAGTTCGTTTAAAGCAGTTATTACATTATTTCCAATTGTTCCTGTAGATAAAACGGCTGTCAGACTTCCGGTTTTTAAGCAATTTGCTCTTCCAATTTTAATTTCTTCATAACGTCCGAAATTTTCTATTCCCCAATTTGGTAAAATGCCCCGGCCCCGCGGATATCGAATCGATATGGGATGATTTAGGCCTAACTGAGCTGTATATAAAATGTTTTGAAGTGCAATTTCATTGATAGGAGCATAGACAATCATATTCGGAATAGCCCGTAAATAAGCAATGTCAAAAACACCATGATGTGTTGCACCGTCTTCGCCTACAAGACCTGCTCTGTCTAAACAAAAAATAACAGGCAAATTTTGCAAAGCAACATCATGAATTACCTGATCGTAGGCACGCTGTAAAAAAGTTGAATAGATGTTACAGTATACAATTATGCCTTGTGTCGCCATTCCTGCGGCAAGTGTTACTGCATGCTGTTCTGCAATACCAACGTCAAAAGCACGTTCGGGAATTTCATCCATCATAAATTTCAAGGAACTTCCTGATGGCATTGCAGGTGTAATCCCAATGATTTTTTGGTTCTTTCTGGCTAAATCTAAAAGGGTTAAACCAAATACGTCCTGATATTTTGGAGGCAAATTTTCTTCCGATTTTAAATGAATTTCTCCAGTCAAAGCATCAAATTTGCCCGGGGCATGATACTTTACCTGATTTTCTTCGGCTTGCAGCAGGCCTTTTCCTTTAGTAGTGACAATATGAAGAAACTTTGGTCCTGTTGTTTTTTTTAAGCGCTTTAATTCTTTGATTAAGGCTGGAAGATCATGACCGTTAATTGGTCCTGAATAATCAAAATTCAGGGATTTGATCATATTATTCTGCTTCGGATTTTTGCCTTCTTTTACAGCAGTCAGGTATTTTTTTAGTGCTCCGACACTTGGGTCAATTCCGATAGCATTGTCGTTCAAAATCACTAAAATATTGGCATCAGTTACTCCGGCATGGTTAAGTCCTTCAAAAGCCATACCGCTTGCAATCGAAGCATCGCCAATTACTGCAATATGTTGTTTGTCGAAATCACCTTTTAATTTTGAGGCAATCGCCATTCCCAATGCAGCTGAAATGGATGTTGAAGAATGACCAACTCCAAAAGTATCGTAAACGCTTTCATCTCTTTTTGGGAATCCTGAAATCCCCCCAAGTTGTCTGTTGGTGTGAAAATTTTCTCTTCTTTCGGTCAAAATTTTATGAACGTAAGCCTGATGGCCTACATCCCAAACCAATAAATCTTCAGGAGTATTAAAAACATAATGTAAGGCAATTGTCAATTCAACAACACCTAAGCTGGCGCCCAAATGGCCTTCTTTTACAGAAACAATATCAATTATAAATTGACGTAGTTCCCGTGCAACTTCCGGAAGCTGTTCTTCAGAAAGTAAGCGCAAATCTGCGGGATTGAATATTTTCGAGAGTAATTTGCTTTTCATTATAAGATAAAAAGCAAATTTAGGGTTTTAAATTTAATTTTTTAAACCGAGATCTTATTGCAAGACAATTGGCAACGAATATTGCATTTTTATTTTTTTTCCATTTGATTCTCCGGGCTGCCATTTTGGGGATAAGCTTAAAACACGTATGATTTCTGTTTCTACATTTTTTTCGACAGGAGGTTCAGATTGAAGATAAGACGCTGAGCCATTTTTTTCTACTGCAAATGATATTTTAATTTTAAGTTTGGATGTGTTTTCTGGTCTTTTATATTCATTTTCAAAAAAAGTATAGAATTGATCAATGCCGCCTGGTAGTTCTGCATTTTTGTTAAGAGGAACTTCTCCTTTAGATGCAATTTCTTTTTTTGAAAAACTGTTTTTCATGTTATTTGCAGTCGCGCTTTTTAAAGAATTTGCAGGATGAGATGATTTCTTTTTACTGTCTTGGGCTTGTTTTTCATCAAGAATGGAATTTTCTTCTGACTTCACAAATTTAACCTGATCAATTTTGGGTGGAGGTGGAGGAGGTATATTATTTGTATCAATATTTTTAATCTTAATATCTCCAACCTGTATATGTTCTTTTTTTGGATTTTCAACAACTTCAACTTTCTCAATTTTTTGCTTATTCCCTTCTTTATCAGCACAACTAAATAGAGTTGTTCCCATAACAATAAATAAGGCTAATAAAAACATTTTATGATAACTTTTTTGTTTATATAAAATATGATTCGGAATTTCAATAGTAATGGTGTCTAATTGTGTTTTTTTAAACCTTCCGCAAATTCTGTTGTCTTGATTTTGGGTAAAAAAGTGTTGTATTTCATCAGATAACATTGCCGTGAAATCGACAACGGTTTTAGAACAGCTTAAGCAAAAACGACCATTTTCTTTAGAAGTCATTTCATCCCAATTTTCATGACAAGGCTTTGGTATTGCTATTTTATATTTTCTTTCCATATTGCATTTCAAAATTTAAAAGTAATAAAAAATAAATACGAAAACAGTATTTTTGCAATTATGATAAATCCTTTCACCGACGAATATTTTATGAAAAAAGCTTTGCAGGAAGCTGAAATGGCTTTCGGAAAAGGCGAAATTCCTGTAGGTGCCGTAATTGTGGTTGCGAATAAAGTAATAGCAAGCAGTCATAATTTAACCGAATTGCTAAATGATGTTACAGCTCATGCCGAAATGCAATCGATAACGGCTGCGGCAAATTTTCTTGGAGGAAAATACCTGAAAGATTGTACCTTATATGTGACATTGGAACCTTGCCAAATGTGTGCCGGAGCTTTGTATTGGAGTCAGATTTCAAAAATTGTTTTTGGTGCCCGTGACGAACAGCGCGGTTTTATGGTTATGGGAACAAAACTCCATCCCAAAACTACCGTCGTTTCTGGAATTATGGCCAATGAAGCGGCCGATTTAATGAAACGATTTTTTCTGGAAAGGAGAAAATAATTTTAGAATAAGCAAGTCATATAAAGACATATGAAAATCATAAATGAATTAAAACAGATTATATTATAAAACGTATTTTCTGAAAAACCTTTTTCTGAAAGAAGTATTTTTAAACTTATTGCTATTGAAAAAAGCAGAACAAGACAAAAATAGAATAGGATGCCGTTGATACTTAAACTACTGGAAAGTAGGTTGGTATAGTTTCTTGTCTTTGATTTTACGTCTGTTATCGATTTAAATAATAAGGAACTTTCTATCTCGATATCACTGTCTTCAATGTATTCTTTTGTTGTTGAGAATGTAAATCCTTTTTGTGTAAAATAATGATAAGAAACTTTTTCTTTGGATTTTCCAGTAGTTTGAACACTATAGTGAGTTATTAAATCAGTGGTTTTTGAAACTGGTAAAACATAATAATCAATAAAAGCAATCAAAATAAAAAATGTTACTACACCAAAAAGATATATAATTACATTTTTATTTTTTACAATAAATTCATTTTCAACAGAATAACTATTTGGTTGGTTTGCCATTTTTTATTATTAAAACATTGTGAAATATAATATTTTAATGATTCATTTTTCTAAACTTCAACAGAAAAATAAATGCCATTACGAGAAAATTCTTCTTAAATAAACGCAAAAAAAACTTTACATTTACTGCAAATGTAATTTGCATTTTTCATAGTTATGGCTATAACTATGAAAAATATTAAAATTTTCTGATAATTTAAATTTATAACTCATTAACCTCCAGTAAAAGTGAAAGTAAAAGGATTAGTTTTCGTGTTTTGTGTGTTTTTTATTTTTCAATCCTGCAGTAGAAAATCAGCTGCCGATTTCAATTCCGATTTTTCACTCTTTAAAGAATATATAAACAGTTTTACTGGCGGAATCGTTTCTGCTGATTCTGATATACGGGTGGTTTTGGCTTTCGACAAAAAAGAATGGAAGGCCAATGAAGTTTTAGACAGCGATTTGTTTGATATTTCTCCGGATATTGATGGTAAAGTCGTGGCACTTTCTCCAAATACTATTGCTTTTATCCCAGAGAAAAAACTGAAATCCGGAACAGAATATCAGGTAACTTTAAATCTGGATAAACTGATTACACTTCCAAAAGAGAAAGAAAAAGAACTTTCTGATTTTAATTTTACAGTCAAAACTATCAGGCAGGATTTTACTATAAATACTGCTGATATTCAATCGTACAGCAAAGAGTTTCAATACTTGAACTGCGTTCTGAAAACAGCCGATAATATTGATATTGAAACAGCAAAAAAATTAGTTGAAGCTAAACAAAGGGGAAATAATCTTAAAGTTAAATTTCAAAAAAGCTCAGGATTGGGTAAGGAATTCCACTTTATAATTGATAGTATTCAACGTTATTCAGAAGCAACAAATCTGGAAATCTTGTATGATGGCAGCGATTTTGATATTGATCAAAAAGGGCAAATAGATGTTCCGATTACAAGTATAAATGAATTTAAAGTAGTAAAAGTTGAAATACCTGAAGGAAATAATCAGTCGGTTTCGATTAATTTTTCAGAGCCTTTAGAAAAGGGACAGGATTTTAAGGGATTGGTTGCTATACAAAATACGAATAATTTAAAATTTTCTACACAGGGAAATGTTTTGAAAGTTTATTTCAATAATGAAAAACCAGTTGAGAAAATTATTCATGAAGCTGAAGTTACTGTACCGGCTGTTGATACAATTGGAGTTGAAGTTGATTCATCAGCTATTGTGGCTGACAGTGCTGCTGTGGATGTTGCTGTAGCAGAACCTGAAGTCCAGGAAGAAGAAGTTGAGGAATCAGAGCCGGAACAAGTAGTAAGTGGTGAATTACTACTTGAAATTTTTCAGGGAATTGAAAGCCAGTACGGCAAAAAAATGGATTCTAATTATAGTCAAAAAATCTCATTTGACCAGATAAAACCAAATGTTCGATTTATTAAAAACGGAACGATCCTGCCAAGCTCCAATAATTTAAAACTTAATTTTGAAGCAGTAAACTTAAGTGCTGTTGATGTAAAGGTTTATAAAATTTACAAGAACAATATTCTGCAGTTTCTCCAGTATAATGATTTAAATGGAAGTCAGAACCTTAAAAAAGTGGCTCAGCCTATTGCGAAAACAACACTGAATCTAAATGAAAGCAAACTGATAAATCCAGGTAAATGGAACACATTCGCTTTGGATTTATCTAAAATAATTACGCCTGAGCCAGGAGCAATTTACAGGGTAGAATTTGTTTATAAAAAGAAATATTCTTTATACAAATGCGAATCTTCAGACTCAGACCAAAATGAGGAAGAGGAGGAAGAAATTGATGAAAATGACGTAAACTACAGCGGTAATTCTTATGATGATTACTATTATGATGATTATGAATGGAGAGAGAGCCAGGATCCCTGTACTGGTTCTTATTATTACAATGCTAAGATCGCAACAAATATTCTGGCAACAGATTTGGGTGTGATTGCAAAAAGAGGTGAAAACAAATCGTATTTATTTGCCGTAAATAATATTGTAACAACAGAGCCTGTTTCAAAAGCAAAAGTTGACCTGTATAATTTCCAACAGCAAAAAATAGGTAGTGAAGCTACAAACAGTGAAGGTATTGCTTCTTTTCAACTTGATAAATTTGCTTATTTTGCTATAATTTCATTAGGAGACCAATCAACATACGTGAAATTGGATGATGGGCTTTCTTTATCGGTAAGTAATTTTGACGTTGCGGGTGAAACCCTGCAAAAAGGGCTAAAAGGCTTTATTTACGGGGAGCGTGGTGTTTGGCGTCCTGGGGATAATTTGTATTTGTCTTTTATTTTGAATGATGCTTCAAACAAACTTCCAAAATCGCACCCGATTAAATTTAGATTGAATGATCCAAATGGAAAAACCGTTTATCAGACTGTTCAGAAAACAAACGAATTGAATCATTATGCCTTTACAGTTCCAACAAGCCAGGATGCGCCAACCGGAAACTGGGAAGCGTTAGTTAGCATTGGAGGGGCTAAATTTTACAAAAGCATCAAAATCGAAACTATTAAGCCGAATCGTTTAAAAATCAAAAATAATTTCTCAAGAAAAACACTTTCGTCTTCCTATCCTAATACAGCCAATCTTGAAGTGACATGGCTTCATGGGGCTATTGCTAAAAATCTTAATGTAGAAATGCAGGCTAAGTTTTCTCCGCAAGCAACTACTTTTAAAGGATATGAAAAATTTAGTTTTGATGATTTAGTGCGTCAGTTCAGTACAGAAGAAATTAATGTTTTATCAGGAAAATTGAATGAAAACGGAAAAACATCGGTAAATATCCAGCCAAAATTACAAGGCCAGGCTCCGGGAATGCTTCGAGCTTCTTTTGTTACAAAGGTGTATGAAGAGGGAGGAGATTTTAGTACCGATGTAATTTCGACAACATATTCGCCTTATAAAACTTATGTCGGAATTAAATCACCAGAACCAAATAGATACGGAATGCTGGAAACCAGGACTAATAATCGTTTTGAAGTTGTTACGGTTGATGAAAACGGAAGGGCTAAAGCGGTTAAAAACCTCGAAGTAAGAATTTATAAAGTAGATTGGAGATGGTGGTGGGATTCTTCAAGCGATAATTTGTCGAATTATAATTCATCTAATGCGACTACATCTTACAAGTCTACTATAATCAATACCGATTCAAGTGGAAGAGGAAGTTTTCAGTTTGCATTAACTGATGAAGAATGGGGGCGCTATTTGATTCGTGTCGAGGATACAAACGCAGGTCATGCAACAGCATTAACTGTAAATATAGACTGGCCAATCTGGTCTGGGAAAACACGCAACAGGGATGCTTCAACGGCTAATATGTTAGTGTTTTCTACCGATAAAAAGAATTACGCTGTTGGAGAAAAAGCTCAGATTTCTTTCCCTTCAAGTGAAGGCGGACGCGCTTTGATTTCCATAGAAAACGGCTCAAAAGTGGTTCAGACGATTTGGGCAAAAACTCAAAAAGGAGAAACAAAAGTCGAAGTTCCAATTACTTCGGCAATGGCTCCAAATGTGTATTTTAATATTACCTTATTACAGCCTCATGCTTCAACTAAGAACGATTCCCCTATTAGGATGTACGGAATTGTTCCAATTGAAGTGGTGGATAAAAATACGATTCTGGCACCAACACTGTCAATGCCTGATGTTTTGAAACCCGAACAGAATTTTACAGTTAAAGTAGGAGAGAAGTCAGGTAAAGAAATGACGTATACCATTGCAGTGGTTGATGAAGGTTTACTGGATTTAACTCGTTTTAAAACACCTAATGCCTGGGATAGTTTTTATGTTCGTGAGGCTTTGGGCGTAAAAACCTGGGATATTTATGATGATGTAATTGGAGCTTATGGCGGAAAAATAAATCAGATCTTCAGTATTGGTGGTGATCAGGATTTAGGCGGCGGAAAGGCTAAAAAAGCAAATCGTTTTAAGCCAGTTGTTCTCTATTACGGTCCATTTAAATTAGAAAAAGGAGAAACCAAATCACATCAGTTAAAACTGCCAAAATATATTGGTTCTGTCCGAACTATGGTGGTTGCTGGAGATGCGAATACAAATGCGTACGGAAGTGTTGAAAAAGCAACTCCGGTTAAAAGTCCGCTGATGGTTTTGGCAACATTGCCAAGAAAAATTTCGCCTTCAGAAAAAGTGACAATTCCGGTTACTGTTTTTGCAACGGAACATAATATCAAAAATGTTTCCATTCAGATAAAGACAAGCAACGGTTTAAAAGTGATGGGAAGTGCTGTTCAGAAATTAAGTTTTGCGCAACCCGATGAAAAAATGGCATATTTTAATTTGGTTGTAGGTTCTGCGACCGGAATTGCTAAAGTGCAGGTTATTGCCACTTCAGGAAAAGAAAAATCGATTTATGATGTCGAAATTGATATGACGAATCCAAATCCGGTTACAAATACTTTTACAGATGTGATGCTGCCTCCCAAAAGTACCAAAACAATTTCATGGAAAACGTTTGGAGTTTCAGGAAGCAATAAAGCAAGATTGGAAGTTTCGTCAATGCCAACAATGAATTTGAATGGAAGATTGCAATATCTTATTCAATATCCACATGGATGTGTGGAACAGACGACTTCTTCGGTTTTTCCACAATTATATTTAAATGATGTTGTTGATTTGGATGCCACGAGAAAAGGAATTATTCAAAAAAATATCACTGCCGGGATTACAAGATTAGGAAGTTTTCAATTACCAAACGGAGGAGTAGCTTACTGGCAAGGCAATACAATTGCAGATGATTGGGGAACTTCGTATGCCGGACATTTCCTTATTGAAGCAGAGAAAAAGGGCTATGTTTTGCCGATTAATTTCAAATCAAAATGGATTTCGTACCAACAACGCGAAGCCAAACAATGGCGTTTTGAACCAAAATATGGAAACGATTTAGCTCAGGCCTACAGATTATATACTTTGGCTTTAGCCGGAAATGCCGATTTATCGTCAATGAACAGATTGCGAGAAACCAAAGGAATTTCAAACGAAAGTAAACTTCGTTTAGCGGCGGCATATGTTTTGGCGGGTCAAAAATCGGCCGGATTGAATTTGTTTTTACATAGCAAAATTGAAGACGAATCGAGTAATTATAATTATTACTATTATGGTTCAAGCGAGAGAAACAGAGCAATGGCTTTGGAAACTATGTTGCTTTTGGGGCAAAAACAAAAAGCATTTGCGATGGCTGCAAAATTAGCCAAACAAATGTCAAACAATCAATGGATGAGCACGCAGACAACGGCCTATTGTTTGTATGCAATGTCTAAATTTGCTGTTAGTAACGGTCCAAAAGGTATTAATGTTCAGTTTAGCAAAAACGGAAAAGGCGAAACAATTAAGACTCAAAAAACAGTTGCCGACAGAAGTTTGGTTGTGCGGACAGGTTCTAATAGCGTAACATTAAAAAACCTTAAAAACAATACAGTCTACGTTCGTGTTTTGAATACGGGAATATTGCCAATCGGTCAGGAGAGAGCAATTCAGAGTGATGTTTCGGCTTCTATTATTTTCAAAAATAGAAAAGGCGACGTTATTAATGTTTCTAAAATTAGTCAGGGAACAGAGTTTATTGCTGAGGTTACTATTAGAAACCAAAGAAATGAACATGTTGAAAATGTGGCATTGTCTCAAATTCTGCCTTCAGGTTTTGAAATTGTCAATACTCGTTTTACAGATTACGGAGACGCAACAAACAATATAGCCGATTATATTGATATTCGTGACGACCGAACTAATTTCTATTTTGGAATGAAAGCCGGAGAAACAAAAGCCTTCCGAATTTTATTGAATGCTTCTTATCTGGGGAATTATTATTTGCCAGGATTGCAATGTGAAGCCATGTATGATAATACTTTCTTAGCCAGAACAAAAGGATTTTGGGTTGAGGTGGTAAAATAAAATTTCAAGCTACACATATCCTAACAGGTTTTCAAAACCTGTTAGGTATGATATCAAGAGCAATTGGATTTCTTAGTTGTTTTATTAAAAAGAGACCTAACAGGTTTTTAAAACCTGTTAGGATAAGAAAAGACAGAATTACTTTGAAAAATAAATTCATAGCGTTCTCAAAACGCATTCTAAATTGGATAAAAAGGAATAAGATAAAATCAGCAATTGCATTTGTGTTTTTGCTGATTTATTATTTCTCCATACCACAAAATTTATTTCAGGAACCTTATTCCACGGTAATTGAAAGCAAGGAAGGAGAATTACTTGGTGCCAAAATAGCCGATGACGGACAATGGCGTTTTCCAGCTCAGGATAGCGTACCGGATAAATTCAAAAAATGTATTGTTTATTTTGAAGACGAATATTTTTATAAACATCCCGGATTTAATCCTGTTGCTATGGTAAATGCCATTAAACAAAACAGAAAAGCTGGAAAAGTGGTTCGGGGTGGAAGCACATTGACACAGCAGGTTATAAGATTATCCCGAAGAGGAAAAGGCAGGACTTATTTTGAAAAACTGATCGAAATTATTCTGGCAACCCGATTAGAATTGGGTTATTCTAAAAATGAAATTTTAGAAATGTATGCGGCTCATGCTCCTTTTGGAGGAAATGTCGTTGGTTTGGAAATGGCTTCCTGGAGATATTTTGGAGTACAATCGAATCAATTGTCCTGGGCAGAAAATGCGACTTTGGCCGTTTTGCCCAATGCTCCAAGTTTAATTTATCCGGGAAAGAATCAGATCAAGTTATTGAATAAACGTAATAGATTATTACTGAAATTACATCAGGAAGGCATTATTGATAAACAGACTTATGAGCTTTCAGTAGAAGAACCATTACCGCAAAAACCTTATGATTTGCCTCAAATTGCGCCTCATTTATTGCAGCGTGTGGCAAAAAATGAAAAAGGAACCCGTGTAAAAACTACTATAGATTATGCTTTGCAGAATAGAGTGAATCAAATTGCAAAATATTATTACAATCAATACAGGCAGAATGAAGTAAATAATCTGGCAATTTTGGTTATTGATGTTTCGAATCGAAATGTAATGAGTTATGTTGGAAATGCTCCAACAGATAAAGACCATCAAAAAGATGTCGATATTATTGATGCACCAAGAAGTACCGGAAGTATTCTAAAGCCGCTTTTATACGCCGGAATGTTAGACGACGGCGAATTACTGCCAAATACTTTAGTGGCTGATGTACCAACGCAAATAGCAGGTTATACACCTCAGAATTTTAATTTGACGTTTGACGGAGCTGTTCCGGCACATCGAGCATTGTCGCGTTCCCTGAATATTCCATCCGTTTTGATGCTTCAGGATTTTGGTGTAAATAAGTTTTATGAAGAATTGCAAAAATTCAAATTGAGAGATATTAATAAAACGCCGGATCATTACGGATTGTCGCTTATTTTGGGAGGTGCCGAAAGTAATTTATGGGATTTGTGCAGAACTTATGCGGGATTGTCTTCAACGGTGAATTATTATACTAAAAACCAAGAAAAGTATAGAACCAAGGAATTTGCAGAACTGAATTATAAAAACGATTTTGAAACCGATTTTGGTTCAGAAACCGATCAAAAGAACATAATTGGCGCCGGAGCAATTTGGTTAACCTATAACGCAATGGAAGAGGTAAACAGGCCGGAAGGGGATGAAGCCTGGAAGTTTTATGACAGCTCATTGAAAATAGCGTGGAAAACGGGAACCAGTTTCGGAAATAGAGATGCCTGGGCTATTGGTAGTAATTCAAAATATGTGGTTGGAATCTGGGTTGGAAATGCTACCGGAGAAGGAAGACCAACTTTAACAGGAGTTACAAGTGCGGCACCAATATTATTTGATGTCTTTAATTTATTGCCCAGACAAAGATGGTTTGAAACGCCTTATAAAGATTTAGAAAATGTTGAGGTTTGCCGTTTAAGCGGCTATTTGGCCAAAGAAGATTGTCCAAAAATAAAACAGTGGGTTTCTAAAAAAGGAAAATCTACTGTAGTTTGCCCGTATCATAAAAAAGTTCATTTGGATAAAGCAGAAAGATTTCAGGTCAATAGCAGTTGTGAAAGTGTTGATAATATCGTGACTAAAAGCTGGTTTGTTTTGCCTCCGGTAATGGCGTGGTATTACAAAAGCCAGCATATTGAGTATTTGCCTTTGCCTCCTTATAAAGAAGGTTGCGAAGGAATTCAATCTAAAACAATGGATTTTATTTATCCAAAAGCTAATAGCAAAATTTATTTGACAAAGAATTTTAACAGCGAAGTGCAGCCTGTAATTTTGAAAGTAGCCTATTCTGAAAGGGATAAAGAATTGTTTTGGTATGTCGATGATGTTTATAAAGCCACAACCAAAACGTTTCATGAATTGCCAATTACGCCAACTTCAGGAATACATTATATTACTGTTGTAGATGCTTTTGGGAATGAAATTAGAAGAAGAATTGAAATTGTGAGGGAATAACATTCTTATGAAAATGAGAACCTAGCCCAGATAGAAGAGGAAATCCTTTTGTTTTTTTCTTTAAAAAACAAAAGATTGGAACGGATAGCTGGAAATTGCTCCTTATAAAAAAGGCCATAAAAAAACCGCCAGTCTTTCGAGAGGCGGTTTTTGTTTTATTCTGAAATAACATTTCCTTTTTTGTCGTAGAAATGATATTCTAAGTACGTGTAAGCGTCACGAGGTATGATTTTCACCCATTTCTTATGCTCAAAAAACCATTTTGAACGTAAGGATGGAAAACCTTTACTGAGGTAAGCAGCCACAAACGGATGTACATTAAGCACAACATTTTTGTGGGTTTTTAAAAGTCGGTCTAAATCCAGTGCGATTTTATCAATGATTAAAATTGGCGCTTCAATTTCGCCATTTTCATTGTTTGGATCTTCTTCTCTGGTTTTAATATTAACTTCCGGTCTTACACGCTGTCTTGTAATCTGGACTAAACCAAATTTACTTGGCGGTAATATTTTATGCTTTGCTTTATCGTCGCTCATTTCTTCTCGCAAGAAGTCGAACAAAACTTTCCTGTTTTCAGGATTAGACATATCGATAAAATCAACTACGATTATTCCGCCCATATCACGCAGACGAAGTTGTCGGGCAATTTCAGCGGCAGCAATCATATTCACTTCCATGGCGGTATCTTCCTGATTGGTCGCTTTATTAGAACGGTTTCCGCTGTTTACGTCTATAACGTGAAGAGCTTCAGTGTGTTCTATGATAAGATAAGCGCCTTTGCTCATAGAAACCGTTCTTCCAAATGAAGTTTTGATTTGTCTCTCTATATTGTATTTCTCAAAAATCGGAGTGTCGTTTGATTGATAAAACTTCACAATTGATTGTTTTGAAGGTGCAATCTCTTGCAGATAGTCCTTCGTTTGATGGTACAACTCTTCATCATCTATCTGAATACCACTAAAGGTATCATTAAAAACATCTCTTAATATTGAAGAAGCTCTATTGAGTTCTCCTAATACTTTGGATGGATGATGAGCAGTTGGTAATTTTTTACACATTGCAGTCCATCTGCCAAGCAGGTTCTGCAAATCTTTTTCTAATTCGGCTGTATTTTTGCCTTCGGCTACTGTGCGAACAATAACACCAAATCCTTTAGGTTTGATCGATAATACAAGTTTTTTTAAGCGATCCTTTTCCTTTTTGTCTTCTATTTTTTGTGAAATAGAAACACGGTCAGAAAACGGAACGAGAACAATAAATCTTCCTGCCAATGAAAGCTCAGCGCTTATTCTTGGACCTTTGGTAGATATAGGTTCTTTTACAACTTGTACTAAGACAGATTGATTGGCACTTAAAATATCAGTAATGATGCCATCTTTGTCAATCTCTTTTTCAAACTGAAAGGTTTTTAGGGAGAAATCTTTTAATTTACCTGCGCTTACAAGTTTTATGAATTTCAGTTGGGAAGCTAAGTTTGGCCCTAAATCGTGATAATGCAAAAAGGCATCTTTTTCGAAGCCTACATTTACAAAAGCAGCATTAAGTCCGGCAACTGGTTTTCTGATTTTGGCAATAAAAATATCACCAACCTGAAAATTGCTTTTTTCTTCTTCCTTGTGTAATTCAATTAGTTTTCCATCTTTTAATAAGGCAAAATCTACGAAATCTGAACTTGATCGAATAATTAATTCTTTATTCATTTGTAAATTTTTATCCGTGAATTGGTTGTCAGTTGTTTATAGTCAGTTTGGTAGAGCACCAATCACAACTAAAACATCAACCTCTGCAAGGATGGATTAAACAATATTTTTAACAGGTATTGAACCCGGGGAAAATCAGCAGGCAGTTAGCAGTTGTGAGTAATCAGTTAACTGAATACTAAAATCTGAAGACTGAGCACTAATTCTCAATTTCAATGAACGTTTAAAAAGAAAAAAGTAGTTTAAAACTACTTTTTCTTTTTGTGACGGTTAGCTCTCGCTCTTTTCTTTCTTTTGTGAGTAGCTACCTTATGTCTCTTTCTTTTTTTACCACTTGGCATATCGTGTCGATTTTATGATTAATTAATAGTATTATTTTGCTTCGTTGTTTGTTTTTACTCCCTCTACAAATACTTTTGCAGGTTTAAAAGCAGGAATATTGTGTGCAGGAATTTTGATTGTGGTATTTTTAGAAATGTTTCTTCCTGTCTTTTCAGCTCTGGTTTTTACGATGAAACTTCCAAAACCTCTTAGGTAAACATTGTCACCTGTTTCTAAAGAAGTTTTAACTTCTTCCATAAAAGTTTCTACTGTTGCCTGAACATCTCCTTTTTCAAGACCTAGTTTCTCTGCAATCTTCGCTACGATATCTGCTTTCGTCATTTTCTTTCCTGTTTTTATTTTTAAATGATGTACTATTTTTTTGAGTTTGCAAATATAGGAATTAAAAAAATAATTAATCAAGCTAATTCGTTAAATTTTAATTACATAAACATTTACTTTTGTATTCTAAGTATTTTACAATGAGATTTCATAACCTGTTGATAAATTGGTATTTACAAAACAAACGCGATTTGCCGTGGCGAAATACTATCAATCCCTATCATATTTGGCTTTCAGAAATTATGCTGCAACAGACAAGAGTAGCGCAGGGAATGCCCTATTTTTTTTCTTTTACTGAGGAATTTCCTACTGTGTTTGATTTAGCAAATGCCGATGAAGAGAAAGTTTTAAAACTTTGGCAGGGATTAGGATATTATTCCAGAGCCCGGAATTTACATAAAACAGCTCAATACATTGCTAATGATTTAAATGGAGTGTTTCCGGCTACTTACAATGATTTATTAAAATTAAAAGGAGTTGGCGAGTATACAGCCGCCGCAATTGCTTCTTTTTCTTATAATGAAGTTGTTCCTGTTGTTGATGGAAATGTCTTCAGGGTTCTTTCCCGTTATTTTGATATCGAATCTGATATAGCTTTGCCTGCGACTAAAAAAGAATTTACTGCCCTTGCTTTGGAATTGATGCCAAAAGACGATCCTGCAATTTTCAATCAGGCAATAATGGAATTTGGTGCTTTGCAATGTGTGCCCAAAAATCCAAATTGTGCTGTTTGTGTATTTAATGAAAGCTGTCTGGCTCTGAAAAAAAAGAAAGTTGATGTGTTGCCTGTAAAGTCTAAAAAATTAAAAGTAACCAATCGGTTTTTTAATTACCTGATTTTAGAAGATGTTTTAGGGAATACTTTAATTCAAAAACGTACTTCAAAAGGTATTTGGCATAATCTATATGAATTTCCTTTGGTGGAAACGGATGAAATTGTCGATTTTAATTTTATTTCGCAAACAATTCAGCATGGCATCTTTTCTTCTTATACTATTAAAGGTGTTGAGGAATGTTCACATGCAACAGTAATCCATAAACTTTCCCATCAGCATTTGCACATTCAGTTTTGGAAAGTAAAAATTAACGAATTGATTCATAATGGATTGAATTATAGTGAATTAAAAGCATTTCCTTTCCCAATTGTTATTTATAATTTTATTGAAAAGGAAGAAGTAAGTCGTTAAAAAAAAGTATCTTTGATACAACAAATGTTATATCATGAACGGAACATTAAACAAGGTGATGTTGATAGGCCATTTGGGCGACGATGTTAAAATGCATTATTTTGACGGGGGTAATTGCATCGGCCGCTTTCAGTTGGCAACAAACGAAGTGTATATCAATAAAACTACAAACGAAAAAATCACTTCGACAGAGTGGCATAATTTGGTAGTGCGCAATAAAGCTGCTGAAATCTGTGAAAAATATTTGTCCAAAGGAGACAAAATATATGTTGAAGGCCGTATAAAATCAAGGCAATGGCAGGCTGAAGACGGAACTACAAAACATACTACCGAGATTCAGGTAACCGAGTTTACTTTTCTCACAACAAAAAAGGAAACAGATAACAAACAGCATCAGGCTTCAGAATCACCAAAAAACACTAACTTTGGAAATCCTAATGAGGGCTTACCTATCAACGATTTGCCTTTTTGATTGTTTAACTAATTTTTTTTAATTTGGACCCGGAGCCCAGTTTATTTTTTGCAGCAACAGACACTAATTTAATTATTGGTTTTGTTGGAATATTTATTTTAATTTTTTTATCAGCGATTGTTTCAGGTGCTGAAGTAGCCTTTTTTTCCTTGTCTCAAAAGGATATTGATGATACGCTGCAAGAGAATAATCCGAAAGGAAAAATAATTTCAAATCTTTTGGATAAACCCAAAAAACTCTTAGCGACATTATTGGTAGCCAATAATTTTTTAAATATTGGTGTAGTGATCCTCTTTTCATTTATCGGCAGAAATATTTTTGAAAACATTAATTCTGCTTCATTAAAATTTATTTTAGAAGTAATTGTTGTTACTTTTTTGATTTTACTTTTTGGAGAGGTCCTTCCTAAAGTATATGCCAGCCGAAATAATATAAAATTCGCCAAACGGGTAGCCTATCCAATTGCTTTTTTGAATAAATTACTTTCTCCGGTAAGTTTGCCAATGCGTGCAGTTACTTTATATTTGTATAATAAATTAGGGAAGCAAAAAACCAATTTTTCGGTTGATCAGCTTTCACAGGCATTAGAACTTACAGATTCTGAGGGAACATCAAGTGAAGAACAAAAAATATTAGAAGGCATTGTTTCTTTTGGGAATACAGATACCAGACAGGTAATGAGTCCCAGGATTGATATCTTTGGTTTAGAAATATCAGAATCTTTTAAAGCGATTTATCCAAAAATCATAGAGAAAGGATTTTCAAGAATTCCTGTTTATCGGGATAATATAGATCAAATTGAGGGTGTTTTATTTGTTAAAGATTTATTGCCACATATTGATAAAGAGGAGTTTGACTGGACCGCATTAATCAGAAAAGCTTTTTTTGTTCCTGAGAATAAAAAGCTGGATAATCTCCTTAAAGATTTTCAGACTTTGAAAAGTCATCTGGCTATTGTAGTCGATGAGTATGGAGGAACATCTGGTTTGGTTTCATTAGAAGATGTAATTGAAGAAATTGTAGGGGATATAAGTGACGAATTTGATGATGAATATCTGAATTTTTCTCAAATTGACGACAAAAATTATCTTTTTGAAGGGAAAATAAATATGAAAGATTTCTATAGGATTATAGATGTCGATGAAGATGTTTTCGAATCCCATAAAGGAGAAGCAGAAACTTTGGCGGGTTTTATTCTTGAAATTCTCGGTAATTTCCCTAAAAAAGATCAAAAAATAACGTTTGAAAACTGTGTTTTTACCATAGAAGCAGTTGATAAAAAAAGGGTTAAACAAATAAAAGTAACAATTGAATAACGATGTTGAAAAAAATAATTTTCCTGGCTGCAGTTTCTCTGCTATTAATTCTCTGCAGTTGTAAGGATGAAGTACTTCCCAAGCCTGCTGGTTTTTTGCGTCTGGATTATCCGGAAGCTAAATATGTGAATTTTCAAAATCCATGTCCCTTTTCTTTCGAAATGAACGAAACTGCAGTAATAAAAGGAGAAAAAGAGTGTGGTTTTGCCATTACATATCCCAAGATGAAAGCTACTATTTATCTGACTTACAAGCCTGTAAATAATAATATAGAGGAACTTTTGAGAGATGCCCAAAAATTGACTTATGAGCATGTCATCAAGGCAGATGATATATTGGAACAGCCCTATTTAAACCCAGAAAAAAAGGTTTATGGAATGTTTTATCAGGTGAACGGAAATGCTGCTACAAACTCGCAATTTTATGCGACTGACAGTACCAGGCATTTTATCACAGGGTCAGTCTATTTTTATACCAAACCTAATTTTGATTCGGTTATGCCAGCAGCAAGTTATATCAAAAATGATATGCAGCGATTGATGGAAACTTTAAAATGGAAATAAAACGAACAAGAAGTTCAATTAAAGCCTCTTGTTTTTTAAGATGGAATATTAATTTAAGATGAAAATGCTTCGTTCATAAATTGCTCCAGTCCTGCTGCTTCAAGTATTTCAATTGAGAATTCTCCAAAGCGTTTTGGAAGCCAAATAATTCTGACTCCACTTGGTGAGTTAAGGGTTTCTCGTGATAAAGCATTTCCATTCTCGTCCTCTGGTTGAACACCTGATGCTACTAATTCATCAAAAGCTGTTTCAATGTCAGTAGTAGAATAGCAATGGCGGTAAATAGTTCCTTCGCCTCTGGTGTCTAAAAGATTTTTTAAATTTCCGGAAAAAGGCTCAACAAGCATAAACCGCTCCTGGCCAATCTTAACAATAGCATATGTGACATTAAGTTCTCCTCTTTCCCAGATAAATTTTTTTGAGATTTCAGCACCAAGTATTTTTGCGTAATAGCTGCAGGCTGATTCAAGATCTTTAACTAAAATGTCTATGTGGCTAAACTTAAGTTCCATTATGTGAGTTAATAATAAGTTGAATAATTTTTTTTGAAATAAACTTGAAAAAAAAGACAGTAGTAAACCTAAATTTACTACTGTCTAAAATTGTCTTTTTATTAATCCTTAGTTTTAGAGGATTAAAATCGCTTTATTACGATTTGATATTCGAAACTTTATAGGTTTTTCCATCTCCTGTTGCCTGAACAACTTTCGTTAAAGACTCAGTATTTTGAACTGTTTTGTCAAATGTAACAGTAGCTAATTTTTTATCAAAATCAACAGTTGCTTTTTCTACACCATCTAAATCAGATAATTCCTTCTCAATTGTTTTGGCGCATCCAACCGCACAAGTCATGCCTTCGATATTAAAACTTGCAGTCTGAACATTTTCAGGAGCGATTGCTTTGTGCTCTTTTACAGCTGTTTTTTCGTTTTTTATGTTAGCCAGATTTTTATCTTCTTCTTTTTTGCAGCTTACCAATACCAAACCTGCAAGTGCTAATGTGGCTATTATTTTTGTGAATTTCATCTTTGTGATTTTTTATTTATCAATATGTGCTTCTTGCAAAATTAATAAAAAACAGAAGGTCAGTTCATAAAATTATTACAAATTTGTATCAAAATTCGATTTATGGATGCAAAACAATTAAAGTGGTTTTATTTATTCCTGCTTTCGCTAATTTGGGGAAGCTCTTTTATTTTAATCAAGAGAGGACTTGTTGGATTAACGGCTATTCAGGTGGGTTCACTTCGAATTATTTTTGCTGCTTTGTTTTTACTTATTATTGGATTTTCAAGTTTAAAGAAAATCTCTCTTCGTCAATGGAAATTTGTTGCTTTGACATCCGTTTTTGGAACTTTTATTCCTGCTTTCTTTTTTGCTATTGCCGAAACTGAAGTTGATAGTTCAATAGTAGCTATTTTAAATTCTCTCACGCCCTTAAATACTCTGGTTTTAGGAATAATCTTTTTTGGAATTCAGTTTCAAAAACGACAGGTCATTGGAGTTTTTATTGGTCTTATTGGCTGTTTGTTATTGGTATTGAATGGTGCTTCTGGAAATTCCGGGCAAAACTATTATTACCTTATTTTGGTCGTCATCGCATCGCTTTGTTATGCTATTAATGTAAATCTGATCAAAAAGTATTTATCTGATTTAAATTCATTAAGCATTACAACAGGAAATTTTGCGGTATTGCTTTTGCCGGCTTTAATCATTTTAAGCACAACCGATTTTACGCAAAAAACTAATATTGCTGCAACACAGCATTCTCTTTTATTTGTAATAATTTTGGGGGTGTTAGGTACCGGGATTGCGAATGTCTTGTTTTTTAAACTAATTCAGATGTCTTCACCTGTGTTCGCCACATCAGTAACCTATATAATTCCTATAGTGGCCTTTTTCTGGGGATTATTAGACAACGAAATGCTGACACCAATTCAGTTTTTTGGCGCATTTGTTATTTTGATTGGAGTTTATTTATCGGCTAAAAAGTAGATATTTAACTTTTCTATTCTGAACAAATAATATAAAAAAGAAAGGCTGTCTATGATGACAGCCTTTCTTTTTTATGAAAAATAAGTTTATTTGAAGTCAGCTTCAGTAACTCCTTCATTGATTTTAATATCGGACATTTTAATATCTAATTCAAAACCTGCATTTTGTATTAAGTTAAAAGGAACTTTTACACCTTTTACTTCTTTATAATCATTAAAGTATGTGGTTTGTGTAGTTGATTGTCCGCTTTGTTCTTTTACTTTGGTTTCGGCAATTTTTAGACCTGTTTTCACATCATAAAAGTAAATCGTTTTGCCATCCTTTATTGAGTAAGCGTCATTACCGTTTATTTTCTCAATTCCACTTACGGTTAAATCTGTTCTTTTGCTTAATTGTAGCTCTTCAAAAGGAGTTGCACTGGCTTTCATTTCGGCTAAATCTGCGCCTTCTAAATTCTTGCGTTGTCCTTGTTGTTCAACGTATGCTCCTTTGTCGTTTACGACTTGTTTCATCAAAGCCATACTTCCCATAGACAGCGACACCATCATTTTTCCTTTCGAATCCAATTTTGAAACAAAAGTTAAAGGAGATGGTGCTTGCGGAATTGTTGTAGTTCCGTTCATGAATAATGTTTTTACAGTAGAAACGGCTTTTTCGCCACCAATTGCTTTAATGTAATTATCAAAAACAACTTTTGCGGTAATTCCCGCCGGAGCTTCTTTTTTGGTTACAGGTTTATCAACAGGATTTCCGTATTTATCATAATAGGAAATTGGAATTTCAAGTTTTTCTAATCCGGGAAGTACTTCTGATCCTTTACCAACAATTACAATTCTCATGTTGTCGATTTGAAAGTATTTATTCGAAACACGATTAATATCATCAATTGTAACATTGTTGATGGTCTGAATGTACTTTTCGTAGAAATCTGCAGGAAGGTCTTCTGTTTCAATATTTAAAGCATAACGTGCAACGGTTTGAGGTTTCTCAACCTGCATTACAAATCTTCCGATGTAACCTGCTTTTACATTTTTTAATACGTCTTCAGAAACTTTTTCAGTTCTGATTCTTTTAATTTCTTTTACAAATTGCACGACAGCACTATCTGTAACGGCATTTCTAACGGCAGACGAAGCTTTGAATTTGGTTACATATTTTCCGCTGCCAATATTTGAACTCGCTCCGTATGTCCACGCATGCTGCTCACGTAAATTCATATTCAGATAACTGTTAAAATCACCTCCTAAAATTTGATTTGCAATTACGGCAGGGAAAAAATCAGGGTCGCTCATTTTTAAATTTACTGTATTTACTAATGAAATTTCAGACTGAACCGCATTTGGAACATCTACAAAATCAATTTGAAGTTTAGAAACGTTTTCCGGATTTGGATAGGTGTTTTTTGGTGCGGCTTGTTTTTTCCATCCGCCAAAAAGTTTTTCAACGGCTGCTTTTGTTTCTTTAAATTTAATGTCGCCTATTACTACTAAATAAGCATTTTCAGGTACAAAATAAGTATTGTAATTTGCCTGAATATCAGCAAGAGTAACATTTTTTACAGTTTCTTCAGATAAATATTCGCCAAAAGGATGATTTCTTCCGAAAGCCAAAACATCAACAACTCGATTGGAAATAGCAGGAACGCTTTTTTCATCGGCTTTAAGTCCTTCTAATAATTTTGCTTTTTCCTTGTCAAATTCTGCCTGGGTAAAATTTGGCTGCAAAGCACCCTCTGCCAATAATTCTAAAACCCGTCCTGAATATTTTGAAAGTGAGCTTGCGGAAGCACCTGATGATGAGAAATTTATGCTGGCTCCGTAAAAGTCAATTTCTTCATTAAATGCTTCTTTAGTCGTTTTTTTGGTTCCGTTTCCAATTAAACTGCTGGTTAATTCATCAACGCCTTTTTTGTTTCCTTCAATAAATGGGGCATTATCCAGTTTAAGATTAAAACTCACTCTTGGTAATTTATGATTTTCAACCACTAAAACTTTCATGCCGTTTGGCAAAACAAATGTTTGTGGTTTTTTGATGTTGACTACTGGTGAATTTCCTGGTTTTGGTTGTGGTCGATCTTGTGCTTGCATAATTCCAGTTAGGAATAAAAGGATTAGAACTGTATGTATTTTTTTCATGATTCGATGCTTAGTTTTGAACTTTTGTTGAAGGAACATAATCTAGAATTAATCGCTGATTGGGATTTAAATACTTTTTAGCGACTTCTCTGATTTCTTCTCTGGTAATAGAGTGATAAAGGTCGATTTCAGTATTAATAAGATTTACATCTCCATAAAGTAAATAGTAAGAGGCCAGATTTTCTGCAATTCCTTCAACATTTGCGTTTGCGTTGACGAAATTATTATCGAATTTATTTTGTAGTTTTTGATAGTCTTTTTCAGAAATCAGATCGGTTTGGATTTTTACAATTTCCTCGTCCATTTCTTTTAAGATGTCTGCCGTGGTGTAAGTTCCCATTGGTAAACCGTACAAAATATACATACCATAATCTTCCTGACTAAAACCAACAGCACCAATTTGAAGTGCCATTTTTTTATCATCAACTATCTTTTTATATAATTTTGAGCTTTTTCCATCACTTAAATAAGAAGAAATTAAATCTAAAACCCTTGCATCTCTGGTTTTCATTGATGGGGTTCTATACGAAGCAACAATCATCGGAATCTGAATGTTCGGATCTTCGTAAGAGGCTTTTATAGTTTGTGTAATAGGCTCTTCTGTAAAAGTTTGTTTTTTTACCACTTCTCCTTTAGGAATTGGGCCAAAATATTTCTGAATCCATTCTTTGGTTTTAGCTTTATCGAAGTCACCTGCTACGACTAAAACAGCATTGTTTGGCGTATAAAACTTTTTATTAAAAGCCTGGAATTCTTCAAGGGTTGCGGCATCAAGGTCTTTCATTGAGCCAATAGTCGTCCAGCGATACGGATGGTTTTTGAACATGTGTTTTTTAACCTCAGGCAAAATGTTTCCGTAAGGCTGATTATCATAACGCATTCTTTTTTCTTCTTTTACAACTTCATTTTGAGTGTCAACGCCAATTTTATTAATTATGGGATGCATCAGTCTTTCAGATTCCATCCATAAACCCAGTTCTAAACTGTTTGATGGAAAAACTTCATAATAATAGGTTCTGTCATCTGATGTATTGGCATTGTTTACGCCTCCATTTGCGGTAACGATTTTCATCCATTCGCCACGTTTGATATTTTGGGTTCCTTCATATAATAAATGTTCAAAGAAATGTGCAAAACCTGTACGGTCAGGACGCTCGTCTTTTGATCCTACATGATACATTACAGAAGTAATAACAACAGGGGCGGTGGGATCATTGTGCAGAATAACATGCATACCATTGTCTAAATTGTATTCTTCGAAAGCTACTTTTTGAGCATGAGCTACTCCGCCGAGCATTATTGCAGCACTTAACATCATTATTGATTTTTTCATAAAGATTAATAATTTATAATACCTAATAAGTGTAGGTACTCAAGAGTTGATTTATGTTACATCAAAAATAAGTTTTTTTAGTTATCAATTAAGAAAAGGAGGTTATTTTGGATGTACTTTAACAATCTTTTACTTCTGAATCATTTATAAAAAGAGATGAAACACCTTGAAAAGCAGACTTTAAAGAATGAAAAATATTTTTGAAATAAGAGATTGCACAGTAAATTTTTAATTGTATATTTGCAACCTTAAAAATCAATAAATCAATTTGGTATGTATGCAATCGTAGAGATAGCAGGGCAACAATTTAAAGTAAGCAAAGACTTAAAGGTTTATGTTAACCGTTTAACTAACGAAGAAGGTTCAAAAGTTTCTTTTGACAAAGTTCTTTTAGTTGATGATAACGGAAGCGTAACTTTAGGCGCCCCAGCTATAGAAGGTGCTTCAGTAGAAGCTAAAGTGTTACAACACTTAAAAGGAGATAAGGTTATCGTTTTCAAAAAGAAAAGAAGAAAAGGATACAAAAAGAGAAATGGTCACAGACAATATCTTACTCAAATTGTAATTGAAGGTATTACTGCAGCAGGCGGAACTAAAAAAGCAGCAGCTAAAAAAGCAGTTGTAGCAGAAGAAGCTCCGGCTACTGAAGCTGAAGCAGCTCCAAAAGCAAAAAAAGCAGCAGCTCCAAAAGCGAAAAAAGAAGCTACTAAAGAATAATAACAATATTTAAACTCATACGTCATGGCTCACAAGAAAGGTGTCGGTAGTTCGAAGAATGGTAGAGAATCAGAATCAAAACGTCTAGGCGTTAAGATTTTTGGTGGTCAAGCTGCTATTGCTGGGAACATCATCGTTAGACAAAGAGGTTCAAAACATAATCCGGGTGAAAACGTTTACATCAGTAAAGATCACACACTACACGCAAGAGTAGCTGGAGTTGTTAAGTTCCAAAAGAAAAAAGATAACAAATCTTATGTATCTATCCTTCCATTCGAAGCATAATCATAAAGACTACTTATTACAAAACCCGTTCTGAAAAGAGCGGGTTTTTTGTTTTATTATTTGAAATGGATTGTAATTGTAACGTTTTATAATATTATACTACTTATGCTATACCGGTGTTTTGGTGATGTAGCTAAACTTAACAAATCAGATTTTATGAATGAAAAGATGTTTGTCAAATTCCAATTGTATATCACAGCAATGATATTTATTTTAATTTGGGGATTGTTACTCTGGAATTATTATAATGGCGGAGTTCCAGGTCATCATATTTTCGCCGATAAGGATTTGCCCAAGATTTCTAATTGGTGGGGCGGTCTTTTGCTTCCCTTGCTTTCTTTCTTTTTATTATATAGAATAAAAAAAAGAGTAATGATAAAAGAAGATCAAAAATTACAAAAGGCAAATATTCCACTTGATATAATTTATGGATTTCTTTTTGCTTTAATTTTTGGGATATTACTTTCAGTTTTTTTTACTTTAGGTTATTCAGATATATCAGGTTATATGTTTGTTGGAACTTTTCTTTTAGGTTTGTTTTTTCCAATTTACAGAGCAGAATGTATTCTTGGTTTTGTAATCGGAATGTCTTTTACTTTTGGAGCGGTTCTTCCAACCGGAATAGGATCTGTATTAGCATTAATTAGTGCAATTTTATATTTGGGAATTCGAAAAGTAATATTGTATATTTTATCAGTGAGTAAGTAATAAAAAACCTGCTCATAATGAACAGGTTTCTATAAATTTATTCCTCAGTATCTTGAGTTTCTTCAAGATCTTCTATATTACGCCCCACTTTTATTTTCGGATTATTTTGTGTTCCTGTAATCGTTAATGGAACGCCAATAATCCCTAATGGCGGTAACCCTAAACGCATTTTTAAATTCAGCTTTCCATCTAAACTTGTTGTTCCTTCAATTCTTGGTCTAAAGCCGGCGAACTTAAATTTGAAACGCTCAATTCTCATAATATTATTTTTGATTGTAGTTTTAATATCAACTTTCGAAACGTCAGGATTTTTAATGGCTTCTGAACTTGTTTGTTTGCTTACGGCATTAAACATTTTCAATCCTCTCACTTTTACATCTTTTACAGAAAGTGTTCCGCCCCCCACTAGAGATGGATAGACAGGTTCCATGTTTCCGTTTAAACTACCTTTTAGCTTGTAATCCAAAGAAACGATTCCTTGTGCTTTCTCTGCAGTACTGGCCATTTTTCTAAACACTTCAATTTCGTTATAAGCTCTTTTAATATCAAAATCAGATGCTTTAATACTGTAATCGAAATTTGCTTTTTGAGGTGTTAGAGACTGGTAATTGGCATTCATGGAAACTTTGCATCCAATTAAATTGAAGCCTGTGTTTCTCATGCTGAGTTTGCCATTTTTCATTTTTAAATTTCCAGTAGCATTTTGCAGAATCAATTTGTCAAAATATACTTTTTGAGCATTCGCTATTAATTGCAAATTCAAGTTGGCCGGAATAATAATAACTCCCGTTTGTTTTGCTTCGGCAGAAGGAAGTTTAGCTTCAGGTTTAGTTTCTTTTAACGATGTATTTGCTGTCGTATTTGACATAAATTCATCAACATTTATATATTGTGCAGAAACTGTAAATGAGCCTCTCAGAATTCCGGTCTTTGTTATTGCATAATTAAAAACATTTTGCAGATAACCATCCATCTTAAAATCAGACTGTCCGTAAGCTGCCAGAAAGTTGTTGAAAGACATTTTATCCTGATTTATTTTGAAAACGCCTTCTTTAATAATAAATTTTTGAGGCAGGTATTCTGATGCAATTCCGATATTTCTAAGCTCAAGAGTTCCTTTATTGTACAACTTGTCGTAATCGCCTTTTTCAGCATCACTTTGTTTACCTTTTAAAATTAAATCAGCTTTTACAAAACCATCCAAATCAAGCCCTTTTTGATAAAAAACTTTATATATTTTGCTGATATCAAGTTCTCCCTTTGCTTTTACATCATAATTTAAATCATCAAAATTGCTCAAATCAGCTGATACAAAAACAGGTTTTCCTTCGAAAGTAAATTGGGCAGGTTTTATATTGATTCTTAAATCATCAAAAGTTCCTTTTTGATTTATGATTTTAGATTTTATCGTAATATTGGTAATCGCATTTGGATAATATTTTGTTTTCAGATATCCATTTTCCAAATTAATAATTCCATTTGTCACAGGAAAAAGTTGGTTTTTCTGATCAAATTTACCCTTTGCTTTTACATCTCCAGATAGAGTTCCTTTTAAAACTACATCAGGAATTCCAAGTGCTTTAGTTAATTTTTCAAGATCAATTTTAGCTTTAAAATCGGCATTGATTTCCGGTGCATTAATTCCTTTTACATGGAATTTGGATTTTATATAATCCCTTTTAATATTTAATGATAAATTTTTTCCATCAATGGTTAAAAAATCTGGATTTAAAGATGGAACTTTAGTTTTAACTTCAAAGTTCAAATCGGAAACAGGAAAAGTACTTTTATTGTAATTTATAAAACCATTAGCTATTTTAACATCCAGATTTAAATCTGGTGCAATATTTTGAGAAGCGATATATTTTCCTTTTAATTTAAAAAGCAAATTTGTTTTTCCTTTCAGTTCTGTCTTAGAAAGCCAGGTAATGTATTTTGGAGGGAAGGCGGTAAATACATCATACAACTCACTGTTATCGGATTTAATTACAAAATCCATATTGTAGCCTTCTTTCAAAAAGTCAAACTTACCTTTAAAATCTACCAAAAGCTGATTGATTTTTAAGTTGTTTTGCTGAAAAAAGAACGATAAGGAGTTTACGTTTACTTTTGTAATTAAATCAGCATCGATTTTTTTATTCATTAAATATGGCTCTCCTTCATAAACGATATTGAGTTTTTCAATTTTTGCTTTTGAATATAAATCGAAAACAGCTTTGTTTAAATCTCCTTTTCCGAGATAATCAAAACCAAAAGCATCAAAATGAACTTGGGTCGATTGGTCGTCATAAATTATTTTGCTGTTTATTATTTCAATTTTTTCCAGTTTTAGAGATGCGTCTTCAGTATTGGTGTCTTTAGAAGTGGAGGGGCTTGATGATTTATAAACATTGTAATTAGCTTCTCCTTTTGAATTGACTTTTATGTTAATAGAAGAATCTGATAAGTAAATCTGGTCGATTTCGACCTCCTTGCTAAAAATCAAACTTGCGACGTTAATTCCAAAAGAAACTTCTTTTGCTGTAATGAATTTTTCCTTTTTATATGGGGCGGAGCCGTTTAGACTCAAATCATTTAAGGTTAATGTGAGGGAAGGAAAATGATGAAAAAAGGATAGTGATACATCAGAATAATTCAATTCTGCGCTTAATTTTTCATTTGCGGTTTTCTTGATTTGCTCCTTAATTTTATCAGCAAAAATAATAGGTGTTAAAAATAATAATGCTAAAATTATAGCAAAGGTAATTCCTGAATATTTGGCAATTTTCAATAAGACCAATTTGGTTTTATTTTTTGACATACGAAGTTGTTAAGTTAAAAGCTTTTATGTGAGATTCAATTTGAAATTATCCATGCACAGTTTCATTTTTTCCATAATTGGTAATAATAGAACCTTCGTACTCAATCCATTCTTTCCATCGTTTTTCGACATCAACATTATCAGTATATTTTCTGGCAAAACCTAAAAAGGTTGTGTAATGACCTGCTTCAGAAATCATCAGATCGCGATAGAATTTAGCTAATTCTTCGTCTTTTATATTCTCAGAAAGAACTTTAAAACGCTCACAGCTTCTGGCTTCAATCATTGCCGAAAACAGCAATCGCTCACATAAAGCATCATTGCGGCTACCGTCTTTCTTCATGAATTTAAAAAGTTCGTTTACATAGCTGTCTTTACGTTCACGACCAAAAGTTAACCCTCTTTCTTTGATCAGGTCGTGAACCATTTTGAAATGTTCAATTTCCTCCTGAGCAATGAGCATTAAGGCTGTAACCAATTCTTCTTTTTCAGAGTTTTGAGTAATAAGACTTATTGCATTGGAAGCAGCTTTTTGTTCGCACCAGGCATGATCTGTTAAAATTTCTTCGATATTCGATTCGACTATATTTACCCATCGAGGGTCTGTGGCTAATTTTAATCCTAACATAATTTTGTTCAAAAGTATTCTGCAAAATTAGTCTTTTTTATTACCTAAAATCACCAAAGATGGTGCAAATCCGCACGAAATAGTATTATTTTGTAACTTGAAACAAATTAAATGAACCCATTAAAAAAACTTTTAATTATTGGTTTTGTCTGGCCCGAACCAAATTCGTCTGCGGCTGGCGGGAGAATGATGCAATTGATTTCTATTTTTAAAGAAAACGGATTCGAAATTACCTTTTCAAGCCCGGCTTTAGACAGTGATTTTATGGTTGATTTGTCTGAGTTTGGAGTGGAGAAAAAATCAATTGAACTCAATAATTCCAGTTTTGATGATTTTATAATAGGACTGAATCCTGATGTCGTTTTGTTTGACCGTTTTATGATTGAAGAGCAGTTCGGATGGCGGGTTTCAGAGAATTGTCCTAAAGCTATTCGTTTATTAGATACAGAAGATTTGCATTGTTTGAGAATGGCAAGACAAAAAGCTTTTAAAGAAAATCGAACTTTTGAACTCTATAATTTATTATCAGAAGAAGTTGCAAAGCGTGAAATTGCCAGTATTTTAAGATGCGATTTGTCTTTTATTATCTCGGATTTTGAAATGAAAATTCTAAATAATATTTTTAAAATTGATTCCAGTTTGTTATATTATCTTCCTTTTTTGGTTCATGAAATCTCTGAAGAGGCGCTTTTGAAATTACCATCTTTTAAAGAAAGAAAAAACTTTGTTTTCATCGGAAATTTTCTTCACGAACCTAATTGGAATACTGTTCAATATTTAAAAGAAACAATTTGGCCTTTGATTAAAAAAGATTTTCCGGAAGCTGTTTTGGAAATTTACGGAGCATATCCTTCGCAAAAAGTGTTGCAGTTACATCAGCCTAAAAATAGCTTTTTTATTATGGGAAGAGCTGAAGACGCTAATGAAATAGTAAAAAATGCCAGAATTGTTCTGGCTCCCATACGTTTTGGTGCAGGTTTAAAAGGTAAGTTATTAGAGGCCATGCAATGTGGTACGCCAAGTGTTACGACAATAATTGGTTCTGAAGCCATGCATCAAAATTTACCATGGAATGGTTTTATTACTGATGATGTTGAAGAGTTTGCAAAAAATGCAATTTCATTATACCAAGATGAAAACCTCTGGAAACAATCTCAAAAAAACGGAATTACAATTGTAAATGAATGTTTCCAAAAAAATAATTATTCAACAGATTTATTAGATAAGGTCAATTCACTTTTGAGGGATTATGAAAGTCATCGTCTGCATAATTTTATGGGAAGCCTATTGCAGCATCACACCTTAAAAAGTACCAAATACATGGCAAAATGGATTGAGGCGAAAAATAAAAATTAAGCTTCCATTTTCCCAAATCCTACTGTTTCACGATATAATTGAGGAGAAACATCCGCATTAGTTTTAAAAAATCTACTGAAATAATGTTCATCATCATAACCGAGTTCATAAGCAATTTCTTTTACTGTTTTGTTGGTCATGTATAATTCTCTTTTGGCTTCAATAATGATTCTTTCTGAAATTAAATCGGTCAAAGTTTTATTAAAATAATTTTTGGATAATTTAGCTAAGGCTTTCGCCGAAATATTAAGTAATTCTGCGTAGTTTCCAGCAGAATGTTTGGTTTTGAAATTGAGTTCAATAGCATCAATCAGATTTTGAAGAATATAAGGTTCTTTAGAATTTGGAATTGATTTTGTTTCTTCCAATTGTTGGTTTTTAAGTCTGGAAGCGGTAATCAAAAATATTTTCAAATAAGAAATTAAAAGTTCATACTGAGCCAGTTCTGCATTTTGAATCTCTGCTTTCATTTGTTCTATTATCATTCTAAAAGTACCTGCAGCTTCATCTGTTATTATGGTAAATGGCGGCTGGTACACATTATTGAATAAAACACCGTTACAGGAAACTTCTTTCTGGTGAAAGTGGATACAGTAAAAATCAGGATGAAAATGAATGGCAATACCTTCAATAGGTTCCTTTACACAAAGCATAAAAGGCTGGTAAGGAGAGAAGGCGAGGAGTGTATTTTCCTGAAATTGGTGCTCGGCAAAATCGGCTTTTACTTTTCCTTTGCCTTTCGTAACCCAGATCAGTGAAAAATAATTATTCCGCTGTAAATGATCAAAATGACTATTGTCATCAAACGAAAATATTTTAAATGCTAAATTTCCATTTTGAGGATTTATTAAAGTAAAAACGTTTTGATTGCTCATAATAAATTACTGTTTTTTGAACGGACAAAGATAGTCATGAAATAAATCACGACTATCTTTCACAAATTCTTTTTTTTTATTGATTTAGTTTTGTAGTTCTAAACTTGGTACTGCCGGAAAATCAATTTCTGTGTTGGCAGTATTGTTGAAATAGTTTGTTAAGACATTCAAAGCTACGTGAGCAACGGTTTCTGCAATTTCGGCATCTGAAACTTCTGCATTTTTAACTGCCTGTACATCTTCAGTATTTACCAAACCATTTTTGCTTACTAATGTTTTGGCAAATTTTAAAATTGCAGCTGTTTTGGTATCAGCAGAATCTCCTGTTCTTGCTGCTAGTAAAACCTGTAGGTCTGTTTTTAATAATTTTTCTCCAATGAAAGTATGAGCAGCTACGCAGTAGTCACAAGAATTACTCTCTGAAACCGCCAAAGCAATTAATTCTCCTGTTCGTGAGTTTAATTTCCCGTGGCCCAAGGCACCGCTTAAGTTTAAGTAACCTTCTAATACTGCAGGGGAATTTCCCATTGTTCTCATCATATTAGGAACAACTCCTAATTTAGCTTGTACAGCGTTGAATAAATCTTTTGTTTTTCCTGTAACTTCTTCCGGGTTTAATGCTGTTAATCGTGTCATCTATTTTTTTTTTAAAATTAATACTTACGCATTGTCTTTTGACATTACAAAGATGCGATGATACCAACTTTTAAAACATGGAGAATTAACGCTATGTGATGGACAATTTTCCCTGGAGATTTTTGGGTAAAAAAAATCCCGTTTTGAATTTTTCAAAACGGGATTTAAATATATAAAACGATCGATTATGCCAGCATAGTCACCGGGCTTTCGATATATTGTTTTAATGTTTGTAAAAATTGAGCGCCAGTTGCACCGTCAATTGTTCTGTGGTCACAAGCTAATGATAACATCATTGTGTTTCCAACTACAATCTGACCGTTTTTAACTACTGGTTTTTCAACAATTGCACCTACAGAAAGGATGGCAGAGTTTGGCTGGTTGATAATCGAATTAAATTCAGTGATACCAAACATTCCAAGGTTAGATACTGTAAAAGTACTTCCTTCCATTTCCTGAGGTCCTAATTTTTTGTTTTTAGCTCTTCCTGCAAGATCTCTTACTGAAGCCCCAATTTGAGATAAACTCATAGCATCTGTAAATTTCAATACAGGAACTACTAATCCGTCTTCAACCGCTACAGCAACTCCAATATTAACATGGTGGTTGATGATGATCACATCTTCTTTCCACTGAGAGTTAATTTTTGGATGTTTTTTCAGGGCTAAAGCACAAGCTTTAATTACCATATCGTTGAAAGATACTTTTGTATCAGGAACAGTATTGATTGTCGCTCTTGCAGCCATTGCTTCGTCCATACTTACTTCGATCACTAAGTTGTAGTGAGGAGCTGTAAATAATGATTCCGCAAGACGTTTTGCGATGATTTTACGCATTTGAGAGTTTTTGATCTCTTCTGTGAAAACTTCTCCGGCCGGAACAAATACTTTTGGAGCAGCAGTTTCTGATTTTGCATCAGCACTTGCAGCAGGTTTTGCTTGCGCAGATGGAGTAAAGTTTTCGATATCGCTTTTTACGATACGTCCGTTTTCTCCTGAACCTTTAACCTGAGTTAATTGGATTCCTTTATCAGAAGCGATTTTTTTGGCTAAAGGTGAAGCTAGAATTCTTCCTCCGTTTGAAGTTTCAGCAGCAGTTTCCGTAGCTTTTTCGGCAGCAGGAGCAGCTTTTGTTTCTTCGGCAGCAGGAGCGCTTGCAGGTGCAGCACCTCCGGCAGTATAGTTTTCAGCAATTCCGGAAATGTCAGTTCCTGCAGGCCCAATGATAGCTAATAAGCTGTCAACAGGAGCAGTGTTTCCTTCCTGAATCCCGATGTATAATAATGTTCCGGCATTGAAAGACTCAAACTCCATAGTCGCTTTGTCTGTTTCGATTTCTGCCAAAATATCTCCTTCAGCAACAGCATCACCTTCTTTTTTCAACCAGGTTGCTACCGTTCCTTCTGTCATTGTATCACTCAAACGCGGCATAGTAACTACTATAACACCTTTAGGTAATTCAGTTGCAGCTTTTGCAGGAGCAGTAGTTTCAGTTTTTGCTTCAGCAGCAGGAGCTTCTTTAGTTTCTTCTTTTGCAGCTTCAGCAGCAGGAGCATCACCACCAGCCAATAAAGCAGAAATGTCTTCTCCTTCGTTTCCGATGATGGCTAATAATGAATCAACAGGAGCAGTTTCTCCAGCCTGGATTCCAATATGTAAAAGAGTTCCTTCGTTAAAAGATTCGAACTCCATAGTTGCTTTATCTGTTTCAATTTCAGCCAGGATGTCTCCTTCGCTAATTTTGTCGCCTACTTTTTTTAACCAAGTCGCTACCGTTCCTTCCGTCATAGTATCGCTCAAACGAGGCATTGTTACTTTAATCGCCATAATATGTTATAGTTTATGAGGTGTAAATGGATAGTCTTCTTGTGCGTATACAACATCGTATAATTGTTGTAATTCAGGATATGGAGATTCTTCAGCAAATTTCACACATTCTTCAACTAAGTCTTTCACTCTTTGATCGATTACTTCAATTTCTTCTTCAGTAGCATATTTTTGATCCATAATTACATCTAAAACCTGAGTAATAGGGTCAATTTTTTTATATTCTTCGATCTCTTCTTTTGAACGGTATAATTGTGCATCAGACATTGAGTGTCCTCTGTAACGGTACGTTTTCATTTCAAGGAAAGTTGGTCCGTCCCCACGGCGTGCTCTTTCGATTGCTTCTGTCATTGCTTCAGCAACTTTTACAGGATTCATTCCGTCAACTGGCCCACAAGGCATTTCGTATCCTAAACCAAGTTTCCAGATATCAGTATGGTTTGCAGTTCTTTCAACAGAAGTTCCCATTGCGTAACCATTGTTCTCAACAATAAATACAACTGGTAATTTCCATAACATAGCCATGTTGAAAGCTTCGTGTAATGAACCTTGTCTTGCAGCTCCGTCACCAAAATAAGTCATGGTTACACCGCCTGTTTCAAAATATTTATCAGCAAAAGCCAGACCAGCTCCTACAGGAATTTGTCCACCAACGATTCCGTGACCTCCGTAAAAACGGTGCTCTTTTGAGAAAATATGCATAGAACCTCCCATACCTTTAGAAGTTCCGGTTGCTTTTCCTAAAAGTTCAGCCATAACACGTCTTGGGTCAACTCCCATACCAATTGGCTGTACGTGATTTCTGTATGCAGTAATCATTTTGTCTTTAGTCAGGTCCATAGCATGTAAAGCTCCTGCTAATACTGCTTCCTGACCATTGTAGAGGTGAAGAAATCCTCTGACTTTTTGTTGGATATATAATGCTGCAAGTTTGTCTTCAAACTTTCTCCAAAGCAGCATGTCTTCATACCACTTTAAGTAAACCTCTTTTGTAACTTCTTTCATCTGAATTCTTTCTTTTGCTAAAGTTGTTTTTTTGTGTTATCAATTATCACCTATAACGCAAAAATAGTTTCCTCCCACAAATTTGCGCCCGAAGGGTCGGGATGCAAAAATAAGACATTACATTTAAGAACTAAAATTTAAAAGCTACTTTTTGGCTTTTTTTGTTCTTTTTATAAAAACTTTTTGTCAAACATGAAAGGGAGCAGGTTTTTAAGGGATGCAGATTGATAAATTGCACCTGTTTCTCCCATAAAATATATTTCAATGGGGGTACTTTGTTTAATTTCGTATTCTGCGATCGATTGTCGGCATGATCCGCAGGGAGGAATAGGAGCTTGAGTTTGATTCGTGTCAGAAGCTGCTGTAATGGCCATTTTTAAAATTTTGGCTTCAGGATAAACGCTTCCTGCATGAAAAATTGCTACGCGTTCTGCACACAATCCTGATGGATAAGCGGCGTTTTCCTGATTGGATCCTAAAACAATTTTTCCGTTATCCAATAATAATGCTGCGCCAACCCTAAATTGTGAGTAGGGGGCATACGCTTTTTTACGAACTTCTACAGCCTGATCCATTAAATTCTGAATATCATTTGGTAGTTCTTTTAAGCTATCGAAAACCAAAAATGAGGATGTTATGCTTATTTCTTTCATTGTTTTTATGGGAAAAAAAATCCAAATTTCTATTTCTAGAAATTTGGATTTAATATTGTTTTTTTCTTGTTTGGATTATTAATACTCTTCGTATTTATCGCCAAAATTAAAGGTTAATGAGAAGCGAAGTGTGTTTTCTAACGGATTTTTAACTTTTGATGCAGAGAATAAGTACGAAACATCCACTTTTACAATGTTGTATTTGAATCCGGCCCCTAATGAGAAAAATTGTACAGCTCCTTTCTCAGGACTTTGGTGGTAATATCCTGCTCGCATTGAAAATGAATCCTGATAGGTATATTCTCCGGAAAGGCTATAAGTAATTTCTTTTAATTCTTCACTAAAACCATCCGGTGCATCACCAAAAGACTTAAAAATACCCGGAACCCAGCCAATAGAATTATATTCATTGTTTGCTTCCTGAACTCCATCTTCTCCTGGATCTTCAGTATCTCCATCATTATTTAAATCAATAGGAACGGGAATTTGGGATGTAGGAACAAGTAGTTTTGTGAATTCAAGACCTACGGCAACTTTGTTGTAGTCATCTAATATAAAATCAAACCCACCACCTAATCGTAAGTTTGCAGGAAGAAAATTTGATCCTGATCCATCAGTAATTCCGCTTAAATCGTAATTTATTTTTGGTCCAAGATTCTGAAAATTAAAACCGGCTCTCCATCTACCGTTAAAGTTAGTATAGGCCATTTCTTCAGACTGATAAAATCCGGCAACATCAAAAGCAAATGAAGTAGCAGCAGATAAACTTTGTCCTTCGGTTGTAATTCCTAAATTTGAGCTGATGAATCTTGCGCCAACTGCCATAGAGAACATTTCGCTTAACTTCAATGAATAAGATCCATCAATTGCATATTCTGATGGTTTAACAGTATTTGGAATATCATCTCGATCATTTCTTAACTCAATGTCTCCGATGCTGAAATAACGGATACTACCGGCAAAAGCACTTCGTTCGTTAATTTTGTTGTAATAGGTTAATTGACTTAGTGAAATGTCGTTGACTAAATCAGTTAAATAAGGAGTATAACTCACAGAAAATCCTTGTTTGTCTATTGAAAAGGCATATTTTGCAGGATTCCATTGTTGGGAGAATACATCTGCAGATGTTGCAACTCCCTGATCTGCAAGACCGGCAGCCCTGGCATCAGCAGCAACCTGCAAAAAAGGAACTCCCGTTGTAATTGGTCTGGTTTGTGCTTCCGCAAACGATATAATAATAAAATAAAACAATAAAAGCGATATTTTTTTCATTTATATTAGGTAAAGTGTTAGTTCATATGTTAGTAGTGCAAATATATATTATAGGATAACAAGTTTCTCATACTTTTCTGCTTTTTTATTTGTTAAATTGGATTTGACAGTCAGTTTGTAAATATAAACTCCTTTTCCTATCCTGTCCCCAAAATCATCCTTGCCATCCCATGTAATTTCCCGCGATAAAAAACCTTCAGTAGTAATTATTTGGTTTTTTGTCCAGACAACCTTTCCTGTTATGGTCATTACTTGTACCTGAACATCCAAAGGTTCATAAGGTTTGTTATGAGAAAACCAAAATTGAGTGTAAGTAGAAAAAGGATTTGGATAGTTAAGAACGTGAGACAATGTGAGCGATTCATCGCCAACGACTATGAATTGTATTTCACTTGTTACCGGATTATTATAAACATCCCAGGCAGTAAAACTTATAGTGTGCATTCCGGCACTTAGATTACGTAAAGGGAAACGTAAATTTCCATTAGTATAATCATCCAGTTTTGTTTGATAATAATCATTCAATACATAGGGATTGCTAACATCTCCATCCAAAATAGCAACTATATCATGGCCAATTCCGCTTGCTGTGTTAATTCCGTTTTCATCTTCAAGAAGCGCTAAAAGAAACGGGGAATCATTTGTAATTCCACCAGATACAAAAGTTTCATCATTCATATATAACTGCACTTTTGGACTTATATTGTCCTGAGGTGCATTTTCGTTAATTCCTCCAATTTTTATAATATCATTATGGCCTGATTGGTTTTCTAAAGCCTCATTCTTTTTAGAGTAAAAGCTAATTCTGCCATTGTTAACAGGAATTCGGATATCTCTTGGAACAACAAAACTAAATTCGAACTGACCATTAGTTACAGAGGCATTACCTCTAAAAATAGTTTCGCCTAAAGTTTTAAATTGTATTGGCGGACTAAATCCATCATTATTTAATGTAGTATTTGTAATGAATTTATCAAATACTGCTGTTGAAAGCTCACCATTATAGTTGCTTAATATATTGTTGTTCTCGTCGGTTATCTCTCCTGATATTTTAATTTTTGCCAAAGATTTGAAGTCTTCAATTGTTCCTGAAACCGGAGTATCATTTACTTTTGTTAAGTTGATTCGGGGTTTAGGAATGGCCAACATTATAGCAGGGTCACCTAAATAAAAAACAACGTTACTCGAAGAACTTGGGTTTTCATTTTTCGATCTTCGGAGTGCTTCAGCAATGGTTGTGTATTGATTAGACCCAAATGATAAAAGATTTTTAGTTAAGTTGTCATTAAAGTTTTCTGCATTAAATTGTCCTATTGAGCGAATCGTGGTCAGCATAGCAATGGCTCCTCCCTTTGGATTCCAAAAGGTGTATTCGCCGGCTGTTGGATGAGTTGGGTCATCAAAACGGGAAAATTCACAGGTAATAGTGATAAATAGAGGATATTTATATTGATTGCTTAAGTTTTGACCGTCTGATTTCTCCCAAATTCGCTCACCGGATAAACCATCTTCTCCTCCATGTCCTAAATAATTAAAAACCAAAGCGCCTTTTTCGAAAGCATCAAAAAGTTCTGTTCTTGCTTTAGGATATCTTGAGCCCCCGGCAGATGCTTCTTGTGTATACGCATCCAGAATAATTTTGTCAACATTTAAAAATGGTTTCTCTGCTGAGATTTTATCTCCTAATGTGTTTTGACGTGATTGCAATGTAGTATCAGAAGCTTTATCAGAATCATCGCTAATCAAAACAAAGTTGTTTCGCCAGTTTCCATAAGACTTGGTATTATGATATTCTAAAACTTTATTGACCATTTCTTCTGCCTGAGCATTGTCAGAAACTAACATTCTGCCTGTTGCGATGTCGATTCCTCCAAAAAAAGAAATTACATTTCCTTCATTATCATCCATTAGTCCATAAAAATCATCTGAAGCAAAGGAAGATTCTCCAATTGTGTTACTATTTAAGGAGTGATATATAGGTACAATATTGGTGTTATTTGAGATCCGGTTTTTATAATCGAATGAGGTATCACCAAATAGATTTAAGTATTTTACTCTCTTATCAGAAGAAGAAGCATTTTTGTAAACATACCTAATACAATTTCTAATTGCGGCAATATCCTGCTTTCCTGAAGAAAATTCCTGATAGATGTTTTCAAGGGTCACGACTTTTACATTTAAACTGGAATTAGTTCTATGAAAGTTGGCCAGTTTTTCTGCTTGTGGAAGTAATATCCTTGGAGTAATAATCAAATAATCAATATCCTGAAAATTATTTTGGGAATTTTTAAAGAGACTCCCTTTTAAGTTTTGATTTGCTATTTTAGATTGATTTTCTTTAAATGGAGTATAATAATCTGATGGATCTATGGCTATATATTTTCGAATTTCACCTAAAGAAGCTTTGAAGTTAATGTTTTCCAAATTATTGTTTTCGATTTTCGATACATTATAAAGGTCCGTAATGTCCCAAACTTGCGAAATCCCTGATGCGCCGGAAATAGTATAACTAACGATTCCGGAAGTTGAGCCTGCAAGATCGTACTGAAATTGAAATTGTTTGCCAATGCCTTTTAACTTTCTTTTCGCCGTTAAATTAATATAATCCAGATATCCTTTTGACCCCGGTACTCCATTATTATTATAGGTAAGTTTTACTTTTACATTATCAGACCCTGTAAAAACTGTGTTTACAGGTAAACTTCCTGTGTAAAATTTTGCATCAGAATTCGGGCTTAGCTGGCTAAAAAAAATATTTCCAATACTCTGTCCGTTAGCTGAAACGGCAAATGAAGTGCTTGTGAATGCTGCTGAGGCTGCAACAGTTTCTATTTTTATAGGAATTGCAAGTTCAAGATTCGGAAAATTAAATTCAAACTCTTGATCCTGATTTATTTCAAAAGATTCTCCAAACCATTGGCGACCCGCATGTGCGATGTTTGTCTGGTCGATTTCATGAAACTGATGGTCGTCGAAAGTTGTTAATTCTAAAGAGGTGTTTCCTGTAGGCTGGTTTGTGTTTGAAATCCTTTTTCCGTCACCTCCCTGCGTAGTAATATAATAGTAAGATTTGGTGTCGTATAGGTTAACATTGGTTTTGCTTTCAGTGTTCCAATTGTTAATTCCTTCAGCATAAAAAAGAATATAGTCTTCATTATTGAAGCTGCCATCATTTTCTCCAATAACCTGAATTGCATTTTCGGTTAAATCATCAGGATAGTAAGTATTATTAGCTAAAGGAAGCATTCTTCCACCATTTCCGTAAATTTTTATTTTTTTAGGATCACTTTTGTTTGCATCAAAACCGAGACTTTGTAAAAAAGATTTTGAAATTTTATAAACGCCGGATTTTTCAACATAAAACCGATACCAGTCTCCGGATGATAAAACCGAATTTGAAATGATATTTGACTTTAAAGTTGAAGAAGGTCTGTTGCTTTTTGAAGAGTTGCTGTTTATTGAATAAGAGAAAGATTTAATTCTTTTAAAACTGTTTCCTTCGGATACTATTGGGGATAAAGAGATGAAACCTTCTTCCTGATCTCTTGAAGTAGCTATTTGAAGCGTTTCATTTGGTTGTTGCGGTATATTCGTTAATGATAAATCACCTAGATCTGTAACTGGGACAGATTCGTATATAATGTTCGTAATTTGAACGTTGCTGCTACCTGAATAATCCAAATAATTTGGTTTAAATAGCAATGTTATGGTTTTTTTTGTAACATCATATCGAAAATTATTACCAGTAAAGTAAGGTATGATTGTTTTGAACTCACCAAAATTCATTTCTTTTTTGTTTTGCCAATCAATTGTAAGACTCCCGTTTTTCTGGGAAAACAAGAAAAATGGGGCTAAAAAAAGATATAAAAGTATGGCTTGTTTCATAGGTTAAGAAAACGAAATTGATGTTAAAATATTTTAGTAAGTAAAAATATAGTATTTAATGTTATAGTAATAATAAAAAGTATATTTTTGCGTTCGAAACTATAGGTTATTTTCTGGTAAAAAACAGCTAAATAAAATTATTAGAACACATGTTGCTAATTAAATGTTAATTATTATATTGCAGCACCTAAATTTATCACCTAAGAATGAGTATGAAAGTAAACAAAATTGTAGCCTTGCAAGTAATGATGTCAATAGTATTGATGTTGGGCACGGCTAGTTGTAGCAAAAAATCAAGTTCTAGCCGCGCTTCAAGAGCAACAGGTTGGGATGTTGATAGTCAGAATGGAACGGCTGCTAGAAATGCAGGAAAAAAACAACAGGCCGGACCTGGTTTAGTTTTTGTTGAAGGAGGTACATTTACTATGGGTAAAGTACAGGATGATGTTATGCACGATTGGAATAACACAGCAACTCAACAACACGTTCAGTCGTTTTATATGGATGAAACGGAAGTAACCAATGGTATGTATTTAGAATACCTGGAATGGTTGAAAAAAGTTTTCCCACCTACAGAAGAAAGTTATAAAAACATTTATGCCGGAGCATCACCAGATACTTTAGTATGGAGAAATCGTTTAGGATACAATGAAACGATGACAAATAATTATTTGAGACATCCTGCATATGCTAACTATCCGGTAGTTGGTGTTAATTGGATTCAGGCAGTTGAATTCAGTAAATGGAGAACTGACCGTGTAAACGAAGCTGTTTTAGAAAAAGAAAGATATATTAAAAGAGGTGCTAAAACACAAGATGTTAGTGCTGAAAGTTTGTTCAATACAGAAGCTTATCTTGCGTCTCCATCTACTTCTTATGGAGGTAATGAAGAAATTGTTCTAAAGAAAAGTCCTAATGGCAGAAGACCTCAAAAAGGAAAAGATGGTGCTGTAGAAGAACAGAAAAATGTTTACGCACAACGTTCTTCAGGTATTATTTTACCAGAATACAGACTTCCTACAGAAGCTGAGTGGGAATATGCAGCAGCAGCGGATGTTGGGCAAAGAGAATATAATATTTATAAAGGACAAAAGAAATATCCTTGGTCTGGTGATTATACGCGTTCTGCAAAGCGTAAAAACAGAGGAGATCAATTGGCAAACTTTAAACAAGGAAACGGTGATTACGGTGGAATTGCTGGTTGGTCAGATGATGGAGCTGATATTACAAATAATGTAAAAAGTTATCCGGCAAATGATTTCGGTTTATACGACATGGCAGGTAACGTTGCAGAATGGGTTGCCGATGTTTACAGACCAATAATCGACAACGAAGCAAATGATTTTAACTATTACAGAGGAAATCAATATGCTAAAAACAAAATTGGTAAAGATGGTAAATTAGAAATTATCACAAAAGATAATATCAAATACACTACTTTAAGTAATGGTAAGGTTGTTGCGACAAATTTACCTGGAGAGATTGCTCAGGTTCCTGTTGATGAAAATGAAACTTATTTGAGACAAAATTTCAGTAAAAGTGATAATATCAATTATAGAGATGGAGATAAACAATCTTCAAGATACTATGATTTTGGAGATTCAGAATCAGCTGATGACGCTAAAAAAGAAACAATGTACAATTCTCCAACGCATAATGTTACTACAGATAGTTTAGGTAACATGGTGAGAAAGTATGATAGTTCAAGTAAAAGAACCACTCTAATAAATGACAACGCAAGAGTTTATAAAGGAGGTTCATGGAGAGACAGAGCTTATTGGTTAGATCCTGCGCAAAGAAGATATTTTCCTCAGGATATGGCTACTGATTACATAGGATTCAGATGTGCAATGTCCAGAGTAGGTGCTAAAACTGAAAGAAGAAAATCACCAAGGAATTAAATTTTAGAAATTCCAATAAAAAATTCCAAATTCCAAAACTGTTTTCAGTAAGGAATTTGGAATTTTTTTTATTGTTTTTTCTATTTTTATAATCTATTAAATGTTATAAAATGGATATTAAAGAAATTCATAACTTATTTTTAAAATGTAAATCTCTTTCGATTGATACACGTAAAATTGAAAAGGACTCTATGTTTTTTGCTATTAAAGGAGAAAATTTTGATGCCAATACTTTTGCACAGGAAGCATTGGAGCGTGGAGCTTTATTTGTAGTAATTGATAATCCGTCTTATTTAGTTGATGAAAGGACCATTCTGGTAGAGAATAGCTTAAAAACTTTACAGGAGTTAGCGCAATTTCATAGAATATATTTGAAAATACCTATTGTTGCATTAACGGGTAGTAACGGAAAAACAACAACAAAAGAACTTATAAATGTTGTTTTGTCGCAAAAATATAATACCAAAGCTACTGTTGGAAACTTAAATAATCATATTGGAGTACCGCTAACATTATTATCATTTACCAATGAAACTGAAATTGGAATAGTAGAAATGGGTGCTAATCACAAAAAAGAAATTGAATTTTTATGTGAAATTGCACAGCCGGATTATGGCTATATCACCAATTTCGGGAAGGCACATTTAGAAGGTTTTGGCGGTGTTGAAGGTGTAATTGAGGGAAAAAGTGAGATGTATAAATACTTGCTTGAAAATGATAAACTATCGTTTGTTAATTTAGATGATCCTATTCAGGTTGAAAAATCAAATAAAATAAAATCTTTCACCTTTGGATTGCATAATAACGCAGCAAATTTAAATGTTCAAAAGATAGAAGCAAATCCTTTTGTGGTAATTAATTATAATGATTTTTTGGTAAACTCTAATTTAATCGGCCTTTATAATGCTAATAATATTAATGCAGCTGTTGCTATTGGTACTTATTTTGAGGTAGAGGAACAGAATATTAAGGCAGCTATTGAAAATTATATTCCGACTAATAACAGATCTCAGTTATTAAAGAAGGAATCATTTCAAATTATTCTTGATGCTTATAATGCAAATCCCAGCAGTATGGCTGTGGCAATTACTAATTTTTTGCAACTAGACAATTCAAATAAAATAATGATTTTAGGAGATATGTTCGAACTGGGTAATGAAAGTCATCAGGAACATAAGATTATTACCGATTCTTTAGCAAATCAGAATGAATCGTCTGTTTACCTGATTGGTAAATCTTTTTTCAGGAATTTTATTCCTAATGAAAGGCTTCATTTTTTTGAAACTTTTGAAGATTTTGCAGAATATCTCAAAGCAAATAAATTTAAAGAAGAAAGTACTATATTGATTAAGGGTTCGCGTGGTATGGCTTTAGAAAGAACTTTAGATCATATATAATATTTTAAAGTTTTTTAAATAACGATTATGGTTTCAATTGACAGTTTTAGAAAATTAGCCATGTCTTTTCCACATGTTACTGAAGAACCTCACTTTGAGAAGACTTCTTTTCGCATCAATAAAAAAATTTTTGCAACTTTTGATAAAAAGAATCATCAGGCTGTTTTAAAATTAAGTGAAATTGATCAGTCTGTTTTTTGTGCTTCCAGTGAAATGATCTTTTACCCAGTTCAAAATAAATGGGGCAAACAAGGCTGGACGATTGTTGAGCTTTTAAAAGTAAGACCAAAAATGTTTGAGGATGCTTTGAAACAATCTTATGAAAATGTAATTATAAAAAAGAAATAAAAAATGAAAACCTAACAGTTTTAAAGCTATTAGGTTCATTTTTTATTTTATAATTGTTCTAAAAGTCAAATTTACTCTGGGTTTTGAAGTAGTTTTGGTTGGCGGTAAACGATGCAGCCAATGTGATTGTGTTTCATCTTTCATAACTAATAAACTCCCATGTTCTAATATTAACGAAACAGTTTCTTTGGTTTCTTTATGTTTGAAAGCAAATTTGCGCTCAGCACCAAAACTAACAGAACCAATCGCGCCATTTTTCTTTAAATCCTTTTCGGCATCACTATGCCAGGCCATTCCTTCCTCTCCTGAATGATATAAATTCAACAAACAGGAATTAAAATTTTCTCGTGTTTTTTCTTCAATAATTTTCTTTAGTTCCAAAAGTTCCTTTGTCCACGGAAGTGCTTTTTTTGTTGTATTTGAATAGGTATATTCAAAACCCAAATCTCCGTACCAGGCTACTTTTCGCTTAGTCAGAATTAATTTTCCAAAGATAATGGCTTGATCATTTTTCCATTCAATAGTATTTAAAAGTATATCCAGATACCGATTAGAATCTTCTCTTGAAAACAATTTTCCGTAATAATTGACTGTTCCCTCTTTTGGAAGCAGGTTTGCGTTTTCGTCTGTATGCGGATTAAATAAGTCCATTTTTCCAGTTTTGATATTCGGTTTTCATGCAATGTCCGCAAGGTCTGAAATTATTTTGTCTGGCTTCACTTTCAGATGAAAAGAAAACCCGGTTTTCGCTTTTCATTCTTTTTCCTGAAGAACATTTTAATGTTCCGCAGATTTTTAGTTTCCTGTTCCCACCGAAGCAAATTTCCGCATTTTTAATTTTATTTCGTAAATCTGAGTCTGATATTTTAGAATGGTCAATCATTATTTTTATCACATTTTTTGTTGAATTTTTATCCGTAGAGCGCACGGCAACGCATGTATAATGATTAGCTTTTGACAAGATTAGGATTTAAATTTATTTTTTCACGCAGATTTTACAGATTAAAGCAGATTTTAATTGAAGATATAGTTTCAAATAAATCATCTGCACACATCTGCTTAAATCTTTTTAAAAATCTGCGTGAAATAAAGTCCTCTGTACCTTGAAGCCTGCACCTTTGTACTTTAAGAAAGCGCATCATGAAAAATAATTCCCAACGTGTGTCTTTCACCCGAATGTATCTCACTAACACCATGTTTCATATTCACACGATAATATCCTTTCGTACCTTTTACGGGTCTGAAATTCGTAGTAAAAATTAAAATATCACCCTTTTTTGGTTTTAATACAATCGCTTTTGATTGCGCTCTTGGTGTTTGTTGCGTTAATACAAATTCACCACCCGTAAAATCTTTATCAGGTTCGTTTAGAAAAAGTACTATTTGAATAGGGAAATATACATCTCCATATAAATCCTGATGTAAAGTATTAAAACCTCCCTTGTCATATTTCAAGATTAAGACAGTTGCTTTTAGTTGATTATTGGCGTGACATTGTTTTAATAATTCTTCATGTGTTTCTGGAAAAACAGTTTCTATGTTTAAAACTTTCATCCAGGTATTTGCGATTGGAGCTAATTTGGGATAAATAAAAGAACGAATGCTTTGAATCAAATCCGGAAGTGGATAATTAAAGTATTTATATTCTCCCAAACCAAAACGATAACGTTCCATCACTACTGTTTTTCGATATAAATTTGGATTGTCATAATCGAATTTTAAATCCTCGCATTGTTCGTTATTAAGTAAATTTGGAATAATTGTAAATCCATTTTGGTGCATAGATTCGGTGATGCTTTCCCAATTAAGAGATGCAATTTTTGATTGTATATTTTTTTGCATAGAGTTTTTTTGTAGAGGCGCACAGCAGTGCGTTGTTATTAGAAATTTGAATTTATCTGCGCGCCTTCCCAGCCAATAATTGCAGTTTTTCTTGTATTTCCCCACATATAACCGCCAAATGTTCCTGTTGATTGAATCACCCGATGGCATGGAATAAGAAAAGCTATTGGATTGTTTCCAATGGCAGTTCCAACTGCTCTTGAGGCATTTGGTTTTTCGATTTGCTGTGCAATTGAACCGTAAGTACAAAGCTGTCCCATTGGGATTTTTAGCAAGGTTTCCCAAACTTTCAATTGAAAACCGGTTCCTTTTAAATGCAATTTTATTTCAGATAATTTATTCCAGTCATTTTGAAAAATGAAAAGTGCATTTTGTTGTAGTAAATCCAGTTTCGAGCAGAATGTAGCGTTTGGAAATTTGTATTTTAAATTTGTGAATCCAATTTCTTCATTTTCGGCGAAAGCCATAAAACAAACCCCTTTATTGGTTGAAGCCACAATAATATTACCAAACGGACTTTCGGCAAAACTGAAATTAATTTCCAGATTTTTTCCTCCGTTTTTATATTCGGCTGGTGTCATTCCTTCAATTTTAACAAATAAATCGTGTAAACGGCTCGTTCCTGAAAGTCCGGTATCAAAAGCTGCATCAAATAAGGTTGCCTGATTATCTTCCTTAAGAATTTTTTTGGCATGTTCAACACTGATATATTGCAAAAATTTCTTCGGACTTGTGCCGGCCCATTCCGTGAACATACGCTGAAAGTGAAACGGACTTAAATTCACTTTTTCGGCAATTTCATCAAGATTGGGCTGCATTTTAAAATTAACTTTGATATAATCGATCGCATCAGCAATTCGGTTGTAATTTATCTTTTCCTGTGTGTCCATTTTCTTCAATTTTATAATGCAAATATCGACAGGCTTTTGCAGTCAGGAAATCCGAAACTTGCGAAGTTGTTTAAAATTCCAGAGCTCACAGTCAAAGAACCTGAGATTACTATAAAGTCTTTTCCATCTTATAATTGATCAGCTCAATGCCTAAACGAATGTTTTTTTGTTCAGCTTTGACGATAAATCCTTTTTTTTCAAAAAATGGTTTAGCCGTTATACTTACATCCGAGGTTATAGTTTTAGAACATTGATTTCTAGCTTCGATTTCTAATTCAGTTAAGATTTTAGCGGCAACTCCTTGTCGTTGAAAATCTTTATGAATGTAAAAGAAATCGATATAATTTTCATTTTTGAGCGTTCCAAAACCTGCAATTTTATTTTGAATAATGGCTAATAAAACGAATTGCGTATTGATTACTTCAAGCCAGCGTTCTGTATTTTTAACACCCGAAACCCAAGCTTGAATTTGAGATGCATTATAATCATTTTTACAGACAGACAGAATGGTTTCAATATACATTTCCTGCATTTCTGTCAAGTCTGAAATTGTTGCTTTCCTGAAATTCATTTTTTGAAGCTAATTAACGTTGATACTATTTAATTTTGCCTTTTCTTAAAGAGATGCTTATTAATTTATATCCATTTTCGGTTCTTAAAAACTGAATATGATCTTGTTCTAAATCTTTTTTATTTCTTGAATTGATTATGATACTTTTTACGGGATAAAGCCATTCTTTGGCTTGTCTGCAATTATTAAAATAAACATCGTATTCATTTGATTCGAAAATAAATTGATTTAACCCTTGTGAAGAAACAAAGTAGTCTGTTTTTACAGCATTTAATTCCTGCAATTTTAGCTTTAAAGAATTGTAATTCAGGTCAATGAATTTTGATTTTTGCTCGCTTATCCATCCAGTTGGTTCTTTCCAATAGATAATTTTATCAAATGAATGTGTAAGTAGATTGTCTTTAGAAATATTGGTAAGTAAATTTTCTTTAAGCCAAAATTCAAACTCTTTCTCAAAATTGATGAAAGAATAATATTGTCCGTCAACTCCAATGAAATTTTCCCTTGTTGGATCTTTACTTGGCATTGCTGATTTTTGTACAGAATAAAAATTTAATTCATCATTGTAACTAAAGTTTTCAATTAGGATTTTGTTATTGATGTCGATTAGAAACTCTTTTCCTCCGGTCCAAAAA
>CBFGNY010000004.1:0-70462 GCA_965650235.1 uncultured Flavobacterium sp. | reverse complement strand
CCGGTTAAATCAAATCCAAAAGCCTTTGCTTTATCAACAGCCTGCATTAATGCATCAACTCTTGAAGTCTGACCTGTTCCTGACGAAATTAATGTTCCATTCTTTGCAAAAACAATCGTATTCGATTTTGTGTTTTTACAAATTTTTGAAGCAAATATTAAATCCTCAATTTCTGAAGCAGTAGGTTCTGTAATAGTAACGGTTTTTAAATGCTCTTTAGTATCCGTAATATTATTTCTGTCCTGAATTAACAAACCATTAAGACATGTTCTTACTTGTTTTGAAGGTAATTCAACTTCATTCTGAACTAATATGATTCTGTTTTTCTTTTCTTGTAAAACTGCAATTGCTTCATCATCATAATCTGGAGCAATTACTACTTCACAAAATAATTTATTAATTTCCTGAGCTGTAGCCAAATCAATTTTAGTGTTAGCAATTAAAACTCCACCAAAAGCAGAGGTAGGATCGCAAGCTAAAGCTGCTAAATAGGCTTCGCTTATTGTTTTTCTTGAAGCTAATCCACAAGCGTTGTTATGTTTTAAAATAGCGAATGTTGGTCCGTCAGTTTTAAATTCAGCGATTAAATTTACTGCAGCATCAACATCTAACAAATTGTTGTAAGACAATTCTTTTCCGTGAACTTTTTTGAACATAGCGTCAAAATCTCCAAAGAAAAATCCTTTTTGATGTGGGTTTTCTCCGTATCTTAGAACCTGACCGTCTGCGATACTTTCTTTGTAGATCGTTTCGTCAGTATTGAAATAATTAAAAATAGCACCATCATAGTGAGAAGAAACGTGGAATGCTTTTGTAGCCAACAACCTTCTGTTTTCCAGCGTTGTTGCTCCGTTTTGCTCTGTAATTAAATCTAAAAGCAAGCTGTATTCATTTACCGAAGCTACAATTACAGTGTCTTTAAAGTTTTTTGCACCGGCACGAATTAATGAAATTCCGCCAATATCAATTTTTTCAATAATATCTTGTTCGCTTGCACCAGATGCAACCGTTTTTTCAAACGGGTATAAATCTACAATTACCAAATCAATCTGCGGAATATCAAATTCCTTCATTTGTTGAACATCACTTTCATTATCCTGACGATTTAAGATTCCGCCAAAAATTTTCGGATGCAACGTTTTAACTCTTCCGCCAAGAATTTCAGGAAAAGATGTAATATCTTCAACAGGAACTACCGGAATACCAAGATTTTTAATAAAATCTTCAGTTCCGCCAGTGGAGTAAAGTGTAACATTTTGTTCGTGTAATTTTCTAACGATAGGCTCTAATCCATCTTTAGAAAAAACAGATATTAAGGCTGATTGTATTGTTTTAGTTGTGTTCATTGTGTAGTTATGATTTTCAGACTGCAAAAGTAGTTTTTTTAAATATTATTTTAAAAGATTTAATGTAACAATCTCGCAAAAAAATCTACTGATGAGTAAGTTAACTTTTATTAGGTTTTCATTTTTAAATTATTGAATTTTACTTTATTGAAAAATACGATTATATGCTTCTTTATCTAAGATTACTAAAAGAAAGTTTAAGCTTTGCCATAAATGCTTTGCGGAATAATAAACTTCGTACTTTATTGTCGCTGCTGGGTGTTACAATAGGTATTTTTTCAATAATTGCAGTCTTGGCCGCAGTTGATTCTCTGGATAAAAAAATTTCTAAAGATTTGAGCAGCTTAGATAAAAATACGATTTATTTGATGAAATATAATTTTGGGCCTTCAGAAATTCCGCAATGGAAAAGAGAGCAGTTTCCAAATGTAAAATATGATGAGTATATCGCTCTTAAAAATTCTCTTAACAATACAGATCAGGTAGGATATCAGTTATTTGTAAACCGTGAAAGTTTAAAATATGATTCGAAAACGGTTGCAGATGTGAATATGGTTCCTTCTTCATTTGAAATGGTTGATATTGATGGATTAAGTTTTGATAAAGGAAGGTTTTACAATGAATCAGAATCAAATTCGGGAACTCCGGTAATTGTTTTAGGATATGATATTGCCAACGGACTTTTTGGAGATAGTGATCCTATCAGAAAAAATATTCGTTTATATGGACAGCGTTTTACAGTTATTGGCGTAATGAAAAAACAAGGTGCAGGTTTTTTTGGAGATAGTAATGATACTTCGGTTTATTTTCCGGCTAATTTTTTACGCAGAATGTACGGTGACAGCGATGCAATGACACCGGTAATTGTTTTAAAGCCTGAAAAAGGAATCGATATGGAGGCTTACAAAGCCGAGGTAGCACAGAAACTAAGAGCTATTCGCGGTATGAAAGCAGGGGAGATGGATAATTTTTTCATCAATGTACTTTCTGGATTTACCGATTTTATTGATGGAATTTTAGGACAGATGAATGTTGTAGGGTGGATTATCAGTGGGTTTTCCCTTTTAGTTGGAGGTTTTGGAATTGCCAATATTATGTTCGTATCCGTAAAGGAAAGAACCAATTTGATCGGAATTCAGAAATCTTTAGGTGCCAAAAACCGTTTCATTTTATTCCAGTTTTTATTCGAAGCCATAATTCTTTCTGTAATTGGCGGAATTATCGGCTTGTTGATGGTTTGGGGAATAGCATTAATCTTAACAAAAGCACTCGATTTTGAATTTGTTTTAAGCTTTGGAAATATAATTTTAGGAACAACTCTGGCTGCTCTTATCGGACTAATTTCAGGAATTTTACCGGCAATTTCAGCTGCAAATTTAGATCCGGTTGAAGCAATTAGAACGGGAATGTAGTTTTTGAAGGCTCAAAGTTCAATGATTTGAGTTTTATGGAAAGTTCCGGAGGAACGATACATTTGTAGCAACGGAATTGATTCCGTTGAAATATGAATGTCAAAGGATTGAAAAATCCAGTAGGGGTCACATGTTTATAGAATAAAAAAATCTCACCTGCAATTAAGCGGATGAGATTTTAAATATTTTTAGAAGTTTTAAAACTATCTAATATTATTATTCTGAATCAAATCAATATATAAGTTGATTTTGTCTTTTAAATCTTTTCTAGGTGTAATAAAATCAAGGAAACCATGCTCTAAAAGAAACTCAGCAGTCTGAAAACCTTCCGGTAAATCTTTTCCTGTAGTATCACGAACCACACGTGGACCAGCAAAACCAATCAATGCGCCTGGCTCAGAGATGTTAATGTCTCCCAACATGGCATAAGATGCAGTTGTTCCCCCAGTAGTTGGATCAGTACATAAAGAAATGTATGGTAAACCGGCTTCGGCAAGTTGAGCTAATTTTACAGATGTTTTTGCTAATTGCATTAACGAGTAAGCAGCTTCCATCATACGGGCTCCACCAGATTTAGAAATCATTACAAAAGGCATTTTGTTTTTGATAGCATGATCAATACCTCTTGCTATTTTTTCACCTACAACAGCTCCCATAGATCCTCCAATAAAGGCAAAATCCATACAGCAAATTACAAGTTCTTTTCCTTTAGATTTTCCTACTCCAGTACGTACAGCGTCTTTAAGGTGCGTTTTTTCCATTACATCTTTCAATCTCTCTGCATATTTTTTTGTATCCACAAAATGCAAAGGATCTTTTGATGTCATGTTTTTATCTAACTCAACAAATTCGTTGTTGTCGAATAAAATTTCAAAATAGGTTGCACTTCCAATTCTAACGTGAAAATCATCTTCAGGACTAACAAATAAGTTTCGGGCTAATTCGTCAGCGTCAATAATTTTCCCGGTAGGAGATTTGTACCACAATCCTTTCGGAACGTCCATCTTATCTTCTGTAGCGGTCGTAATCCCTTTTTCCTGTCTTTTAAACCAAGCCATCTTTAAATAGTATTCAGTGTTCAGTAATCAAATATCAGTATTCAGTCTTAATAATCAGTTTTCAGTTTTCAGCATTTTGAACTGAAACTGAAAACTGTATACTGAAAACTTTTTTATAAAGTATTTACGTTATTCAAATCTGCAAAAGCTTGCTCTAATCTTGCGTTGAATGTTACTTCGCTTTCACGAACCCATCTTCTTGGGTCATAATATTTTTTGTTAGGAACATCAGCACCTTCAGGGTTACCAATTTGAGATTTCAAATAGTCAATGTTTTTAACCATATAATCACGAATTCCTTCCGTATATGCAAATTGTAAATCGGTATCGATGTTCATTTTGATAACTCCGTAGCTAATTCCTTCTCTGATTTCTTCAAGTGTAGAACCTGAACCTCCGTGAAAAACGAAATCTACCGGATTATGACCAGTGTTGAATTTATTTTGAACGAAATCCTGAGAATTTTTTAAGATTTTTGGAGTTAATTTTACGTTTCCTGGTTTGTAAACACCGTGAACGTTTCCAAAAGCTGCAGCGATAGTAAATTTAGGGCTCACTTTAGATAATTCTTCGTAAGCATAAGCTACTTCTTCTGGCTGAGTGTATAATTTTGAACTGTCAACATCAGAGTTATCAACACCATCTTCTTCACCACCTGTAATACCAAGTTCGATTTCTAATGTCATACCCATTTTGCTCATTCTTGCCAAATATTCTTTACAGATCTCAATGTTTTCTTCGATTGGCTCCTCAGACAAATCGATCATATGAGAACTGAATAATGGTTTTCCTGTTTCTGCAAAATGTTTTTCAGATGCATCTAACAAACCATCGATCCACGGCAATAATTTTTTTGCACAGTGATCGGTATGTAAAATTACAGTTGCACCGTAAGCCTCTGCTAAAGTATGAATATGTTTTGCTCCTGCGATTCCTCCTGCAATTGCTGCTTTTTCACCTGCATTAGATAATCCTTTTCCAGCGTTGAATTGTGCTCCTCCGTTAGAAAATTGAATGATAACCGGAGCATTAAGTTTTGCTGCAGTTTCAAGAACTCCATTAATTGTGCTCGATCCGGTAACGTTTACTGCCGGAAGTGCAAAACCTTTTTCTTTTGCATAATTAAAGATTTCCTGTACTTGGTCTCCTGTAGCTACTCCTGGTTTAATATTGTGTGCCATTGTAATTTTTTTTAGTTGTTTTTAGGTTTTTAGGTTGCAAAAATAAGAATTAATTAGCATTAGAACGGATAATTTATCCCAAAATTTAAAACCGAGTGTCTAAAATTGTAATCCCTGAACCAACGATTACCCGGTTCATGTGCCGGATTATAAGTCTTAAAGCCTAAATCTAAACGAATAACAAAAAAGCTTAAATCATATCGCAAACCAAATCCTGTTCCTAAAGCAATTTCTTCGAAATCGTTTAAGCCGGAAAATTTTGCCTTTTCGTCTGTTACATTATCAAGTACATTCCAGATATTTCCGGCGTCTGCAAAAATTGCACCTTTAACATCTCCGAAAATTTTAAACCTAAATTCACCACTTAGGGCGAGTTTCATATTGGCTTCATTAAAATCATTTACGGCATTTGTACTTCCGGGACCTAAGGCATAAGGTTGCCATGCACGATTGTCATTTGATCCTCCAGAATAATAACTTCGTGAAAAAGGAACGTAATTTGAATTTCCAAAAGGAATTGCAATACCAAAGAAGCTCCTTACGGCCAAAACCTTTTCTTTTCCAAAATCCCAATGTTTTATATAATCAAATTCTGTTTTAATGTATTCTGAATATTCGAGATTAAATATTTCGAAGTTGCCATTTGAATTTTTCGGCAAACCTGCCACGCCTGAAATGGCCGATAGTAAAGTTCCGGCTGATTCTATTTTGGTTTTAAACTGATAAAAAGTATTATCTGCTAAATCCTTTTTGGTTGTTTTGGTGAATGTATAACTGGTGGCCAAAATGAAGTCATTTTCTGTTAGCCTGATTCTTCTTTCTTCTATGCTTTCAACGCTTTGATATTCGCTGTTTTGAGGTGTAAGAGCAGTTTTTCCTGATAAAACATCATCAGTAAACCCTGTCGTTCCTTCGTTTATAATTAAATTTCCGTTATTAATATCTACATTGTCAGGATTTGTATTGTAAACGTCTGCAATATTATTCAACTCATCATAAGAAGAATTATAAACCCTGAAATAATTATTAGGATTTAGATTTCGAACATATTGCGCATTCAGCAGGTCTAATTTTGCAGAGTTATATCTTTTTGGTGACCAAAGATAAGACAGACCACCCGTGAAGCTTTCTTTGTCAAGTCCTATATTTCTTTGTTTAGAAAAACCACTGGTTATTGATGTAGACGGAATCATACTTTTTGGAATAATTTTTTCAGTTCCAAAAGGCATTAAAATTCTCGGGAAATTAAGTTTCATGTCAACACCATATTCCGAAACATTAAAGAAATTATCATTAGGATTGGCCATGTCTTTTGATGAACCAACGTTTACTCGTGCAGAAATTTCTAAAGTCTCGGCCCTGTTAAACACATTTCGAATCGTTTCTGAGATACTGGCCCCAATTCCAAAATCCTGAATATTAGAATGCGTTAAATCTAAAGTAGCTCCAAAACTATATTTTTTTCTTGGCGTTAAATAAACTTTTGCGATTAATGATTGTGCTGTTGAATCCCGTTTGTCAACCTCATATTGTATAGACGGATAATTAAAAATTTTTAGGTTGTTTAAATAACGCGATGAAAGAGTCGTTCTAAAATCGGCATAAGTGCCACCTTTGGTGATGAAAATAGCATCTGTAATAGCACGAGGTTTGTATTTTAATTTGTCATAGCTGTACAAATTAAAGTTGTTATAGGTAGTACTGTCCTTAATTTGGCTTTTTGCGCGTGCAGGTGAATAATCCGTATAAATATTTACATCGCTTATTTTATACAGTTTAAAAGGTTCCGTTCTACTGGAATCCTTCTCTTGTATGCTGTTGTCTTTTATAATTAAATTTATATCGGCTTTGTTTTTTTTACCGATTGTATCAACGTCGAAAGTAACATAAGTGGGTTGAAAATAATAGGCCCCGTGATTTCTGAAATACGTGGTAATACGATTTTTTTCTTCCTCAAAATCAGTGGTTTTAAATTGATTTCCTGATTTTAAAACAGAAGGCTCAGGATTTTTTGTATATAATGAATCTAAAGCCGGAGTGCTAATACTGGTTGTAATAGTATCTAAAGTATAAACCGGTCCAGTTGTAATATTATAATTGATTTTGGCCTTTTTATAACTTACGCTGTCAATATCATAGTTCATTGCCACATTAAAATATCCGTTATTGAAATAATATGATTTTAAACGCAACAAGGTTTTTTTAGTTTTTGAAGTATCAATAATTACAGGAGCTTCTCCGGTGTTTTTTAAAAATTCATGAATTCCTTTATACCAAAAGGATTGTCCAAGCCGATCAACTTGTTTTGCCGATAATAATTTAGACATTCTTTCGTATTTGCCAGGGTTGTTTTTGAATTTGGCCTGATAAGTTGAGTCAGGATTTAGATTGGCTAAATTGTATAAATTCAAACGTAGTTTATAGCCTAATAAATTGCTGTTTGGCTTTTGATACATCTGATTAGAAGCAGTTTCGTCATTGGTTGACTTTCCATTAACCAAAATATCATTTTTTATAAGTAAACTTTTTCCGTCTGGAACTCTTTTCACGGCATTACAAGCGCAAATAAGTATTGCTATTAGAATAAATGCTGTTATTTTTGTAAAAATCTTTTTCAAGTGTTTTTAAATATTTAATTCAAAAGTACATTATTTTATGATTAGTAAAAACCAAATAAAACTTATATCAGGCTTACACCAAAAAAAGCAACGTTTTGCTAATCAACTTTTTTTTGCAGAAGGAATAAAGGTAATTCAGGAATTGTTGCAATCCAATTTTGAATTAGAACATTTATTTACCACGCAAAATGATTTTGAAACGGTTGAATTTTCAAAACGTATTGTTATTACAGAACAAGAACTTAAAAAAATAAGTGCTTTGTCAACTCCAAATACATGTTTAGCCGTATTCAAAATACCTGCCGAAAATACAGTAATCGACTCAGGCTTAATTTTGGCTTTGGATGATATACGGGACCCTGGAAATTTAGGGACCATTTTGAGGCTTTGCGATTGGTTTGGAATTCAACAAATAATTTGCTCAAAAGAAACAGTTGATATTTACAATCCAAAAGTCGTCCAGGCAACAATGGGCTCCATTGCAAGAGTAAATGTAAATTATGTTGATTTGAAATCTTTTATAACAACCGCCAAACTGCCTGTATTTGGAACTTTTATGAATGGTGAAAACATTTATCAGTCTAATTTACCTCAAAACGGAATCATTATTATGGGTAATGAAGCCAATGGTATTTCAGCAGAGATTGAAACAATGGTAACAAGCCGACTCACAATTCCCAGATTTGGTAAACTACAAAAAACCGAAAGTTTAAATGTTGCCACCGCCACCGCTATTGTTCTTAGTGAGTTTAAACGAAATAGTTAGGTTTTTGTTTTAATGAAAAGTAAAATTTATTAAAATTGCTCTTGATTTCATAGAATCTATATTGTCTGTCCACGGACTTGCCTGACCGGGATTATCCCTAATCAACTCATCTGTTATTCCAAACATACCTCTGATGGAAGGCGAAAAAATAAAATATTCAGAGAAAATATCGATACCGAAACCAATTTCATAAGCAGAACTCCACGGCTTAACCCTAAACGTACCTTCAAAATTATCATCCTTGGATTTTGAATTACTGGATAAATTTAAAGTGGTAGAAAATCCCCCTGTTAAATAAGGACGGATATTTCCGGTACGTAGAGCTGAAAATTTCAATAGTAAGGGAAAATGGATATAAGTACTGTTGACTTCTCTTAAATAATCATTTTCTAATTCACCCACTCCGGGAAAATGTAAATCACGTTTTGTATAATATAAACCAGGTTCAAAACGTAAATTTATATATTCCTGCAGTCTTAAATCTGCTACAACCCCAACATTAAATCCTGTTGTTTTTTTTACCTGAATATCCTGTGCAACTTCTTTGTAATCAAATTTAAAATCAAAGCTGTTAAATCCTAAATAATACCCAAAGTACAAGCGTTGTTTCTGCCAGTTTTCCAGGTTAATAATAGGATCTTTGCTAAACATGCTTTTAGCAAATTGAGAATATCCTTGTGCCGATAACACTAATAAAATTAAGACTACTGTTTTTTTCATACTATTTTTTAGAAGCAGAATATATGGTTGCAACTCCAAAAGTTTGAGGCATAGCCACAACATCTATAAACCCAATTTTTCTCAAAATATTGTTCAGTGCTTCCCCATATGGAAAAGCAGCCGCAGATTCTGATAAATATCCATAAGCTGAATTGTCTTTAGAGAATAATTTTCCTATAATTGGAAGTATGTTTTTGGTATAAAAACGATATCCTTGTTTATATGGTGTTTTTACTGGAACCGATGTTTCTAAAATTACAAAAACGCCATTTGGCTTTAAAACTCTTAAAATTTCAGTAAAGCCTTTTTCTAAATTCTCAAAATTTCGAACTCCAAAGCTAACTGTAATGGCATCAAAATAATTGTCTTCAAAAGACATATTTTCAGAATCGCCTATAACTAATTCAATAGTGTTGGAAAGTTTTTTTTCTTCCACTTTTTTTCTTCCAACTTCCAGCATTCCGGCAGAAATATCTAGCCCAATAATTTTTTCAGCATTGCTTTGTGCCATCAAAATAGCCAGATCTCCGGTTCCGGTAGCAATGTCAAGTATGGTTTTTGGTTTTGAGTCAGAAACTATTTTCAAAACTTTTTTACGCCATTTTACATCTATTCCAAACGAAATCACACGATTTAAATTATCGTAGTTTCCTGATATAGTGTCAAACATTTGTGCAACCTGTTCTTTTTTGCCTAATGTTGAATTTTTGTACGGAGTTATTTTTTCAGACATTTCTTTTGTTTACGCAAATATAACATAAAGTATTTAACTGCAATTGTGTTTCTTAATTACGATAAAAATGTTTTTCAGATTTGAGAAGGTTATTTGTAAAATCACTAAAAGTGGGTATTGTAGGTAAAGTATTTATTGGTCAATTTAGCATCTGTAAAAATTTAATGTTTTTTCAATGATAAATAGAGATACAATGACCCAAATCAAATGGGTGCTCTTTGCGCTTAGCATCTCATTTGTTCTTGTAAGCTGTTTTGAAAGTGCTGTTTTTGAGAGCAGTAGTATATTTAAAGTGCAAAATACGTTCTTAGGATTAAATTTGTTTTTGGAAATTTTAATTTTCTTTGCCTTTAGTACCTTCGTGGTATTTGGTATTAAGGGTTTTTTTGAGATGTACTCTCAAAAAATATCAAATGTTATCATATTCCTTTCAGGAGTGTTTTTAATATTTGTAATTTTTATTTTATGTTATCAAATATTGTTTCTGGAGTAGGTCATTGCTCTAATCATTGGATTTAAATAAAAACATCCTCAAGCAATTGAGGATGTTTTTTTATTTTTTAATGTATGTCTCATAACTATAATCATAGAGATGTGTCTCATCTTTAAAATTAGCTTCAGTTTCTACCAACTCCCATTCCCTTTCATTGATTTTAGGAAAAAAGGCATCAGCTTCAAAAGTATGGTGTACACGTGTGATTTCCATAATATCAGCATATTGTAATCCTAAAGTGTAAATTTCTCCACCTCCTATAATGTACGAATCGTCATTTTCAGGGCAAAGTCCAATCGCTTTTTCAATACTATCAACAACGATACAGCCTCCCGGATTATAGTTTTCTTGTCGGGATATTACAATATGTATTCTGTTGGGTAATGGTTTTGGGAAACTTTCAAAAGTTTTTCGTCCCATTATGATATGGTGATTGGTAGTAAGAGATTTGAATCTTTTAAAATCGTTTGGGAGATGCCAGACTAATTTATTTTTTTTTCCCAGTGCATTGTTTTCGGCAACAGCCGCTATCATTATAAGCATAGTGTATTAAGACTAGATTTTATTTTCAGGATTATCATTGATGGAAGATTCTAATTGATTAATTCTCTTCTGTTGAAGGGAAACTAACCTTTCAATTTGCTCTCTTTCCCATTTTTTATTCATGAATCTGTCCGTTATATAGATTTTAATGAAGTGCAAAATAAAGATAAAGAGCCATAAAGTAATAATCCAAATGCACCAATTTTGTTCTGTTCCAATACTAAAACCAAAAAATCTATTAGCAACAAATAGAAATAAACTTCCTAACAGAAAAAGGACAAAATGAAAATATAATGCTTTTTTCTGTCTGATCCTTTTACGAGCATACTCGTACTGTTCATGCACTTCTTTTTCCATAATTTAAGTCAAATAAGATTATAAAGTTATAATTTATTTTGAAAACTCACTATTTTGAATAAATAATATTTATCCAGAAATAAACTGTAAATCCTAATTCATTAATTTAAAAGCTTAAAATTAGTAATGATGTAAAAATATAGTTTTTAATTGCTATAATAACAAATCATGCGAAAGGGCATTGTTTACTCAACTGAATTTGCGAACTTTGATGTATAAAACTAAAAATGAAACAGTTATGTCTTTAAAAAAGCAATTTGTAAAAACGAAACCAGTTTGTAAAGTAACATTTGCAATTGAAGCGAAAGAGGCTAATTCTGCCGCGGTAGTTGGGGATTTTAATAACTGGAATATAGAAGAAGGAACTTTGAGTAAGCTAAAAAACGGAACTTTTAAAGCTACTTATGATTTAGTTAAAGATGCTGTTTATGAATTTAAGTATGTAGTTGATGGACTCTATGTCAACGATCCGGAAGCAGATTCTTATAAATGGAATGACTTTGCCGGAAGTGAAAATAGTGTCTTGGTAGTATAAAAAAATCCGCTTAAAAAGCGGATTTTTAATTTTATACAGCAACACTTCCTTTTATGCCCGCATGCGGTTCATAATCGACAAGCGTAAAATCTTCATAATCAAAATCAAAAATATTTTTGATCTCAGGATTTAAAATCATTTTTGGTAATGGTTTTGGCTCACGTGTTAATTGCAGTTCCAGTTGCTCAAAATGATTATTATAAATATGTGCGTCACCAAAAGTGTGAATGAATTCACCATATTCTAAATCGCAAACCTGAGCAATCATCATAGTTAACAATGCATACGAAGCAATATTAAAAGGGACACCTAAAAAGATATCAGCACTTCGTTGGTATAACTGACAAGAAAGTTTTCCTTTTGTTTCACCTTTTTCAACATCGGGACTCGAAACATAAAACTGAAAAAAAGCGTGACAAGGAGGTAAAGCTGCTTTGTTATTGGCTACATTTTCTTCAAATGATTTTGTAGTATCAGGTAAAACTGAAGGGTTCCATGCTGAAACCAGCATTCTTCGGCTATTTGGATTTGTTTTTAATTCGGTAATCAATTCAGAAATTTGATCGATTTCTTCGCTGTTCCAATTGCGCCATTGGTGTCCGTAAACTGGCCCTAAATCGCCATTAGAATCTGCCCAGGCATCCCAGATTTTTACTCCGTTTTCCTGAAGATATTTAATATTGGTATCACCCTTTAAAAACCAAAGCAATTCGTAAATAATTGATTTTAAGTGTAATTTTTTGGTTGTAACCATTGGGAAACCTTCACTTAAATCAAAACGCATTTGGTAACCGAAGACACTTTTTGTTCCTGTTCCTGTTCGGTCTCCTTTTTGGCAGCCGTTTTCTAAAACATGTTTTACTAAATCTAAGTATTGCTTCATCTTTTTTTATTTGGTTATTCGTTTAATTGTTTAATCGATTTAACGAATAAACAGATTCCACGATTAATCATCAAAATCTATCTTTTCGAGATTTCGTCTCTAATTTTAGCGGCTTTTTCGTAATCTTCCTGAGAAACTGCCTGGTCTAAAAGTTCGTTTAGTTCCTGTAAACTATGTTTGGCATATACATCTCCGGACTGGTTTGTTTCCTCTTCGTGTCCGAAAGTTTCCGGATTGGAAAGGACATCATCGATTTCTTGCGCTCCCTGATCAGTTTCAGCAGTATTTGACTTTAAATAGATTCCAGCTTTATCTAAAATATTTTTATAGGTAAAAATCGGAGCGCTAAAACGCAATGCCAATGCAATTGCATCTGATGTTCTGGCGTCTATAATTTCTTCAATTTTATCTCTTTCGCAGATTAAACTTGAATAAAAAACGCCATCAACAAGTTTGTGAATAATGACTTGTTTTACGACAATATCAAATCTTTCAGCAAAGTTCTTGAATAAATCGTGTGTTAGCGGGCGAGGTGGTTTGATTTCTTTTTCTAAGGCAATAGCAATTGATTGGGCTTCAAAAGCACCGATAACAATTGGTAATTTTCTTTCACCATCAACTTCATTCAAAATTAAGGCATAAGCGCCATTTTGAGTTTGACTGTATGATATTCCCTTTATGGATAATTTTACTAGACTCATATTTATGGTTAAAAAAGGGCACTTAATGCCTCATTTTAATACTTTTTTTGATTGGAAAATAAAGGTGCAATTTTAATCAAAAATTATGGAACAAAAAAGCTACCTAAAACAAAGATACAATTATCTTGTTTTTAGGCAGCTATATTTTTATAGAGAATTTCTTAAATTAAGAATGTTGTGCTTTAAAAGCTTTTAATTTCTCTGTTAATTTAGGTACGATTTCAAAAGCATCTCCAACAACACCATAGTCAGCTACTTTAAAGAAAGGAGCTTCAGGGTCACTATTGATAACCACTTTTACTTTTGATGAGTTGATGCCTGCAATATGCTGGATAGCACCTGAGATTCCTACTGCAATATATAAATTGGTAGCAACCGGCTTTCCTGTTTGTCCAACGTGTTCGCTATGAGGCCTCCATCCTAAATCAGAAACCGGTTTAGAACAGGCAGTTGCTGCACCTAATGCAGCAGCTAAATTTTCAATTAGGTTCCAGTTTTCAGGACCTTTTAATCCGCGTCCGCCAGAAACTACTATGTCAGCATCAGCGATAGAGACTTTTCCAGAAACTTTTTCTACAGAATCTACTTTAACTCCAAAATCATTGTCTCCAATTGTTGGGTTAAAATCTTCTTCTGTTGCAGATCCTGCACTTTCGAAAATTCCGTAAGAGTTTTTAGCCAAACCAAGAACTTTTATATCTGTATTGATTTCTGTAATATTGAAAGCTTTGTTTGAGAAAGCATTTCTTTTTACCTGAAAAGGTGAAGTGCTTACCGGTAGTCCAACAACATTTGAAGCAAAACCAGCATTTAGAGCTACTGCTACTAATGATGAAAGATAAATACTGTCTGTTGTAGAAGAAAGTAAAACTACTTTTGTCCCTTCTTTTTCAGCAGCTTGTTTGATTACATCGGCGTAAGCCTTAGCTGTAAAACCTGCTAATTTATCGTTGCTAACTTTTAATACCTTATCAACTCCGTATTTTGATAATTCACTTACATCACTATTGTTTATAGTTAAAGCAGTTACGGTTGTTCCTAAAGATTCTGCTACTTTTTTAGCGTAAGAAGCTAATTCAAACGCCACTTTTTTAAATTTTCCTTCTGCAGATTCTGCATATATTAATATTGACATGATTTTTTGTTTAAAGGTTATTAGTTTCAGGTTTCAAGGTTCAAGTTCGTAACTGAATACTAAAAACTGATTACTAGATTACTTTTGCTTCGTTGTGTAATAAATTGATTAGCTCGTCTAAATTATCAGGAGAAATTAGTTTTACTGCTGATTTAGGAGCTGGTTTTTCAAATTTTACTGCTTTTGTATTAACGGGGGCATCAACTGGTTCAAGAATTGTAAGTGCTTTTGTTCTAGCTGTCATAATTCCTCTCATGTTTGGAATTCGAAGATCTTTTTCTTCAACAAGACCTTTTTGACCCCCAATGATTAAAGGCAGGGTAGTGCTTACAGTTTCTTTTCCGCCATCAATTTCACGAACAGCTTTTACATTGTTTCCATCGACAGTTAAAGAAGTACAAGAGTTTAAAAAGTTAGAACCTAAAATTCCTGCAATCATTCCAGGAACCATTCCTCCATTATAATCTAAAGATTCTTTTCCGGCAATTACTAAGTCGTAACCACCATTTTTAATTACTTCTGCTAATTGTTTTGCAACAAAAAAGCCGTCAGTAGGGTTTGCATTTACACGAATAGCTTCATTTGCGCCAATTGCTAATGCTTTACGTAAAGTAGGTTCTGTATCCGGGCCTCCAACATTTACAACTGTTACATTAGCTCCTTGCTGTTCCTGAAACCAAATTGCACGTGTTAAACCAAACTCGTCATTAGGATTAATTACATATTGTACACCATTTGTATCGAATTCTGAGTCACCATTAGAGAAGTTAATTTTTGAAGTAGTATCAGGCACATGGCTGATGCAAACTAATATTTTCATAAGTATATATTTTATATTTATTAATTTCTTTTACAAATTTAGAATTTAATTTGGAATAATTATACTATGCATGCATAATATTTTTAAAAACTATTTCGATTTCGAATATTGGTGATTTTTGGACGTTTTTAACCAGAAATCAATAATAAATTTTCATTGAATAATATTTATTATTTGGGAACTCTTGTTTTTTTAAAACTTGTATAATGCTTGATAGTAGGTGATTAGTGTTTGTAGTAGCATTCTCATTTGAAAATATTTCATATGTTTTTAGAAATAAAGCAAGTAAAATTGAGCTTTTATGAAATATCTTTTAGGAAGGAAAAGAAGCTTTATATCTATTTTGTAAATATCACAATAAATTTTAAAAAGTTAAAAGTGAAAGAAGAAGGAGAAGTTACTGTTATTTTAAACTCAATTTATGCTTTTAAGTTATTTAAAATATTTATTTTTGCTCATCAGAAAAAAGAACATAACATACAACTATGAGAACAATACAATTTAGAGAGGCCATTTGCGAAGCGATGAGCGAAGAAATGCGTCACGATGAATCCATATATTTAATGGGCGAAGAAGTTGCAGAATACAACGGGGCATACAAAGCTTCAAAAGGAATGCTTGCTGAGTTTGGTGAAAAAAGAGTTATTGATACTCCAATTGCTGAGCTTGGATTTACAGGAATTGCAGTAGGGTCAGCGATGAATGGCTGTCGTCCGATTGTAGAATATATGACTTTCAACTTCTGTTTAGTAGGTATTGATCAAATTATAAATAACGCTGCTAAAATGCGTCAAATGACTGGTGGACAATTCAATGTGCCTATCGTTTTCCGCGGACCAACTGCTTCTGCAGGTCAATTAGGAGCAACACACTCTCAGGCTTTAGAAAACTGGTTTGCTAATACTCCGGGTTTAAAAGTGGTTGTGCCATCAAATCCTTATGATGCAAAAGGACTTTTAAAATCTGCCATTCGTGATAATGATCCTGTAATTTTTATGGAATCTGAGCAAATGTATGGTGACAAAGGCGAAGTGCCGGACGGAGAATATACTATTCCATTAGGAGTTGCTGATATTAAACGTGAAGGTACAGATGTGACTATCGTTTCTTTCGGTAAAATTATTAAAGAGGCTTATATCGCTGCAGATGAATTAGCTAAAGAAGGGATTTCATGTGAGATTATCGATTTAAGAACAGTTCGTCCAATGGATAACGAAGCGATCTTGAAATCAGTTAAAAAAACAAATCGTTTGGTAATTTTAGAAGAAGCCTGGCCATTTGCAAGTATTTCATCTGAAATAACTTATATCGTTCAGGAACAGGCTTTTGATTTTCTTGATGCTCCAATTCAACGTATTACAACTGCAGATACTCCTGCGCCTTACTCTCCTGTTTTACTAAAAGACTGGTTGCCAAATGCAGCTGATGTAGTAAAAGCAGTAAAGAAAGTAATGTACAAATAGTAAATTAAACAATACTTATAAAACTTCATCAGTCATAATTAATTGATGAAGTTTTTTTTTGCCGGAATATGAAAAGAATAATTTTGCTCAGTCTGTTTTTTGTATTTGCTTTTGCGAATATTGTCTTTGCACAAACGAAAGTGAGTGGAATTGTCACGGATAAATCCAATCAGCCTATTCCGTTTGCAAATGTTGTTTTTAAAGGTTCCAATACCGGAATAGTTTCTAATGAAGATGGGCGCTTTTATTTGGAATCACAAAATACCTATACTGCTTTATTGGTTACTTCGGCAGGTTTTTCAGATAAGGAAGTTCCTTTGGAAAAAGCTGTAAATTATAATTTCAAAATTATTTTAAGTGAACCTGAAGCACTTAGTGAAGTTGTAATTTTTACTGGAAAAACATCTAAAAAAAATAATCCTGCTTTGGATATTTTGAGAAAAATATGGGAGAGAAAACGTAAAAACGGTCTTTACATATTTAATCAGTATCAAATGCAGAAGTACGAAAAAGTCGAGTTTGATATGAACACGATTGACAGTACTTTTATGAAAAACAAGCTTTTTAAAGGAATGGAGTTTGTTTTCAACCATGTTGATACTTCTGATGTTACCGGAAAAACGTATCTGCCAATTTTTATCAATGAATCTGTTTACAATGTTTATGGGGATAATAAATTAAAGAAGGTAAAAGAAAATATTACAGGAAACAAAATGTCCGGCTTCAACGGAAATCAGCAGATTTTATCTTTTGTAAAAGACCTTTATTCTGATTATAATATTTACGACAATCATTTGAAATTTTTTGATAAAAGTTTCACAAGCCCGCTTTCAAAAACAGGAATTGATGTCTATAATTATGTCCTGAAAGACAGTGCTTACATTGATAAAAAATGGTGTTATAATATTGTTTTTTATCCAAGACGTAAAAACGAACTGACTTTTAAAGGTGATTTTTGGGTAAACGACACCACTTTTGCTATCAAGAAAATTAATATGGGTGTTACCAAAAGTGCTAATATTAACTGGGTAAAAGATATTTATATCGAGCAGGAATTTGAAGTAGAAAATGATTCGGTTTTCCTTTTGACACGAGATTATATGATGTCTGATTTTGCTTTAAACAAAAAAGAAAAATCAAAAGGAGTTTATGGAAAGCGTACCACATTATATCGAAACCATAAATTCAATATTCAGAAACCTGAAAAATTTTATAAAGAAGAAGTCAATTATATAGACAATGCTGTTTATGACCGGCCGGATGAATTCTGGGATGAAAATCGTTTTGAAAAATTGAATAAAGATGAACAGGGTATTTACAAAATGCTGGATACTTTGCAGACTGTCAAAAAATTTAAGCAATTATATAATCTGGTTTCTATTTTAGGAAGCGGTTATATAGAATTTAAAAACTTTGATTACGGTCCTATCTTCTCCACATTTGGATATAATGAAGTTGAAGGTCTGCGGTTAAGAGTAGGAGGAAGGACCTACTTTGGTCCAAATGATCCATGGCGTATACAAGCCTATACAGCATATGGTTTTGATGACAATAAATTCAAATATGGAGTTTCCGGAAAATGGATGGTCGATAAGAAAAACCGATTTATTATTTCCGGAGGTAACAGACGTGACATCGAGCAGATTGGTGCAAGTTTAACCTCAACAAATGATGTTTTAGGGAGGAGTTTTGCTTCTTCGGCTTTATTTACTACAGGAAGCAACGGAAAATTGACGAATATTAATTTGAGTAATGTTTCTGTTGAAATGGAAGCTAAGAAGAATTTCATAGTTTCTACAGGTTTCTCGTATCGGACATTAGAATCGGCATCTCCAACATTTAGTTTAGATTATTATAAGACTTTACCATCGGTTTCAAATCCGGCTGGTGTTGTTGAAAGTAAAGTAACACAAACCGAGGCTAATATTCAGTTTGAGTTTATGCCAAATCGCAAAACCATCGGTTATGGAGTTGAGCGTGATCTTGTTGACAGCCCGTTTAGTCACTTCTTTGTTAATTTCACTTATGGTATTAAAGGTGTTTTAAACAGTGATTTTGCTTATGAAAAAGTACAGTTGTTTTATAGACAGCCCATTATTATAGGACCTTTAGGAAGAACAAATATTACACTTGAAACGGGAAAAACTTTCGGAACCATTCCGTTAGGTCTAATGAGTGTAATTCCGGGTAATCAAACGTATTTTACAATAGAAAATACTTTTAGTAACCTGAATTTCTACGAATTTGTCACTGATCAATACACTACATTGCAATGGAATCATGATTTTGGAGGAAGAATATTTGCCAGAATTCCATTTATGAGAAAATTAAACTGGAGAGAATTTGTGGGTGTCAGAGCAGTTCATGGAACAATTTCTGATGAAAATAGAGCCATTAACGCTTCTGGTTTGCCTTATAATGCACCAGAAAATATATATTGGGAATACAACGCCGGAATTGGGAATATTTTTAAAGTTTTCAGAATTGATTTTTCATGGAGAGGAAATTATTTGGATATGCCGGATGCCGCTAAATTTGCAGTAAAAGGATCTTTCGGATTTTATTTCTAAAAATTTTAAAGTTCAAACTTTTAATAATCTCGCAAAGACGCCAAGTCGCTAAGTTTTTAAAATTCTTTGCGTTTCTGCGCCTTTGCGAGATTCCTTTTTTATTTAATTTTAGAAGCCAATCCCACTATCCGTTTCAATTTTTATTTTTTAAAGAAAAAAATAACAGGATTTACATTTCTACTCGGGACTCAAAAACACGTTATGCAAGAAGCTTTCGATTTTTTATTAACCAAAAATTCAATATTTAAGGAGATTATTGAAAAATATGGATTGCCAACCATTCCAAAACGTCCTCAGGGTTTTGAAACTTTGGTTTTATTAATTCTCGAACAACAAGTTTCTATAGATTCGGCGAAAGCCACATTTTTAAAAATTAAAAACTATACAATTTGCAATCCTGAAACTATGTTGATTTTACCGAATGAAGAATTTAGAAATCTGGGTGTAAGCCGTCAAAAAACAACATATATCAAGATTCTTGCAGAAGCTGTTGTGAACAAAGAATTAGATATTGAAGGCTTAGCCACAAAATCGGGAAAAGAAGTTCGGGAAGAGCTCATCAAATTAAAAGGAATCGGTAATTGGACGATTGATATTTATTTGATGTTCTGTATGCAAGAACCCGATTTGATTCCATTAGGTGATATTGCAGTAATAAATACCATCAAAGAGTTATTCAATATTCATGATAAACAGGAGATGGCAATTCATGCCCAACAATGGAGTCCGTTTCGATCTTATGCGACCTATTTGCTTTGGCATTATTACTTAAATAAGCGAAATCGAAAAATCACGTATTAATTGCTTGTTTCTTAAAACTTAATAAAGATATTACATCGTTTTTTATTGTAAAAAAGGATTCTTTGGTTACTTTTGCAATCGAATTTATAGAAATAATAAAAAGTAAAAATGACCGCAGACAAACTAACAACTTTCGATGTATTAATCGAAATACCAAGAGGAAGCAGAAATAAATATGAGTACGATTTTGAAATCAAAAGAATGCGTTTCGACAGAATGTTGTTCTCTTCAATGATGTACCCGGCAGATTACGGATTTATTCCGGAAACTTTAGCTCTTGACGGTGATCCTCTTGATGTATTGGTTTTGATAAACGAACCAACTTTTCCTGGATGTGTTATAGAAGTAAAACCAATTGGAGTTTTCCACATGGCTGATGACAAAGGACCGGATGAAAAAATTATCTGTGTACCAGTTTCAGATCCAATCTGGAATTCATTAAATGACCTTTCAGATATCAACGGACACTTATTGAAAGAAATCGAGCATTTCTTTCAGGTTTACAAAGACCTTGAAAACAAAAAAGTAGATGTTGAAGGCTGGGGAGATGTAAACGAAGCTTTTGCAATTATTGATGAGTGCACAAAGCGTTTTAATGACATAGAAAACAAACCGGAAGGATTATTTAGCATTAAATAATTTAAGGTTACATAATTTTATAAAAAAAGCAATACTCCGTTAAGAGTATTGCTTTTTTGTTTAAATTAGTTTAATTAGTTGACTATTAACCAAAACCATTAAATATTATGAATGCATTTATGATTTACTTGCCAATTGTAATGGCAATTTTAGGATTACTTTTCATGGGAATAAAAAGGAGTTGGGTGTTAAAACAAGACGCTGGAGACGGTAAGATGAAAGAGATTTCAGATTACATTTATGAAGGTGCATTGGCCTTCTTAAAAGCCGAATATAAATTATTAACCATCTTTGTAATTATTGCCAGTATTGCTTTAGCAGGAATTACATTTATTCCGGGGGTAAAAACACATTTATTAATCGTAGTGGCATTCATTTTTGGCGCATTATTTTCAGCTTATGCAGGTAATATTGGGATGAAAATAGCAACCAAAACAAACGTTAGGACTACACAAGCCGCACGTACAAGCTTGCCTCAGGCTTTAAAAGTTTCTTTTGGAGGCGGAACCGTAATGGGTTTAGGAGTTGCAGGCTTAGCAGTATTGGGTTTGACAGGTTTTTTTATAATTTTCTTTAATCTTTTATCAGGAGGAGTATGGAAAGATACCGAAACCATGACTGTTGTTCTGGAAACATTAGCGGGATTTTCACTTGGTGCAGAATCAATTGCATTGTTTGCCAGAGTGGGAGGCGGAATTTATACAAAAGCAGCTGATGTTGGTGCAGATTTAGTAGGAAAGGTAGAAGCCGGAATCCCGGAGGATGATCCTCGTAATCCGGCAACAATTGCAGATAACGTTGGTGATAATGTAGGTGATGTTGCAGGTATGGGAGCTGATTTATTTGGTTCTTATGTTGCAACGGTTCTTGCAGCTATGGTACTTGGGAATTATGTTATAAAAGATATGGGTGGAAATATTCAGGATGCTTTTGGCGGAATTGGTCCAATTTTACTCCCGATGGCCATTGCCGGTTTCGGAATCATATTCTCTATTATCGGAACAATGCTGGTAAAAATTTCTGATGACAATGCCAAAGAAGCACAAGTTCAAAAAGCACTAAATATAGGAAACTGGGTTTCGATTGTTTTAACTGCAATCGCCTGCTACTTTTTAGTAGAATATATGTTGCCGGAAACAATGCAGATGAGTTTTTTTGGAGAAGGTTCTAAATATATCTCTGCAATGAGGGTTTTCTATGCTACTTTGGTCGGATTAGTGGTTGGTGGAGCCATTTCATCAGTTACGGAATACTACACAGGATTAGGCACAAAACCGGTTATGGCAATTGTTCAAAAATCTTCAACGGGAGCAGGTACAAATGTGATTGCAGGTTTGGCAACCGGAATGATTTCGACTTTTCCAACAGTGTTATTATTCGCAGCAGCCATCTGGACATCTTATGCTTTGGCAGGATTTTATGGTGTTGCCTTAGCAGCTTCGGCAATGATGGCAACTACAGCAATGCAGTTGGCAATTGATGCTTTCGGACCAATTTCTGACAATGCCGGGGGAATTGCCGAAATGAGCGAATTGCCAAAAGAAGTTCGCACCAGAACAGATATTTTAGATTCTGTTGGAAACACAACTGCAGCAACCGGAAAAGGATTTGCAATTGCTTCTGCAGCTTTAACATCATTGGCATTATTTGCAGCATATGTAACATTTACAGGAATTGACGGAATTAATATTTTTAAGGCGCCAGTTTTGGCCATGTTATTTGTGGGTGGAATGATTCCTGTAGTTTTCTCAGCATTAGCTATGAATTCTGTTGGGAAAGCAGCGATGGACATGGTTTATGAGGTTCGCCGCCAGTTTAAGGAAATTCCGGGAATTATGGAAGGAACCGGAAAACCTGAATATGGAAAATGTGTTGAAATCTCTACAAAAGCTGCATTGCGTGAAATGATGCTGCCTGGAATCTTAACGATTGGTTTTCCAATTGCAATCGTGTTATTAGGGAAATTAGTTTATGCAGACAACAATCAGTTGATTGCTGAAATGTTAGGCGGATATATGGCAGGAGTTACCGTTTCGGGAGTACTTTGGGCCGTTTTTCAAAACAATGCCGGAGGTGCCTGGGATAATGCTAAAAAATCTTTTGAAGCCGGAGTAATGATCAATGGAGAAATGACTTATAAAGGTTCTGATGCGCACAAAGCTGCCGTGACTGGAGATACAGTTGGAGATCCGTTTAAGGATACTTCGGGACCATCAATGAATATTTTAATTAAACTGACCTGTTTAATCGGATTGGTAATTGCGCCAATTTTAGGTGATGGACAAGCACCATCTGATATCGCTGGAAATCTTTTGTGCTGTTCAAAATCAGAACTACACGCTGGTTTAATTTCTAAATGCGGCGATATGTCAGGAATGACCAAAGAAGAATGCATTAAAATGTGCAAAGAAAAAGGCTGTACAGCCGAGGAAACTGCACAATGTTTGGCTCACTTTGATGCTAAAGGAAAATATGCACACTAAAAAACAGATTGTTTTGATACATCGAAATACGATAAAAAACGTGTTGAGGTTAATTTGTCTACCACAGACGGTGTTACGGTTGGAACTGTTACGAAAACTGAAAAAGGTAAAACAACCACAGAAGTTTTTGAAGGAACGGAAGCTGAGGTAACAGCTAAAGTTGAAGCAGCACAATAAAGAAATTTATCAGTAAAAAAAATGCCTCTAGTTTTTAGAGGCATTTTCATTTAAAATCTATTTTTAATCTACTAACTCAAAACGAGATTTCAGTTTAATATCTGCGGATGAGGTACCAATCATAACTTCAAAATCTCCCGGTTCGGCAACCCATTCTAATGTATTATTATAGAAAGAGAGTTTTTCTTTGTCAATTGTGAATTCAATAGTTTTGGATTCTCCGGTATTCAGGTTTACTTTCTGAAAATCCTTCAATTCTAAAACTGGCCGTACAACAGAACCAAATTTATCCTGCAAATACAACTGAACGACTTCTTCTCCAGCTACTTTTCCAACATTTGATAATTGAAAAGAAACTTTAATGGTTTCTGTATTTTTCATTTTTACAGAAGATAATTTCAAATCACTATAATTGAATTTGGTATAACTCAATCCATATCCAAAAGGAAATTTAGGAGAGTTTTTTAAATCAATATAGGCGGAAACATAACCAGTAGCCTCATCGTTTGGGGCAGGTCTTCCGGTACTGAAATGATTGTAATAAATTGGAATTTGGCCAATTTCTCTAGGAAAAGTCATAGGCAACTTACCAGACGGATTGTAATCGCCAAACAAGACATCTGCAATAGCATTTCCGGCTTCAGTTCCCAGCCACCAGGTGTATAAAATGGCAGGAGCATTATCAGCAGTCCAATTAAAAACAAGTGGCCTTCCGGCATTTACCAAAACAACAACCGGTTTTCCGGTAGCCATAATGGCTTTTACAAGATCTTCCTGAACGCCCGGCAAATGAATATCACTGCGGCTTTTTGCTTCTCCGCTCATATTGTGTCTTTCTCCAATACTTAAAATCACTACATCTGCTTGTTTTGCTTTTGCAACAGCATCAGCGAAACCATTCTTATTATCTCCATCGACCTCACATCCTTTAGCATAAAGCAATTTAGTGTTTTTGCCTACTTTATTTTGCAGTCCATCCCATTGCGAAACCACCCATTTATCATAATTAACTTCTGGTAAATCAACAGCCCAGAATCCCATATTGGCTTTGTATTCTTTTACCATCGGGCCAATAAAAGCTATGGTTTTCAGATTTTTAGAAAGAGGCAAAGTCTGTTTTTCATTTTTCAATAAAACAATACTTTTTTTAGCTACTTCAAGAGCAGCTTTTCTGTTTTCAGGATTGTTTAATTCTTTTTCTTCTCTCGTTCCATCTGAATATCGGTAAGGGTCATCAAATAATCCTAATTCGAATTTTTTACGAAGAATTCTTTTTACCGCATCATCAATCAGATCAATAGAAACTTTACCTTCTTTAACCAGTTCGGCCAAATTATAACGATAGGCATTACTTTCCATATCCATATCACTTCCGGCTGTAATGGCAGAAAGTGCAGCTGCTTTTAAATTTTTTGAATAACCGTGTGCTACCATTTCTCCAATAGAACCCCAGTCAGAAACTACAAATCCCTGAAAGTTCCATTTTCCTTTTAAAATATCTCGTTGTAGATATGCATTTCCGGTAGCCGGAATTCCATTAACATCATTAAAAGAATTCATAAAAGTAGCGGCTCCTGCATCTAAAGCGGCTTTAAAAGGAGGGAGGTACGTTTCCCATAACATTCTTTCACTCATGTCAACTGAGTTGTAATCTCTTCCTCCAACGGCTGCACCATAAGCTGCAAAATGTTTTACACAGGCCATAACCGAATTCAAATCGCCCAATTTATTACCCTGAAAACCTTTTACTCTGGCATAAGCTATTTTAGAACCTAAATATGTGTCTTCACCGGCGCCTTCCATCACGCGTCCCCAACGTGGGTCACGGCCAATATCAACCATTGGTGCAAATGTCCAGTGAATTCCGCTTGCAGATGCTTCTTTCGCGGCAACTCTTGCTGCCAATTCAATAGCATCCAAATCCCAACTGGCAGCTTCTGCCAACGGAATAGGAAACGTGGTTTTATATCCATGTACTACATCCTGACCAAATAACAACGGAATTTTAAGACGTGACTGCATGGCTAGTTCCTGATATTGACGGGTATATTTGGTTCCGATGATATTCAGCATAGATCCTACTAAACCTGCTTTGATTTCGGCTTGTTTATTTGGATTAATGGTAATTGGGCCTGTGGCCGAATTGTCACCGGTATATTGGTTAAGCTGACCAATTTTTTCTTCAATTGTCATTTTTTTCAATAAAGTATTGACTTTTTGATCGATTGTTTCTTGTTGGGCAAATCCATAAAAAGACATTGATAGCAAGAGAAGTGTTACTGTTTTTTTCATTTTTGATTAATTAATTTCAATATAAACGGGAAGATGATCTGATGGGTATTTTAAATTTACTGCATCGCTCAAAACAGCATGTTTTAATACTTTAAAACTGTTGTTTTTGGAAATAAAAATATAATCTATTAAAAGATTAACTGGTTCGTTATGTTTGAAGCCATTAAAAGTGCCTGATGGACCGAATGGCTTTTGTATGGAGATTTCCCGGGTATCATCCATTACCTTTTTTATCTCAAGAATTTGTTCAGTATGGGGTTCAGAATTAAAATCGCCCATAAAAATTACAGGATATTTTTTAGCATTAACTTCTTTTATTTTAGACAGAATAAGTTCAATACCTTTAATTCTTGCTTCAACACCAACATGATCCAGGTGTGTATTAAAAACCCAAAATACTTTTTTCGTTTTCGAATCTTCAAATAATCCATATGTACAAATTCTATTGCAGGCGGCATCCCAGCCTTTTGAAATAATATTTGGAGTTTCAGATAACCAAAATGTATTTGATTGCCGGATTTTAAAACGATCTTTTTTATAATAAACAGTACAAGCTTCTCCTTTTCCTTCTCCTTCTCTGGCTATTCCAAATTTGTTATAATCCGGTAAAGATGAAGTTATTTCAACAACCTGATTTGGCGTTGCTTCCTGAACACCAAAAATATCCGGGTTGTAAAACTGAATTTGGGAAGTAAAAAAGTCTTTTCGGTTTGGCCATGCATTTTCTTCATCAGAAGCAGTATCCAAACGAATATTATAGGACATGACTTTTAAGTTTTGACCATAAGAAGAAAGGCTAATAAAAATCAGCATTAAAATTAGAGATAGGCAGCAGAATCTTTTCATATTAGTTATATTTTTAAATCTTTATTTTAATTACAAATTTTATCAAAATAAATTTTAAAAATGCTTTTTACTATTATCTTTAGATGATTTTTTTTGACTAATTAAAATCTACATAATTTAAATTAAAACCTCCTGTTTCAAAAACTATTTTAATTGTATTGTTTCCTGATTTTAATTGTACTCCTGATAAATTTGCTGTTTTCCAATACTCATTCCCACCGGTTGATGGCAATACTATGCTTTCGGATTTTTGACCATTTATCTCTAAATAGAGCTTGCCAGAAGCACTTTCGCTCGAATAACGAAAAGCAATTTTATATATTTTGCTTTTTTTGACTTCAGCAGTAAGTTGTAAAAATTCACCATCTTCAATAAATGAGACCTGAAATCCATTTGAATCAGCTTCTTTGCAGGGCAAAATATCAACGCCATCATTTCGCATGGAATTTCCTTTGTTCCACTCTACAGAAGTTCCTGTATCAACTTTGTAATTTACATAATCTTTATCCAGATAAGCTTGTTCGTTTGTTCCTAAATCATATTCAGTTGCGAAAATTTTTCCCGGAATTAAATTTTTTTTATAAGGTTTTGTTTCATTTGTCTGCACTTGTCTAAACATGGCATCGATTACATCTGGTTTTACAGTTACGTTTTCCATTTTGTAATTTTCTGCCATTTTCATTAGAGCTCTTTTGGCAAAATCTACAGAAGGTTTCTCTCCGCCGTTTTTCCAGTATTTTAATAAAACATCATATTCAGGAATTTTAGTAACCGAAGTTATTCCGGCAATATTTTCTATTTTCTTCATTGGCCAGAAGGCCCATCCGATATTATTTTTTTCAACTAAAGAAATAGCATCTTTAAACCAGACATTCGAGTTTTCTCCGCTTTCTCCCAACCATATCGGAACGTTGTATTTTGTCCTGTAATCCAGCATTTTTTGAATGGAAGCTGTGGTATTATAATTCCAGTATTTATGAAAACTCACAGCCATATTTTCATCCCATAAAGGAAAAATTCCGTTGTAGTTATTTCCCCAGCAATTGCCTTCAATAAAAATTAAGTGATTTGTGTCTACTTCACGAATTGCTTTTGTAACTGCCACCATTAATTCTCTTAAAGGGGCATTTGAATTCTCGTCACAGCCATTTATATTGGTTCCGGTAAAATTCCAGTTGGGTTCATTGATGATATCGTAACCTCCAATCCACGGGCTATCCTTATAACGTGAGGCTAATTTTTTCCACAAGGCAATCATTTTTTTCTGATTGGCTTCACTTTGCCACAGAGAAGGTTTAGTGTTGTCATAATCTGAAATTGCCGCATCATTTCCTTGTCCGCCGGGAGCAGCATGCAAATCTAAAATCAAATATATTTTGTTTTCGGTACACCATTTCAGCAAATTGTCTGTCATGGTAAATCCTTCTTCAATCCATGTAATATCGCTATTTTTCTCTTCTTCAACAGCAGGCGTGTACAAATTATAATGCATTGGCAAACGAACAGAATTGAACCCCCAGGCTGCTAACGAATCGATATCCCTTTTTGTAATTCCGGTAGTTTTATAAGCGGCATAAAATTCTTTTGTGTTTTCTTCTCCTATTAAATCCTGAATTTTCTGTTTAATCATATGCTGTGGACTGGCAAAAGACTGTGTCTGGAGCATATATCCCTCCTGAACCATCCACCCACCTAATCCCAAACCTCTTAAAACTACATTTTTTCCTTCGCCATCGACAATTTTTTGTCCATCACGATGCAAAAAGCCTTGTCCAAAAAAAGCTATTGAAAACAATAGTAACAGTAAGGTTAAAATTAATTTAGTCATGATTTATTTAATGAAATTATATTTTAAAAAAGAGATGTCTTCATGTCTGTTTTTTTATTTACTGGTACAGACTAATTCACTAATGGTGAAGGTGAACACTAACAAAAATGTATTTGATTTCGTGATTTTAATAACTATTTGAACAAATTAATTTTTACTGTTCTACATCAATTTTAATCCTGAAATCAATTTTCTTTTGAACAACTTTAATGGAATAATTATTAATACACTAAAGTTTGTATCGCGTGCGCCGGAATTTTAACTATTGTTTTTTCAGAATGTATAATAAGATTGTACATCACTTCCTTATCTGTCTGATTCATTACAATGGTTGCCATTGTTCCGTCAGTATTTAAAAAAGAAGTGCTTAATAAACTGCTTCTGCTTACTGCTGAACTTACACGTATTGCATCCAAATGAATGAATTTTGAGAAATGTCCAATATAGTAATAGGAAGGTGTATAAATTAATTCTCCCGTTGTAGTATCAGCATGTATAGGTGCGAAACAAAAATTGCCAACATGATTTGGTCCTCCATTCTGATCCAGAAGAATATTCCAGTCTGTCCAGCCGACGGTTCCGTTATTGAAATCATTAATCATAGAAGTGCCGTACCTTTCTGCATTAGGCCAGAATTGATATTTTGCGGCATCAAATTTTTCGACACATCCTTCTGTAAACAGCAATGCTTTGTCAGGATAAGCTTGATTTACTTTACCAACATTTTCGAACATTGGCAAGCCTCCAGACCAGTTTTCATACCAGTGAAAACCCATCCCCCAGACATATTTTGATGCTTCCGGGTCTGAATAAATTACATTTGCTCTTTGGTTCATTAAATCACGATTGTGATCCCATGCTATGATTTTAACATTACCTAATTTTTCTTTTTTTAATGTTGGACCAAGAAAGTTTTTTATGAAATTCCTTTCTTCCTCAGCAGTGTAAATACAGGACTCCCAGGTTTGAACAGCCATTGGTTCGTTTTGGGTTGAGGTTCCCCATATCGGGATTCCTTCTTTTTGATAAGCTTTTATAAATTTTGCATAAAAGCGCGCCCATGTCTGATAATATTCAGGGAGTAAAGTACCGCCTTTTAGGATATTTTTATTGCTTTTCATGAAGGCATTTGGAGACCATGGCGCAACATAAGTCGTTAGTTTGCCACCAGCAGTTTGTATGGCTTGTTTGATTAACGGAATGCGGTATTTTTTATCATGATCAATAGAAAAAGTTTTTAAATCTTTATCTCCTTCTTCGATATAAGAATAGCTTTCACTGCCAAAATCAGAACTTTGTATCGTTGTTCTTAGCAAAGAATAGCCAATTCCTTTTTCTTTATCGTAATAGGCATTTAAGAATTCAGTTTGTTTTTCTGTTGAAAGTTTTGCAAATATTTCAGCACTGGCATCCGTAATGGCGCCTCCGATTCCCATAAAAAGTTGAAATTTTTTGGAAGGTTCTACAAAAATGGAAGTTTCCGTTTCTAAAGGCTGCGATGATGCAGAAAAGAATAAATTATCAGTAGGGGTTAACCTTAATTTGGTACTATTAGCAGTGGTGTATACTGTGATTTTTTTGTTGGTTGTTGTGAATTCTTGTTTTTTGTTTTTCTGTTGTGGAAAAACAGCTATAGAAAAACATAAACAAGTAATAATAAAGGATATTTTTTTTTTCATTGTTCTGTTTAATGTTTTTTTGACTTTAAAAGTCTATTTCCAGTAAAAATTGATTAAAAAAATAGCCCATAATCAAAGAATATGGACTATTCTAACAACCAAACTTAAACTTGCTTTAATATTGTATTACTCTTTAATTGTTTGTTTTGATAATTCGAAAAAGGAAGTTGGTAGGCTTCCCTTTTCGAAGTCAAACTAAACAAACATATTTATTCCGGTCTAAAAACAAATGTCCATCCGGTACCTGGATCTTTTACATTTTTATTTGGGACATATAAAACCAATTTATCTTCAGTAAGTGTGATAATGCTATAAATATTATCTGGACTGGCGGCTTCATAACCTAAAATTTTAGAGTCTTTAATGATTAGTTTTTTATTCGTTACATCTAATACAAAACTTCCTTTTGTAGGTGTTGAGGAAGTTGTAGCATAATGATTATAATTGGCAGCGCCATCTAGGTCAAAATGCATTTTTCCGCTTGCATCAACGGGTGGGCAGCAATCTCCTGCATTCCACCACGCAGACATTGCAGAATCAGTATTGTCAGGGGGAGACATAAACCACCAAAATTTTCCTGATCCGGCTGCACCATCAAAAACCCATGTTTTGCCTGCAGTTGTGTTTTCACTAACCAGATCATACCAATCCTGATCTAATCTTGTATCCAGCTGATCAATTTGTACGTCAATTGTTTTAGTGAAAAATTGAGAGCCTAAGGTTCCTACATACGTAAATGTGGATTTACCTGGTATAGGATAAACAATTGTTGTTTCATTAGTAAGTGCTGTTCCTAAATTATAGTCCCAATACCCTGTAATTCCAGCTGAAACCATGCTAATTGTAACTTTATTACCTCCTGGAGTGCTTTGTTTGGCCACCAGTTCAACTCCCGCAACATCGGTTGAATCACTTAAACTTGCTTCGTCTACAATTGGTTCACATGCTGTAAAAACAAGCAAAAACGAAGCAAGGATGAGATATATTATTTTATTAATTTTCATATTGTAGTTATTAATAGTTATTAATTTTACCAACCCGGGTTTTGATTATAATCTCCATTGGCTAATCTAATTTCCGTTTCAGGAATCGGAACCAAACCTTTGGTTTCTGTTCTGTATTTTGCAGTATAATTTACAGCAGTTCCTGAATTGTTTACTGGAATAGGATCATTAAATGCAGTATCTACATCTCCCCAGCGTACTAGGTCAAACCAATGCAAACCTTCAAAAGCAAGTTCATGTAAACGCTCTTCTTTTAAAGCTTCAAGAGAGTAACCTAAAGGTGGTAAACCGCCAGCTCTTTGTCTCACAGCATTCATTCCTCCTGGAGTTTTAGTGATTTCAGAATGCATTAATAGAACATCAGCATAACGCATTAAGATAAAATCTTGTGCATGACTTAATTGAAAGTCTACATTAGCCCAATCATATAGTTGGACAAACATACTTACATTAGCTCCTTTATCATTTGCATATTGTATTGATGTATATTTTTTATTAAAAAATCCTGTTTCATGATCTCCTTTGCCTGCAACATAACCGTCAGTTTTCTGATCAGCCTGGCCAACCTGAAGTATAGAACCTTTCTTTCTTGGATCTGTGTCAGACCAATTACCCCATAATTTAGGATTTACTGTACACCAACCCCAACCTTCTCCAAAAGGGACTAATGACTGTCCACGCAAAGAGTTAAACAAAACTAGCCTGTTGGTGTAAATGTTACCATTTGACCATCCCCAATCACCAAAAGAAAATCTTTGTACAAACATAGATTCTCTATTGCCAGTTCCAAAAGTCGGCGTTAAACCATCCTGTCCTGCCCATGATAAATTTTCAGTTGCAGCCCAAGGCAATACATTAGTTCCTGAAGCTATATTTACATATGAGTATGGCCAAAGATTTCTAAAATCTGATACCAGACCATGACCGCTATTTGACATACAGTCATTTAAATAACCCGCTACATCTGTAGCGCTTAGAGATCCGCCACCAGCTAATGGCAATGTTTCTGTAGTCTGTTTTTCAATATTTGTCATATATCCAGTATAGTACAAATAAACACGTGCTAAATAGGCCTCCGCCACCCATTTATTGGCATGCCCATAGCGAGAAGTTGGAATACTAGTCACCGGTGTAGCAGGCATTGTTTCAATAGCCAGCTTTAAATCAGCAGCAATTTGCGCATAAGTTTCAGTATAAGAAGATCTTGATACTTTTCTGTCTCCGTCAAACGTAGTAATTAAAGGAACTCCACCGAAGAATTTAGCCAATCTAAAGTAGAAAAAGGCTCTCATAAACAAAGCTTCACCAACTGCTTGCTTTTTGAATTGATCCGCCTCCTCTTGGGTAGGAAAGAACGGTTTGAAATCTGCTTCAGGTGTTCTCTCAATAATGGCATTGGCTCTTGTAATTCCTTTGTAGGACTGAAGCCACATATCACGATACGTATCTTCAGTCGGGTCTTCAAAATTATCTACCCATTTGGCTGTTTTATCATCAGCTCCGCCACCACCTAACATCATATTGTCCATAAGGTTGGCAGCCATTTGCTCTTCACTATGAATATTTACCGTGTATATAGCATTATAAACACCCGCGATAGCTTCATCAATATCTGTAGGTGTCTTGTAGAAAGTGTTCAAATCTTTTCCGTAAATATTCTCTGTATCGATGTAATTTTCGCAACTTGTGGCAGCAAAAAGTGCTGAAAGTGCTACTAAATATTTTATATTTTTCATTGTTATAATGTGTTTTATTAAAAATCTGCACTTAGACCAAACATTACTGTTCTGGATTGCGGATATAAACCAAGATCAACTCCTGAAGCCCAAGCTTGATTTGTGTCATCTCCTCCAAAACGAACCTCCGGATCCATACCATCATACTCTGTAAAAGTGTATAAGTTGTTTACAGCTACATAGAATTTTAAGTTTGATATAAATTTTATGTTCGCTAATATCTCATTAAAATTATATCCTATAGTTAAGTTATTAATTCTTAAATAATCAGCGTCGTGCATGTAGATGTCTGAAATTTCATTGGTATTTCTATTTGAAACAGAAGATAATCTAGGCATTTTGTTTGAAGTTCCCTCACCATGCCAACGATTAAAAACATCAGAAGTATAATTTTGTTTAGGACTATCAGAAAAAGATCTGTACGATTGCATAATCTGTCTTCCAAATTTACCTGCCATTGTTGTATTTAAATAGACATTTTTAAATTCAAAATTCAACTGTATACCTAACTCAAAATCAGGGTTTGGCTTTCCTAAATACCCTTTGTCTTTTTCATCAATAACACCATCCTGGTTTTGATCTACAAAACGTACATCACCAGGACGTTGGTCTGCAAAATAAGGTTGTCCTGTTGGTCCTACATAAGCATCTGCTTCTTGTTGGTTTTGGATTATACCATTTGTTTTATAACCATAGAAATAACCAATTGGTTGTCCAACTTGGGCTCTTGAAATTTCTGAAGTTCCCTGAGACAATACATGAGATTTTCCATGAATTATACCGTCAGCATTGTTAACTTCTGTTACCTCATTTTTGTTAAAAGCACCACTTACTGTAGCGCCATATTTAAAATCTCCAATTTTATCTTTCCAGTTTACTGAAAACTCAAGTCCGGAGTTAACGATTGTGCCACCATTGACATATGGAGGCTCTAATCCAGTTGTTCCTCTGATAGCATCTAAAACTAACCAGCCTTTAGTTGATTTTTTGTACCAGTCAATCGTTGCTCCTAATCGTGAATCTAAGAAAGCTAAATCAAGGCCAAAATCTAATTGTTCCGATGTTTCCCATGATATTACTGGATTAGGAAGTATTTTAGGATAAGCAGTTGCACCTGAAATGGGTTTGGTGTCTCCGAAGAAGTATCCTGGGAATGCATACTCAATAACTGAATTGTAATAGAAGGCATTAGGTACTGATTCGTTTCCATTTTGTCCCCAGCTGGCTCTTACTTTAGCATAATCAACTATACCTGACATACCAGACATAAAATCTTCTTTTGTAACTACCCAACCTGCAGATACCGATGGGAAATAACTCGTTCTTTCACCTTGTGCAAAATTAGATGAGCCATCAACACGCATTGTGCCCGAAAAAAGGTATTTCTCTTTATAATCATATTGCACTCTTCCGAAGTATGACATTATACCACCTCCGTTAGCGCCTATATCCCGACCACTAGCACTAATATCATTTATGGTTTCAGGGGATTTTGTATTATTTAAATACGCATATTTTGGATCAGTACCAAACAATAAACCATTTCTGGATGCACTTATCTCATTATTTAGATCGTATTGAATTAATTCAGTACCAGCCACGGCTGTAATTTTATGGTTTCCAAATCTTTTTTCATAGGAAATGGTATTAGTCCATGTTGAGTTAATACCCATATATTGATTCTGAGAAGCCCCATCAATAGCATCATTATAAAGTACACCTAAATGATAAGTTGGATTCATTGATCTTCCGTATCCAAACCAAGAATCTATTCCGTAAGCCGATCTGAATTTTAAATTCAATACAGGTTCTACCTCTGCAAAGACATTACCAATAATTTTATTATCCCTAGGATAACTAAAGTTACTTCTGTAATATAATACAGCCAATGGATTGGTCTGAGTGTTATGAATACCATCTAATGTTGGTGTAAAACCTAGTGGACTGATATTTTTTTCTATACCAGGTTGCCAGTAAGCTGGCTGTAAAGGATTCTGAACTAATGCGTTGTGTAAATCGTTACCATAGATATCTCCGTTTGATACACCTCTGTTTTGAGTATTCGTATAAGTAAAGTTTTCCCCAACGGTAATAATATTATGCTGTGCGTTCTTTTTTAACACCATTTGAGTATTTAATCTTGCGGTAAACCTTTTAAAACCAGCATCAACAAGGTTTCCTCCAATAATACCATCCTGATCAAAATAAGAAACTCCCATTGAGTATGTAATGTCTTCACTTCCTCCTGTAATATTTATCGCGTGACTTACAATAGGTGCATCTTTTCTAGACATTTCATTAATCCAATTGGTACCTTTCCATCCGTTTTGCAGGTTGTCCCAAATTTCATTGCCTAATTGTGTACCAGCTCCTGGATAGTTATCATTTAACCAAGTGTTATTGGTTAGCATTGCTTTCCAGTCATTTGGTGCTTTACCATCATTAACCATTCCCTCATCCATAATGTACATATATTCCTGAGCATTTAAAGGATCAAGGTTTTTATATGTATTTTGAATTCCAAAATAATAGTCATAACTAATTTTAGCGGGTCTTCCCTTACGTCCTTTTACAGTTGTTACCAAAACAACTCCATTTGCAGCTCTTGAACCATAGATTGCAGAAGAAGCAGCATCTTTCAAAACGTCTATTGATTCGATGTCAGCAGGGCTCAAATAATCAATATTTCCAACAGGTACACCATCAACAATGTATAAAGGATTTGAATTACCAATTGTCCCCATTCCACGAATAGTTACTTTAGTTCCGGCACCGGGTGCTCCACTATTTCTGGTAACAGCAACTCCGGGTGCAATACCCTGAAGCGATTCCATTGCAGATCCAGTATTAAGATCCTGAAGAGCTTCTCCTTTAAAATTAGCTGAAGCTCCTGTTATTAAACCTTTCTTTTGAGTTCCGTATCCGATAACGACAACTTCATTTAATCCCTGAGATTCTGTCTTCAATTTAATATCAAGTCTTGTTTTTCCATTTATGGCTTGCTCAATAGTATTATATCCTACAAAGCTTATAACCAGCGTTGCATTAGATGGAGCACTAATTTGATATTTTCCGTCAAAATCAGAAGCGGTTGCCTTCTTTGTGCCCTTTATCAAAATTGTGGCCCCAGGGACGGGTAATCCATTTTCATCATTTATAGTTCCATTTATCGTAACGTCTTGTGCCATTGCAATAACTGAAAACAGTAGAGACGAAATATAAAAAATAAGTAATTTTGTTAATTTCATTTTTCTAAAAATTTTGGTTAATTAATTAGTAATTTGATGCAATTATAAAGTTAATTTTTTACTAAATGCACTTTAATTTCTTTACAAAAACACATCAAACTATAATTTATTATGCTACAAAAACACATCAAAATAAAATTAATTTATTGATTAACAATTATTTAATTCTATATTATTAATTGTTATTGTAATGTTAATTATATAAAAAACACTACATTTATCATAAATGAAAATAAGCTGTATTTTGTTTAAGAAAATATATCGAATTCCAATACTTAATATTAGAATTTTAAGAATAAAAAATCATTAATAATAAAATGGGAAATAAAATTATAGGGTTGCATTATGTTTTAGTTAAGCTAATTTTTTTACTCCCTATTTGTGTTTTTTGTCAGGTAAAACATATAGGATTGCCTGATTTAAAAAATTATAAAAGAACAGAATATAAAGGAGGTACACAAAACTGGAATATTGATCAGGATAAGAATGGTAACGTATATTTTGCCAACAATAGCGGGCTAATACAATTTGACGGTTCAACCTGGCGAACTTATTCCCTACCTAATAGCGAACCTATAAAAAGTCTAAAAATAGATTCTTCTGGAAAAATATTTGTAGGGGGAAACAATGAGTTTGGCTATTTTAAAGCAAATAATAAAGGAGATCTCAAATATTTTTCTGTTTCTGAAATGGCAAACAAAAAGGATATTAAGAATATAAATTTGATTTGGAAGATTCATGTTTATAATGGAGAAGTCGTTTTTCAATCCTTTACTAAAGCTTTTTTTTATAAAAACAACCAATTAACGGTACTTAATGCTCCCAGAAAATTTCAGTTTTCTTTCCTTGTCAATAACAGGCTCTTTTTTCAGGATAAAGTTTTAGGTGTTCTGGAATATAAGGACAAAAGGCTATTTCCGCTAAAGGGTACCACTTCTTTAAATAATAAGGAAATTTGGGGCATTTTTATGTTACCTAATAATAATTTGATTTTGGCAACCTTAGAGGAAGGTCTTTTTGTATATGATTACAAAACAGTAAAACCCTGGCAAACAGAAGCAAATAATTTTATTAAAAAAAATAGTTCACTTGGTGGCTCCGTTATAAAAAACAAATTCATTGTTTTAAATTCTGTATTAGATGGTGTGGTAATTTGTGATTTAAACGGAAAAATTATTCAGCATTTAAATCGTCAAAAAGGACTTCAGAATAATACTATTTTGACTTCTTTTATCGACAATAAAAATAATCTGTGGCTTGGGCTTGATAATGGAATTGCGTTTGTTAATGAAAGTTCTCCATTTACCTATTTTGGTTTTAGTTACAATATTAGTACCGTTTATGCTTCCGTTCTTTATGAAGGGAATTTGTATGTAGCAACAAATCAGGGAGTGTTTTATCATTCATGGAATGATAGTTTTAAAGAAGATGTTTTTAAACTTGTTGAAGGCACTACTGCCCAATCATGGAATGTACAGGTAATTGACAATGTACTCATATGTGCAAATAACAGAGGTGCATTATTATTTAAAAACGGAAAAGTTGCTCAGGTAATTGATTCAAGAGGTTATTATGGTTTTAAAATGATACCAAATCATCCAGGATTTTTTATCGGCTCGAATTATGAAGGATTTGCTGTTTTCCAAAAAACACCTAACGGGTTTCAATTTAAAAATCAAATTGATGGATTTGACACGTCTTCCAGGGATTTTGAGTTTGATCAGTCTTATTTATGGCTTAAAAAAGATGAGTCTTTATATCGCATGACTTTAAATAATGATTTGAAAAGCTTTTCAGAAGTCAAAAAAATAGATCGGCTTACTGATGAATTTAAAAGCATAGGGGGGATTCAAAAAATTGGCGGTAAAATTTATTTCCAAACCAATAATCATTTCTATAAGTATTCGACCGAACAGGAAGTGTTTTATGAAGATAAAAAACTGTCTGATTTATTTAAAAATATTCCAATTATAAATGAATTAAAAGAAGATGCTCAATCAAATTTATGGTATACATATAATGAATCTTTGGGTGTTTTAATGAAAGAAAAAAATAGCTACAAAAAAATTGATGCACCATTTTCTAAGTTGACGGGAAATATTGTCAATAATTTTTTATCCGTGAATACAATTGATCCCAATAATATTTTTATAGGCTTAACTGATGGGCTGGCACATTATGATTCTGAATTGCTTGATAATACAGCCAAACCAAAAGCCTTTATACGCAGTTTTTCTTTTCCAGGTGACACAATTACATTAAACAACAATAATCAAAATAAAATTGAAAATATAAGAATCCCATATTCTTCAAATCATGTCCGTTTTACGTTTTCATCACCAACTTATGAAAACCTTGAAAATGTACAGTTTTCATATCAATTAGAAAATTTTGATGAAGAGTGGAGCAACTGGTCAACAATTTCAATTAAAGAGTATACCAATCTTAGAGAAGGCAATTATATAATGAAAGTAAAAGTCAGGGATAGTTATGGTGTCCAGTCTGAGCCTTCAATAATTTCATTTACAATTTCACCGCCATGGTACAGGCATTTTCTGGCTTATCTTCTTTATTTCCTAGTTATTTGTGCAGGTATTTATCTGATCTCAAATAGAATTAAATTAAAAATCAGAAAAAACAAATATTATCAAACGATTGAGCAAAGAAGGCTATATCTTGAAAAAGAATCTAAAATAAGACATGAACAGCATGAACTTGAAAAAGAAATTGAAAAATTAAAAAGTGATAAACTTCAAATTAAAATCCTTGCAAAGGACAAGGAATTAGTAAATAACTCTTTGCAGGTTGTAAAGAAGAACAAAACTTTGAATACCATTATAAGTAAACTCAAAGAAATAGATGCCAATATATTGGATGATACTACTAAATCAGAGTTTAATAAGCTTCATAAAAGCATTGTAAAAGAAGTCAATACAGACAAAAGCTGGAAAGATTTAGAAAAACACATTAAGAATGTTCATTTTGATTTTCTAAAAAGATTAAAAGAAAAATATCCAACAATCTCACCCCGGGAATTAGATTTATCGACCTATTTGCTGATGAATATGTCAACCAAAGAAATAGCAGAAATTATGAATATATCGAATGGCGGGGTAGAATTGGCCAGATATCGATTGAGAAAAAAGCTTGGTTTAAATAAGAAAGAAAACCTTATTGGTTTTTTAATGAGTATTTAGAAAATACTAACCTCTCATTGCCCCAATTGCAGTACAGATAAACAAGAAAAAAGTTAAGGATAGACAAAGAAAAAACACGATGATTACATTAATTAAGGCTATTATCCATGTCTGCTTAATTTTTGTTTTTATACTTAAATAGAGTACAAAACATTGTATAAGAAAATAAACAAGTAGTGGTATCCAAAAATACATTTTATATACTCGATTGTCAAATATGAAAATTGCAAGAAATAAAGCTGCAACACCCGATACAAGACTCAAAAAAAATATTTTCGTTTTCGTTATTGTTTTAGGAATCATATTTTATTATAGATTGAAATAAAAAAATCCTGAAAACTCAGGATTTAAAATTTATTTTTTTTAAATGAATTTTGAATTTAGATTAAAACAATCCATTCAATTCAGCATCAATTCTGTTAATTATGTTTCCTAAATCTTCGGGATTATCAACAAAATTGATATTGTCAACATCAATAATCAATAGTTTTCCTTTAGTATAAGTCTGAACCCAGGCTTCGTACCTTTCGTTGAGGCGACTTAGATAATCAATCGAAATAGAGTTTTCGTACTCGCGTCCGCGTTTATGAATCTGTCCCACTAAATTTGGAATAGAACTTCTTAAGTAAATCAATAAATCTGGGGCTTTTACCAATGATTCCATTAACTCAAACAAGGAGGTGTAATTTTCAAAATCACGGCTTGTCATTAATCCCATCGAATATAAATTGGGAGCAAAAATATAAGCATCTTCGTAAATTGTTCTGTCCTGAATGATTTTTTTTCCGCTTTCACGAATTTGCTGTACCTGACGAAATCTGCTGTTTAAAAAGTAAATCTGCAGATTAAATGACCAACGTTCCATTTGATGGTAAAAATCATCCAGATACGGATTATCGACAACATCTTCATAATGGGGTTCCCATTTAAAATGTTTAGCCAGTAATTTTGTCAAGGTTGTTTTTCCAGCGCCTATATTCCCTGCTATTGCTATGTGCATTACGGTATTACGATTTTATAATTGGTAATTTCTTTAGCTGTAAAAATAGATAAAATTTGGTCTTTGTAATAAAATTTATTTAATGATTTTTCTAAAGTTTCAATTTCAGAAACTGTTTCAGATCCATCCTTATTAATGTCTTTAAAATACAGCAAATTAGCATGGCTGAAGATATATTGTTTTGGACCTAAAATCTCGATATTATCAAATTCAGGAACTTTTCCCAAGTCAGTTGTTTTTCCGAAGATATCACAGGAAAACCAATTGTTTTTTTCATCAATCCAATAAAAAGTATTAAAATCGGTTTGGTAAAATTTAATATTTTCTGTCAATGGAGTAGAAACCGTCTTATATTCATTTTTTAAATAATCGAAAAGTCCAATTTGCTGATTCAGGGAATTGTAAAGCCATAATTGATTTTGGGTTGACATGCCTATCGCAGTAACAACAATAGGAATGTTATTTTGAGAAAAATTAATCTCTGTAATTTTATTTAATTGGTTGTCAAGCAAAACTGCACTATTGAAATCTTCATAAAACAAAACTGTTTTCAGAGGATTTAAGATATCGGTTTTAGTAATTTTTCCTAAGGAGACATTTTTATACTCAAAAAATTCTTTTCCTTTTACTTTGCTGAATACATTGTTTTTTATATGATAAGAAAATCCAAAAGAATCATAACCTAAAAATTCATCTGCATCAATAGTAAAATGGGAAACCGGAATTGGGGTTTTCTTTTGATTTTGTGCAAAAACCGCTGAGAAAGAACAGAAAATAAAAAGAAATAAAATTTTGCGTGCTGTTTGACTCATTTGAAATTGGTTTCTGAAAAGCCAAATTACAAAAAACTATAGAATGAAGCTGTTTTAAATAGATTTTTAGCTGAATTTGACTTTTAAACTTTCAGGATTCTAATAGAATAGTCTAAGCAATACCCTATTTGTCTATATCTAAGTGGTGTTGACATATTTGACTTTCAGTATTTTAAAATTTATGACTATCCGCTAAGCGGACTAATGTCCAATGAAGGACGCAGATGACACAGATTAGACGGATTTTCGCTGCTATTACTATAAAAATCCGTTTTTATCGGTTTAAATCCGTTTCATCCGTGTCCCATTCTCAAAGTTGTACAAGTAACGGATAGCCATATTAAAATTAATAACACATTTGAATGTAAGTTTTATCGGATTTGTTCAATTTAAAAGAAAATCAATGAAAAAAACAGCATATTATTTCCTGTTAACACTCGCTTTTAATCAGGTACAGTAAGATTTTCAGTAAATGGCAGTTTATGAGTCAAAAACCAAACACCTGGCAAAAGTAAAATCTTGCCGGGTTCTTTTTTATTTTTTAATACCAACCATTACTTTTATTTGGTAATTTTTGGGAGATTTTTTATTCTTTTTAATTGTACCATTCGCACTCAGGTAAGTCATTAAAATGGTGTATTTTGAAGTCTCAATTCTTTGTTCAATTTTCTCATCTTGATTTGGGGCATTTTTAAATGCAGGATTAGCATTGATAAAATCATTTATTTTAAGAGGAATCATATCCTGATTAATTTGTAAAACCTTACCGTAATCTGTTGATTTTGCTTTTATCGAAAATATTTTATTTGCTATAGTGATACAGTTATTACATTCAAAAGAGTTGAATTGATTTATAGTGAATATGAAATCATAGCCATGAATGTTTTCCACGACATTCTCATCGTTTTCGTAGTAATAATAACTAAAAAAATCGTTTTTATCATCTTTTCGTGCATATTCAGATCGATATCTGAAACCTAAGCTTTCCATAATCTGATTTATCCCTGGGTCTTTATCTTTTTTATAAAGCTTATCTAATTTTTTATCAGCATAAGGCAGCATAACTTCAAAACCGTAATTTTTATCTAAAAAAGCAACAATACTGCTTAATTCCTGTTCTTGTTCAAACGTTAGTTTTTTATCAGTTTTTTGAAGATAATTTTCAAATCGGGACAACTGACTATATTTTGAAACAGAATCAGCACTTTGCGGACCAACAATAGAAAACAATCCGGCGATGCACATACTTATAGGAATGAATTTGATTTTAGGCTGTTTTCGAATTAAAAAATACGCGACAACAACCGCAAGCCAAATCGACAACAGCAGCACATAATAACGTTCGTGCGTAAATCCGTAAAGATTAATTCGGTATAAAATAGCCCAGAATAATAAAGCTAATAACGGAATTAATAAAAAGTAAAACCATCGGTTAAAAGTTCGCATCCAAAGGTTTCCGTTTTCATTTGCGATTGGATGAACAAGTAAAAACGAAAGGATTCCGGTAATGGCAAATGCTAAAACAAGGTACGAAACCCATCCAACTGGTAATGATAACGTAACGAGTATTTTGGCTTCGTAACAAATTAAAATTATCAGATAAAGACTTATTAAAGGTAATAAAACATATTGTGTAAAGTTTTTAAGTCCTTTTGGATAATTTAATTGAAGAGGAATTTCTTCATCATTTATTTCTGGAACTCCGCTTAAAAAGAAAATGGTATTAAAAATACCTGAAATGGTGAAAAAGATATACAGGTAGATATTATTGTAAAAGTCAAATTTAAATAGTTTTTCGACCGCTAAAATAGCCAAAGTCAAACCACCATACAAAACAACACTATATAAACCAGAGGTTAAAATTCTGAGGAAAAGCTGTTTGTTGAACTCCCAAAATTCTTCCTGATTATACTTTTTTGGCAAAAATCCGGCAAACGACACCAATAGATGTAATGCAATATTGAGAACAAAAAACTGCTGAAATTCTGTTTGTGTTATTTTTTCTCTGAAACTAAATATAAAAGCAACAATTAAGGAGCCAAGTATTAAGCTTGTAATAAAACGTAAAATTGGTTTTTTGTTCGAACTAAGAAAAAATAAACTGAGAGAAAGAAAAAGAACAAGGCAGAGTGAAGAACTCATCAAAGCTTTTTCATAAAACTCTCTATCAGGATTATCATACTTTATTTCATTAAGAATAATAGCAAGAATAGTCCCGATAATGGCAGTTAAAACTTCTAAAGGAAATCTAAGAACTGTTTTTTGTATTGCGTTTAATACGTTTTGAAACGATGGAAATTTGCTCATTCTGATTGATTAATTTTGCATTAAAGAAAAGCAAATACAGTCTAATAACCAAATAAAAACCCCGAAGTCTAAATGAATAGAAATCGGGGTGTTATAAGTAAGATTAAAAAATGGACTTAGTCTAAGAATTAATATCCGTTTGAATTAAAATTAAAGTCCAAAAGCAGCTTTTACCTTGTCTACAAAATCAAGTTTTTCCCAGGTAAACAATTCAACAGTAACTGTTTTTAAATGTCCTCCCGGAGCAGAAAAAGTTTTAGTAACAACCTCTGGTTTACGTCCCATGTGTCCGTAAGCAGCAGTTTCGCTATAAATTGGGTTTCTTAATTTTAAACGTTGCTCGATAAAGTAAGGACGCATATCGAATAGCTCCTCTACTTTTTTAGCAATTTCACCGTTAGTTAAATTTACTTTTGAAGTTCCGTATGTTTCAATGAAAATACCCATTGGCTGAGCAACTCCAATTGCGTAAGAAACCTGTACAAGAATTTCGTCAGCAACACCTGCAGCAACTAAGTTTTTAGCGATATGACGTGTAGCGTAAGCAGCACTTCGGTCTACTTTACTTGGGTCTTTTCCAGAAAAAGCACCACCACCGTGAGCTCCTTTTCCACCGTACGTATCAACAATGATTTTTCTTCCTGTTAAACCAGTATCCCCGTGAGGTCCTCCAATAACGAATTTTCCTGTTGGATTAATATGGTAGTTGATTTTATCATTGAACAAATGAGCGTGAGCTGGATTTTTAGCAATGATTCTCGGAATCAAAATTTCGATAATATCTTTTTTGATTTTAGCCAGCATTGTAGCTTCTTCATCAAAATCATCGTGTTGAGTCGAGATTACAATCGCATCAATACGGGTTGGTTTGTTATCGTCGCTATATTCTAAAGTTACCTGAGATTTAGCATCGGGACGTAAATACGTGATTTCTTTGTTTTCACGTCTTAAAATAGCTAATTCCTGTAATAATTTATGAGATAAATCAAGCGCCAATGGCATGAAGTTTTCCGTTTCATTAGTTGCATAACCAAACATCATTCCCTGGTCACCTGCACCTTGCTCTTCTGGCTTAGCTCTGTCAACACCTTGATTAATATCTGCTGATTGCTCATGAATTGCCGATAATATTCCGCAAGAGTTCGCCTCAAACATATACTCGCTTTTTGTATATCCAATTTTACGGATTACTTCACGGGCGATTTGCTGTACATCAAGATAGGTATTCGATTTTACTTCACCCGCCAAAATTACCTGGCCAGTTGTAACTAAAGTTTCGCATGCTACTTTTGAGTCAGCATCAAATGCTAAGAAGTTATCAATTAATGCATCCGAAATTTGATCTGCAACTTTGTCCGGATGCCCTTCACTAACAGATTCTGACGTAAATAAATAAGCCATAATAATGTATTAAATTAAAATTAAGCGAGGAAATTATTGCTGAAAAGGCTAAAGGAGAGTTTCTGCTTTAGCATTTTTTACTACTGAAATCAATTTTTCAGTATTCATAACGAACCATTTCATTATGAAGAGGTTGCAATCAGTTCAAATTTTTCCTCTGTATTCGGGTGCAAAAGTACAAAACCATTTTGATTTGCAAATTAAAGTTATATGTTTTTTATTTTATAATGATAAATTTAACATAGCATACTATTCTGATAGGGTAATGGAAATTAATTTGCCTTTTGTTTGGTGGTTTCAAAAAAAGTTCTCAAATTTGCCAAACAAAACAATTAGAAAAATGAATTTAGTTATTAAAAATATGTGCTGTATGATGTGGGAAACTTCCGCAGGGCACACTATTGTTTAGTATCTAACCTAAAATAACAATATGACCTCTGCAATTTGCGGAGGTTTTTTTTTGATTTCAAATAGAAAAAAAATTAAACCATATAGTAGAGATGCACAGCAGTGCATCTAAATAAAAGAGTGATAATGTTAAATGAACTTATATCACTTACATGGTGAAAAAAATAAAGCAAATGAATAATTCAGTAGCAAATAAAATGATGATGTGTTGTAAGATGCCGATGTGCATCCCAATTTGCTGTTGCCGAAAGTGAAAGATAAAATCTTTGTTATAGTTTCCTTACTATAGCCCTTTTGGCAGCCATCCAAAAGGGCTTTTTTATTTCCATTACTTAAAAATTAAAATCATGAAAACACTATATAGAATCTTAAAGGCAATTAACCCAAAAAATATTTTTGGATCAGTTCAGAATCAAAAAACTAATTTGAATTTACAAAAAGGTAAATTGTATTCCACTGAAACAAATTCATTGCTAGCGCATATGTATTCCGCTGAAAATGAGAGTCTTTTCATTTAAATAAAGTAAATTTAAACAACAATATAATTAATACTAAAGACTAAAAAATCATGAGCACACAAAAATTCGCGACAAACGCACTACACGCAGGACATGACGTAACAAAAAATAATGGAGCCAGAGCAGTACCAATTTATCAGACATCATCATATGTATTTAATAATGCTGATCATGCTGCTAATTTGTTTGGCTTAGCCGAAGCCGGATTTATTTACACGAGATTAAACAACCCAACAAACGATATTTTAGAGCAAAGACTGGCAGCTTTAGAAGGCGGAATCGGGGCTGTTGTCACGGCATCCGGAGCATCGGCAATTGCAACCACTTTTCTGACTTTGCTAAAAGCGGGAGATCATATCGTAGCTTCAAATAGTTTATATGGCGGGACATACAATCTTTTAAAAGTGACATTGCCCCGTTTAGGAATTACAACCACTTTTGTAGATCCTTCAAAAGCTGAAAATTTTGCTAAAGCGGCAAAAGAAAATACGAGAGCCTTTTTTGTTGAATCTTTAGGGAATCCAAAATTAGATGTATTGGATTTGAAGGCAATTTCGGCGGAAGCCAAAAAATTTAAAGTACCATTTATTGTCGATAATACAGTTGCGACTTCTTATTTATTAAAGCCTATAGAACACGGAGCTGATATTGTTATCCATTCATTGACTAAGTACATTGCCGGAAATGGGACTTCATTAGGAGGCGCTATTATCGATGCCGGAACTTTTGACTGGTCAGGCGGTAAATTTCCTGAATTTACAGAACCTTCAGCAGGATATCACGGATTGGTATATCATGAAGCACTTGGAAATGCAGCCTTTATCGCAAAAGCAAGAATTGAAGGATTACGTGATTTTGGGTCAGCTTTGAGTCCGTTTAATGCCTTTCAGATTATTCAGGGATTGGAAACCTTGCCAATCCGAATCAAAAAACACAGTGAGAACGCCTTGGCTTTAGCAGAATGGTTAGAAAAACAAGATGAAGTGGTTTGGGTAAATTATCCAGGCTTGAAATCAAGTAAATATTATGACCTGGCTCAGGAATATTTGCCTGAAGGTCAAAGCGGAATTATAACTTTTGGCTTGCAGGGAGGTTTTGAAGCAGCCAAAAAAGTAGTTGACGAAACCAAGCTATTTTCTCTTTTAGCCAACATTGGTGATACCAAATCACTTATTATTCATCCTGCCAGCACAACCCATCAACAATTAACGGATCAGGAGCAACTGGAAACTGGAGTTTCAAAAGATTTAATCCGTCTTTCAGTTGGAATTGAAGATATCGAAGATTTAATTAACGACTTGAAAACAGTTTTTGAAAGTGTTGCGAAATCGCATGATACAGTCTTTAATAAAAATTAAGTTTTTTTGTTTTTTGTTTGAAAAATCACCTTTAGTATTATTTGCTAAAGGTGATTTTTTTCAATTAAATGTTGGTTCGAAAGTCAAAAAGAATAATTCATACAATGTCCTTTGAAAGGCTGATTGATGGGGAGATTTATATAACAGATGATTTGTAAGTTTTGACTGTATTTCAAACGATATAATTTTTGTAAGATGTCTTTAGAGTTTAAAATATTGTTTTTATATGTATTTTGTCCGTATTTATTTGGTAAATTAAAAAAACTTTTGCATATTTGCTAAACCCAAAAACTACTGAAGATATGTTTAATTCCTATAAAATGTTTTGCGCCATTTCGAAAGAAACCTTTGGGGTGTCTATTGCTTAAAATTGTAAGAACAATATCATTATAGCGAAGCCTCCCAAAATATTTTGAGAGGCTTTTTTAATTTATACAACAAATGCTAGAATTTTTTAAAATAACAAATAAATCACAGATGAATAAGTCCCTACAGATGAACAAGATGTTCAATGTCGCATTTATTTGCGTATGCGTCTGTTGATTCCAAAAGTATAAGAAGTTAAAACAACTTAAACCCTTTTGGTATCTCAATCCAAAAGGGTTTTTTGTTTTACAGGACTTAATAAAAAAAATAAAAAATAATTAGATATAAATAAACTAAACTTAAATATCATGAGCACTTTAAACTATTTAATAAAGACATTTTCTACATTGAAAAATATCAGGGCAAAAAGAAATAATCCCCCGCCAAAAAACGAATTGATACACCCAAGATTCGGAATCGCCGAAGCGGATATCAAAGCTGAAAAAAAAGACCCTAACTCTTTATTGTTTTTGATGTATTCTAAAGAAAATGAAACACTTTTTATCTAAATCAAAAAGTTTTTCAAATAGGTAATAACCTGCTTAAATTTACTGGGCAATGTGTTCGGTAATTTTTTGCGTACAATAGTTTTGTTTGTGATATATTGAATAAGCGAAAGAATCTCTTGAGATAAATTTGTTTGTTTAAGAAAATAGTAGTTAATTTGCACCGTTAAGTTCAGAAACGTATTGAAATGTTATAAAGAAAGGACGAGGGATTAGACCCGATGAATCCTTAGCAACCCTTCGGTAAAGCGAAGAAGGTGCTGCATTCTACCACGCCCAACGTGGAAAGATAACAAAAAGAGTTTTTCTAGTTTCGTTCTAGACTTTCTTTCTAATATTTCCATATACAAATCAAAAAAATAAAAGATTTGAAATTGGAAAGTATACCAAACCCTATCATATTACAAAATTTCACTACCCAAAGTGGTGCTTCATATAATTCATTGCCCTTAAGTTTTGCGCTTTTTGGTTTGCCGCTTCATACTGCACCAATTGTTCTGGTAAACCATGCCCTAACAGGAAATGCACAGGTTACGGGAGAAAACGGCTGGTGGAATGATTTAATTGGTGAGGGAAAAACAATCGATACTACAAAATATTCCGTATTGGCATTTAATGTTCCGGGTAATGGAAACGATTCATTTAGTATCGAAAATTATCAGGATTTTACGGCCAGGGATATTGCCCGTATTTTTTTGAAAGGAATCGAAGCTCTAAAAATTGAACAGCTTTATGTTATCATCGGAGGTTCTGTTGGGGGAGGGATTGCCTGGGAAATGCTGGCTCTTGAGCCAAATATCACCCAACATTTAATTCCGATTGCGACGGATTGGAAATCGACAGACTGGATGATTGCGAATTGTTTTTTACAGGAACAAATCCTGAACAATTCATCAAAACCAATTGAAGATGCCCGAATTCATGCCATGTTGTGTTATCGTTCTCCTGAATCATTCAAGGAAAAATTTCAGAGAACCATTAATCAGGATCTTTTGATTTTTAATATTGAAAGCTGGCTGGCGCACCACGGAGATAAATTACAAAAAAGATATCAATTGGCTTCCTACAAACTAATGAACCAATTGCTAAAAACAATAGATATAACCAGAAATGGAGAAGATTTTCAAACTTTAATGTCAAAAACAAACGCAGATATCCATATCATCGCAATCGATTCTGATTTGTTTTTTACACCAAAAGAAAATCGGGAGACGTTTCAGGAGTTAAAAAAGTTCAAGGAAAATGTTTTTTACAGCGAAATAAATTCGGTACACGGACATGACGCTTTTTTAATCGAATACAAACAATTAGATAATTTACTTGCTGCTATTTTTTAAGCAGAAATAATAAAAAGATAAAATGAAAATATTAAAATTTGGAGGTAAATCATTATCAAATGGAGAAGGACTTAACAAAGTTGTCTCTATAATTGCCGAGAAAGTAAACCAAGGCGAAAAAATTGCCGTAGTAGTTTCTGCAAGAGGAAATGCTACAGATGAATTAGAATATATTTTAAAAATTGCCGCTAAAAATGGTGATTACAAGCGATTATTAGAAAATTTCAAAACATACCAAATTTCAGATTATCCGCATGTTGATTTATCTGAAGAGTTTACTATTCTGGACAAACTTTACGAAGGAGTAAGCTTAATTGGTGATTATAGCAACAAAATTAAAGATCAGATTTTGTCTAAAGGCGAATTGCTTTCTGCAAAATTATTGACGGCTATTTTAATCGAAAAAGGGATTCCGGCTAATTTTGCCGATTCAAGAGAGTTACTTAAAACGGATTCTAAATTTGGTGATGCACAGCCTTTAGAGCAGCTTTCTAAGAAAAACGTTGTCAATTATTTTAAAGAACATAATGGTTCAACTGTTAATATCATAACAGGTTTTATTGGTTCAAATAATAACAACGATACAACAACTTTAGGAAGAAACGGCAGTAATTATACCGCTTCTTTAATTGCTAATTATTTAAATGCAGAAGAATTACAAAACTTTACACACGTTGACGGAATCTATACCGCAAATCCGGATTTAGTTGCGGATGCTAAAAAAATAGAATTTTTGTCATTCAATGAAGCCAATGAATTAGCGAATTTCGGTGCTACCATTTTGCACGCAAAAACGATTATTCCTTTATTGGAAAAAAATATTCCGCTTAGAATTTTAAATACGTTCAACCATGAAAATCGCGGAACTTTAATTACTTCAGATACTGCAAAAGAAGGAATAAAAACACTTTCGGTTCTCGAGAATGTTTCGCTTTTAAACCTTGAAGGTCGCGGATTACTTGGAAAAGCAGGAGTTGATGCCCGAATTTTTAAAGTAATGGGAGATCATAATATCAGTGTAAGTATTATTTCGCAAGGTTCTTCAGAAAGAGGAATTGGACTTGTTGTTGCCACAGATAAAGCGACTACAGCGATGGTTGAATTGGAGAAAGAATTCGAAAACGACTTTTATTCGAAAGATGTAAATCAGATTACGGTAACAGATAACGTTTCGGTTATTTCGATTATTGGTCAGGATCTGAGCACTTTCCATAAACCTTACACGGCTTTAATCAAAAATAAAATTGTTCCGATATTGTTTAACAACACGGTTACGGGTAAAAACGTGAGTTTGGTGGTTAAAAAATCGGAGCTTAATAAAGCTTTAAACGTAATTCACGGAGAGATTTTCGGAGTTTCCAAAAAAATAAATATTGCAATTTTTGGACATGGATTAGTTGGCGGAACTTTAATTAATCAAATTTTAGAATCGGCTGATGCTATTGAAAAGCGTAAAGGAATTAAACTGAATGTTTTTGCCATTGCGAATTCTAAAAAACTTGTTTTAAATAAAAATGGGGTAGCTGCTGATTGGAAAAATGAAATTCAGAGCAGAGGATTAGATTATACTATTCAGGATATTATTGATTATGCAGATAAATATCATTTAGAAAATTTAATTGCGATTGATAATACGGCAAGCGCTGCATTTGTTGAAAATTATATTCCACTTGCAGAAAGCAGTTTCGATTTGATTTCTTCTAACAAAGTGGCCAATACTTTGACTTATGGTTTTTATAAGGAACTAAGAAAAGTTCTGGCAGAAAATCAAAAGAATTATTTGTACGAAACCAATGTTGGAGCTGGATTACCATTAATTGATACGATAAAATTACTACATCTTTCAGGAGAAAATATCACGAAGATAAAAGGTGTTTTCTCAGGAACGTTGAGTTATTTATTCAATAATTTCTCTGCAAAAGAGGCTCCATTCAGTGAAATTCTGCAGGAAGCAATTGACAATGGATATACAGAACCGGATCCGCGTGAGGATTTATGCGGAAATGATGTGGGAAGAAAATTATTGATTTTGGCGAGAGAATTAGATTTACAAAACGAATTTGAAGAGATCTCCATTCAGAATTTAATTCCGGAGCATTTACGCGAAGGCACTGTTTCAGATTTCTTAACCAAACTAAAAGAATTCGATCCGATTTATGATAAAATAAAAGCGGAACAAAAGCCAAATCATGTGTTAAGATACATTGGTGAACTATCGGGTGATTTGCAAAATGACAAAGGAAATCTGGAAGTAAAATTAGTTTCAGTGCCTTCTGACACAGCACTTGGAGGATTAAAAGGTTCAGATTCTTTCTTCGAAATTTACACAGAATCTTACGGAGACAGACCAATTGTAATTCAAGGAGCCGGCGCCGGTTCTGCTGTAACTGCGAGAGGCGTTTTTGGAGATATCTTGAGATTATCGGATAAAGGGTAATATGAGTAACCAGTGATCAGTTTTTTAGTATTCAGTTTTAAATAAAAATCCGTTGAATCCGCGTTTGAAAATCTGCGTCATCAGCGTTCAATAAATAAAAAAATGAAAATAACATTAGACAGAGTAAACGAGAATTTCCACTTTCAATTAAAAAATGAACGTGGACATATAGTAAATGTTGATGCACGACCAGAATTTGGAGGTAATGATATGGGACCAAGTCCTATGGAATTAGTGTTGATGGGTGTAGGAGGCTGCAGCGGAATCGATATGATTTCAATCCTTAAAAAGCAACGTCAGGAAATTACTTCTTTTAAAGCTGAGGTCGAAGGCGAGCGTGTTCAGGTAGGGGAAGCTAAGCCATTTAAAGATATTTACGTAGTTTTTTCTTTGGAGGGAAATATCAAGGAAGACAAAGCGGCAAAAGCAGCACAACTATCATTCGAAAAATATTGCTCGGTTTCTAAAACAGTGGAGCCAACAGCAACCATACATTATAAAGTAGTTTTGAACGGAGTTGAATTAGCGAAGATCTAACCAACAACCACAAACTATTAACAATAAACTAATTAAAATGAACGAACAAGAATTTGGTTTTGAAACACAAGCCATCCGTAATCACTTAGAAAAAACACAATTTCAGGAGCATTCCACTCCATTGTACTTATCATCAAGTTTTGTATTTGAAGATGCAGAAGATATGAGAGCGTCTTTTACAGAAGAAAAAGTGCGTAATATTTATTCTCGTTTCAGTAATCCAAACACTACAGAGTTTGTAGATAAAGTTTGTGCGATGGAAGGTGCTGAGGCAGGTTATGCTTTTGCAACCGGAATGGCAGCAATATATTCGACTTTTGCCGCTTTGTTGGATTCTGGTGATCATATTGTTTCTGCTGGAAGCGTTTTTGGTTCGACTCACGCATTGTTTATGACTTATTTTCCAAAATGGAATATTGAAACGACTTATTTTGATATCAATAAGCCGGAAACAATTGAAAGTTTCATTAAACCAAACACTAAAATTTTATATGCTGAAACACCTACAAATCCTGGTGTAGATGTTATTGATTTGGAATTGTTAGGTCAGATAGCTAAGAAACACAATTTGATTTTGATAATTGACAACTGTTTTGCAACGCCATACATTCAGCAGCCTATTAAATATGGAGCACATATTGTCGTTCATTCGGCTACTAAATTAATGGATGGGCAAGGACGTGTTTTGGGAGGTGTTGCAGTTGGTGATGCAGAGTTAATTCGTAAAATATACTTGTTTTCAAGAAATACAGGGCCGGCAATGTCGCCATTTAATGCATGGGTATTGTCAAAAAGTTTAGAAACTTTGGCTGTTCGTGTTGACAGACATTGCGAAAATGCTTTGAAAGTTGCTGAGTTTTTAGAAAGTCACCCGAATGTAAATAGTGTGAAATATCCTTTCTTAAAATCACACCCGAAGTATGAAATTGCAAAAAAACAAATGCTTTTAGGCGGTAACATTATTGCATTTGAAATTAAAGGCGGAATCGAAGCAGGACGGAAATTTTTGGATAATATTAAATTATGTTCGCTTTCTGCAAACATTGGTGACGTTAAAACTATTGTGACACATCCTGCCTCAACAACACACAGTAAATTGTCTGTTGAAGAAAAATTGGCAGTTGGAATTACCGAAGGTCTGGTGCGCGTTTCTGTAGGTTTGGAAACGGTAAAAGACGTGATTGCAGATTTAGAGCAGGCGCTTTCTTAATTTTAGATTTAAGACTTTAGATGTTAGATTTAACCCGAATGTCTAAAGTCTTATTTTATAAAGATGAATAAACCAAGATTGCTCATTTTGTCAGATTTATTTGGAGGAGAAAATCCCGAGTGGATAAAAAGATATACAGATGTATTAGAACCTAAATTTGAGATTCAATATTATGATGTTCTTGAACTAGCTAATATTGATGCTCCTGATTTCATAGAGATTGATATTCACAATCAGTTTCTAAATGGAGGAATTGATACAGCAGTTGAAAATTTATTAAGACTTGAAAAAGAGAAAATAGCAGTTTTAGGTTTTAGTATTGGCGGTACAATTGCCTGGAAAGCTGCTTTAAAAGGATTGAATGTTTTTCATTTGGTTGCAGTTTCATCTACAAGATTAAGGTACGAAACCAAATTCCCAAATTGTGAAATAAAATTATTTTTTGGAGAAAATGACCTCAATAAACCAAAATCCGAATGGTTTTCTGATTTGAAAATTCCATTTCAAATCTTAAAGAATCAAAATCACCAATTGTATTTAGAAAAAACACAGTTTTCTTTAATTTGTGCTGAATTTTAATTGATATACTTTGTTAATTGTAATTCAAAATTATGATTTTTGATTCTTTTGCAATTCTTCACGCAAAAAGTATATTTTTGTTATAGAAAAACATGTAGAATATTTATTTAAATCAGAAATCTAAAATCTACACTCTAAACTATTTACAAAGTGCTTTCAAAAAAAACAAAATACGGAATTAAAGCTTTAACATATTTGGCCAGACGCGAAAACAACGAGCCTGTACAAATTGCTGAAATTGCAAAAAGCGAACATATTTCGATTAAATTTCTGGAAAGTATTTTATTATTACTGCGTAATTCCGGCTTTTTAGGTGCCAAAAAAGGAAAAGGCGGAGGTTATTATCTGATAAAAGACCCTAAGGATATCAGTATGGCAAAAGTGTACCGTATTCTTGAAGGGCCAATTGCATTGCTGCCTTGTGCGAGTCATAATTTTTATGAAAAATGTGATGATTGTGATGATGAAACAACCTGCGCGGCAAGACGTCTAATGACTGAAGTTCGTGACAACACGCTTAAGATACTGGAAAGTAATTCTTTGGCTGATATAGCATTTTAATTATATTTGAGCTAAAATAAAAAGACCATTTCAAATTCAGAAAAAATTCAGAAATGGTCTTTTTTATAATTATATTTTCATCTAAAAAACTAATTTATATCCTGCTAAAAAAAGCATTATTGCAATTGCATTTCTAAGAAATTGATCCGGAACTTTTCCACTCAGCATACTTCCTATGAAAATTCCCGGAAGCGATCCCAATAATAATTGCCCCAATAATATCAAATCCAGATTTCCCATTGACGCATGTCCAACTCCGGCAACTAATGTTAATGGAACAGCATGCGCAATTTCAGTTCCCACTAAGCGAGGGGTTGGTAATAAAGGATAAAGAAAAAATAGCGTAACGGTCCCCAAGGCGCCAGCGCCAATAGAAGTCAAAGTTACTGTTGCCCCTAGCAAAATACCAATTGCTATGGTTAGCATATTTTGAGTGGTGCTTTCACTGTGAAATTTATCGCCGGCATGTTTCTGGGAAAATTTTAATATCTTCTGTTTAAATATAATAGCTACAGAAGTGAAGAGCAATGCCCAGCCTAAACTTTTCTTAATAACCTCATTCACAGTTTCAATATCTGTTTTGATACTATTTAATATCCATAAAGTTAACAACGCTGCCGGAACACTGCCTAAAGTTAACCATCCGGTAATGGACCAGTTGATGTTGCTTTTTTTGTTATGTACAAACACGCCTCCCATTTTGGTAAAAGCCGCATATAATAAATCTGTACCAACTGCTTTTGTTGGCGGAATACCAAAATATAATAAAATGGGAGTCATCAAAGATCCGCCTCCAACACCTGTCAGACCAACGACAAAACCAACCAATAAACCTGCAATAACAAGACCTATTTGAAAATCCATAAATAAAATTTTGGCACAAAAATAGAAACAATTTTATAATTATCCTATAGAAATTGTAGGCTTTAAAAGTGCATTTTATTAAGAAAATAATTTTTAGTTGTATGTTGTTGAAATACAGTTAAATACGGCTTGTGTTGGAATTTAATTTATTTAACGACTTTTCTGTAAGCCTTCTTGTTTGATTTAAAGCGAATTAGAGTTGTAAAAAAATTATAATATTGTTTTGATATTTGGAAATAAGTAGTAATTTTGCCTTTCAATCTACTAACCCGATAGGGTAATAGATTTTATTAAGAATTATGGAAAAAGAATTAAAAATTAACAGTGTTGGTGTAAAATCGGAAACATCACTAAAGCAAAAATTATGGGTTGCCATACCAGTTGCTTTATTGCTGGGCTTAATCGCTACATTAATATACAATCATCATGCTGAGTTTTCCTGGGATGGATTTATTGGTGGATTTAATCAGGAGTTTTTAATCTTTTTCTTTATTGGTGTTTTTGCACAATTAGTAGACGGTACTTTAGGAATGGGTTATGGAGCGACTTCTACCTCGTTCTTGTTAGCTTACGGAGTTCCTCCAGTTATCAGCAGTACAGGGGTTCACGTAGCAGAAATGTTTACTACAGGTGCATCTGCAATATCGCATCATAAGTTTGGAAATATAAATAAGAAGTTAGTTAGAAATTTATTAATTCCAGGAGTTTTAGGCTCAATAACAGGAGCTTATTTATTGTCTGATGTTATTGATGGTGATTTTATAAAGCCATTTATTGCAGTTTACATGATTGTTTTGGCAATAATAATTATTAGAAAAGCACTGGCAAAAAACATTATAAAAAAGAAAACAAAAAAATTAGGAATTCTTGCTACTTTTGGCGGATTTATGGATGCAGTTGGCGGAGGAGGCTGGGGGCCAATCGTAACATCTACTTTATTAGGAAGAGGAAGAAATCCGAGATATACAATTGGTTCTGTAAATGCAGCAGAATTTGCCGTTTCATTTGCAAGCGGAATTACATTTATGCTTTTTGGCGGAATTGAAGGATGGCAGATTATTATCGGACTGATTTTAGGAGGAGTAATGGCGGCGCCATTAGCAGCTTATCTGGTAAATAAAATAAAAAGAAAACCAATGATGGTGGCAGTAGGAGTTTTAATTATACTACTAAGTTTAAGAACATTATCTAAATTATTGTAATACATTTTTTAGGAAGGAAAATAGAATATGAGTGCAAAAGATATAAATATATTATTAGATATAACAAAAGATTTTTCTCTTGAGGAAACTTTGAATTTTTTGGCTAAGCAATATCCGGAAAAAGTTGTTTTTTCCACCTCTTTTGGTCAGGAAGATCAGGTGATTACAGATTATATTGCAAAAAGCAATACAGACATTACCATTTTTACTTTGGATACCGGAAGATTATTTCAGGAAACATATGATGTTTTTCATAAGACATTAAAAAAATATAAAAAGAATGTTGAAGTTTATTTTCCGGAAGCAACAGCGGTCGAAAATTTGTTGAAGCAAAAAGGTCCGAATAGCTTTTATGATTCGGTTGAGAATAGAAAAGAATGCTGTTTTATCCGTAAAGTAGTTCCGTTAAGAAAAGCTTTGGCAGGAAATAAAGTTTGGATTACAGGTTTAAGGGCAGAACAATCAGAGAACAGAAACGATTTACAATTGTTTGAATACGATGGCGGTTTTGACATCATAAAATTCAATCCGTTATTAAAATGGTCTTTACAGGAAGTTGAGGATTATTTGCAGGAAAATAATGTACCACAAAATGCTTTGCATAAAAAAGGTTTTGTAAGTATTGGCTGTGCACCTTGTACCAGAGCCATTTTTCCGGGAGAAGATATAAGAGCCGGAAGATGGTGGTGGGAATCGAGCCATAAAGAATGTGGTTTGCATAGCGCGAAGAAGGAGTAGAGAAAATAGAATCAAGAAAATAGAACAAAGAATTAAGATAATAGATTAGAATAAAATAGAAGCGGAGAGCTTTAGATTTGAGAGAGAAACCTGAAACCTAAAACTTGAAACTTTTTTAAACAAAAAAATAATGAGTTCAGTATTAAAAACAAATGCTTTAGAAAGTGAAGCGATATACATCTTTAGAGAAGTTGTTTCTCAGTTTGACAAACCGGTTTTGCTTTTTTCAGGAGGAAAAGATTCTATAACATTGGTGCGTTTGGCACAGAAAGCTTTTTTTCCGGCAAAAATTCCGTTTCCACTTTTGCATGTTGATACGGGACATAATTTTCCTGAAACAATTGCTTTCAGAGATAAATTGGTTGAAGAATTAGGATTAGAGTTAATTGTTCGTAATGTTCAGGATGCTATTGACGAAGGGAAAGTAGTTGAAGAAACTGGGAAATATTCTAGTAGAAACAGTTTGCAGACAATTACACTTTTAGATGCAATCGAAGAATTCAAATTTGATGCTTGTATTGGCGGTGCACGTCGTGATGAGGAAAAAGCAAGAGCTAAAGAGCGTATATTTTCAGTTCGTGATGATTTCGGTCAATGGGATGAAAAAAACCAACGTCCTGAATTGTTTGATATTTTAAATGGAAAAATTGAAAATGGTCAAAACGTTCGTGTTTTCCCAATTTCAAACTGGACAGAATTAGATGTGTGGAGTTATATCGAAAAAGAACAAATTGAAATTCCGTCAATTTATTTTTCTCATAAAAGAAAAGTTTTCTTAAGAGATGGTATGATTTGGTCACACTCCCCTTTTGTATATCAGGAAGAAGATGAGGAAATTGAAGAAAGAATTGTTCGTTTCAGAACAGTAGGAGATATGAGCTGTACAGCAGCAGTTGATTCTTACGCAGCAACAATTGCTGAAGTAGTGGGTGAAATCAGATCTTCTACCATTTCAGAAAGAGGGGCCAGAATTGATGACAAACGTTCTGAAGCTGCAATGGAAAAAAGAAAACAACAAGGGTACTTTTAGTAGTTGATGGTTGATGGTTTTTAGTTGATAGTTTTGAAACTGTTAATAATCACAACCAATCACATCAAAAAAGAGTTTAATATTTTGAGGGTTTTAGTCAATGTTTGAAAGCCAACAACTAACAACCAACAACCAACAACAAAAAAAATGGAAGTTTTAAAAATAGCAACAGCAGGAAGTGTAGATGACGGAAAAAGTACTTTGATCGGAAGATTATTGTATGATACAAAATCATTAACTACTGATAAAATCGAAGCAATCGAAAAAAGCAGTAAACAAAAAGGATACGATTATCTTGATTTCTCTTTGGCAACTGATGGATTGGTAGCAGAAAGAGAACAAGGAATCACGATTGACGTAGCACATATTTATTTTTCTACTGCAAAGAAAAGTTACATTATCGCTGATACTCCGGGTCACGTTGAGTATACAAGAAACATGGTTACAGGAGCTTCGACTTCACAGGTTTCTATCATATTAATTGATGCGAGAAAAGGAGTTATTGAGCAGACTTATCGTCACTTTTTTATCAATAACTTATTGAGAGTGAAAGAGGTAATCGTTGCGATCAATAAAATGGATTTAGTAGATTACTCGGAAGAAGTTTTCAATAAAATCAAAGCTGATTTTCAGGCGCTAAATGCAAAAAGTACTTTCAAAGAGCAGAATGTAAGTTATATTCCGTTAAGCGCTTTGACAGGAGATAATGTTGTAGATAAATTAGATGGAATGCCATGGTATACAGGGCAAACTGTTTTGGAACATTTAGAAGGATTACATTCCCATGATGTTTACGAAGCAGGAAAAGCACGTTTCCCGGTTCAGACTGTTATTCGTCCAAAAACAGAAGAATACCATGATTTTAGAGGATATGCTGGTAAATTATACGGGAATTCAATTAAGGTTGGTGATGCTGTAACCGTTTTGCCTTCTTTAACAGAATCAAAAGTCACAAACATTCACTTTTTTGATAAGCAATTTGATGAGGCTTCTGCAGGTTCTTCGATTACAATCGAATTAGAAAATGATATCAATGTTACAAGAGGCGATATGATCGTAAAATCTGATGAGCTTCCAAAAATTGAAAAAGATATTGTGACTACTGTATGTTGGATGGACAGCAAAAAATTAGTTCCGGGAGCTAAATATTTTGTACAGCATAACACGAACAGAGTTTTAGCAAAAATTGAGAGCGTTACCAATACAATTGCGACTGATTATTCAGGAACGACTCCGGCTTCTCAATTAGCAATTAACGAAATTGGAGAAGTAAGTATCAAATTAAGCAAAGCTTTGTATTTTGATTCTTATAATGAAAATAAATCAAACGGTGCTTTTATTTTAATTGATGCCGTAACCAACACAACAGCAGGAGTAGGATTCATTCGCTAGTTGATAGTTGATGGTTTTTAGTTGATAGTTTTTCTGCTAGCAAACCAACAACCAACAACTGACAACCAACAACTAAAAAGAAATGGAAAGTTTTAGAACAGAAATAGAAAATCCGATAGTTCAGAAAGAGATTATCGATTTAGAAAAAAAGATACACGCTTTTCGCGGAGGAACGATTGATGATGAGCGTTTTCGTAGTCTTCGTTTAGCGCGTGGAATTTACGGACAGCGTCAGGAAGGTGTTCAGATGATTCGTATCAAATTGCCTTATGGTAAAGTTACCAGCGAGCAATTAGTGCGTATTACTAAAGTTTCTGATGAATATTCTACAGGACGTTTGCACATTACAACGCGTCAGGATATTCAGATTCACTACGTGAGTTTGGACAGAACCCCTGAACTTTGGGCAAATCTGGCTAAAGACGATATTACGTTGCGTGAGGCTTGTGGTAACACAGTTAGAAATATTACTGGAAGTGAGTTAGCAGGTGTAGATGTAAATGAGCCGTTTGACGTTACGCCTTACGCTCATGGAATGTTTCAATACTTATTAAGAAATCCTATTTGTCAGGAAATGGGACGTAAATTTAAAATTTCGTTCTCATCATCTGACGAAGATACTGCTTTGAGTTATTTACACGATTTAGGATTTATTCCAAAAATCAAAGACGGACAAAAAGGATTTAAAGTAGTTTTTGGTGGAGGTTTAGGTTCACAGCCAGCTCATGCCGAATTACTTTCAGAGTTTATTCCGGTCAACCAAATCATTCCAACAGCAGAAGGAATCATTCGCATTTTTGACAGATACGGTGAGCGTGCCAAAAGAATGAAAGCACGTATGAAATTCTTAATCAAAGAAATTGGAAAAGATGTATTCCTTGATTTGGTTGAAAAAGAGAAAAAAGCAATCGCTTTTGAGACATATGAAATTGATACAACAGATTTTGACGGACCAATTCCGGAACCATTATTAGCCGTTCCATCTGTTACTATTGAGGATACAGAAGCTTATGAAGCCTGGAAAAAATCGAATGTAATTGCTCAGAAACAAGCAGGTTATTATGCTATTGGAATCAAAGTTTTATTAGGGGATTTTTATACCGATAAAGCCAGATTATTAGCAGATTTGATTAAAAATTATGCTGCAAATGAATTGCGTTTTTCATTGCGTCAAAATATTGTAATACGTCATGTAAAAGAAGAAAATTTACCTTTCTTTTATCAGGAATTGGCCAAATTGGACTTTGTTCATTTAGGTTATAATTCTACTGCAGACATTACAGCTTGCCCTGGTACTGACACTTGTAATTTGGGGATTGCAAGCAGTACCGGTATTGCAGAAGAACTTGAAAAAGTTATAAATGCAGAATATCCGCAGTACAAAAACAACCGTGAAATTGAAATCAAAATCAGTGGTTGTATGAATGCTTGCGGACAGCATAATATGTCAGCAATTGGTTTTCAGGGAATGTCAATCAATTCAGGAAAATTAGTAGCTCCGGCATTACAGGTTTTATTAGGTGGAGGAAGATTAGGAAACGGAGAAGGACGTTTTGCTGATAAAGTAATCAAAATTCCAAGCCGTAGAGGACCAGATGCTTTACGTACCATCTTAAATGATTTTGATGCGAATGCAAACGGCGAAAAATTCCTAAATTATTATGATGCAAAAGGAGAGAAATATTTCTATGAAATTTTAAAACCTTTCGCAGATGTAACCAATTTAACTGAAGCTGATTTTATTGACTGGGGTAACGCAGACAATTATGTAAAAGCAGTTGGAGTTGGAGAATGTGCCGGTGTTGTGATTGATTTAGTAGCTACTTTATTATTAGAAGCCAAAGACAAGTTGACTTTCGCACAGGAATCATTCGACGAAGGTAAATGGTCTGATGCTATTTACCATGCTTATGCAGGATTTGTAAATGGTGCCAAAGCTTTATTACTTTCGGAAAACCAAAAAACAAATAATCACGCAGGAATTATTGATTTGTTTGATACTGTTTTTATCACAACAGGTAAAATAGGATTGCCAACAACATTCAGAGAGTTGGTATATCAAATCAATACAAATGAACCAACTGAAGCATTTGCAAAACAATACATTCAGGAAGGAATTGCATTTTTTGCAATTATAGAAAAATACAGAGCACAAGAATTAGCAAATGCATAATATAAAACCAAAAGTAACTTTAGTCGGTGCCGGTCCCGGCGATCCGGAATTGCTTACACTGAAAGGTGTAAAAGCATTGGCTGAAGCGAATGTGGTTTTGTATGACGCCTTGGCAAATGATGAAATATTAGCACATGCACCAAAGGATTCTATCAAAATTTTTGTTGGAAAACAAATTGGAAACCACGCTTACACGCAGGATCAAATTAATCAATTGATTGTTGATAATGCGTTGACCTATGGAAACGTAGTGCGTTTAAAAGGCGGTGACCCGTTTATTTTTGGACGTGGAAGTGAAGAAATAGAATTTGCAGAAAGTTTTGGAATCGAAACAGCTGTTGTTCCGGGAATTTCTTCAGTAGTTGCAGTTCCTGCGAGTCAGGGAATTTCAGTTACAAAAAGAGGTGTTTCTGAAAGTTTCTGGGCGATTACAGGTACAACTTCCGACAGAAGATTGTCTTCGGATGTAGCTTTGGCAGCGCAGTCATCAGCAACAGTAGTGATTTTGATGGGAATGCATAAATTACCTCAAATTATCGAATTGTTTCAAAAAGAAGACAAAGGCGATTTGCCAGTTGCAATAATTCAAAACGGAACAACGACAGAAGAAAAAATAGGCATTGGAACAGTAGATTCAATTGTAGAAATCGTAAAAGAGCAAAAGTTAAGTTCGCCGGCTATTATTGTTCTTGGAGAAGTAGTACGTGAAGGCGGTAAATTAAAAGGATTTTACGAAGAATTTTTATCAAAAGAAATCGCAAGATAAAGTTCCAGAGGAACGATTTATATTGTAGCGTCGGGTTTTAACCCGATGAACGTATAGAATTTAATTTATCAATTCGATAAAATATAAATCATCTAATTTTTGCTGGATGAAAATAAATTAAAATGGAACAAAACGAATTATATCCGATATTCTTAAAACTTCACAATCTCAATGTGCTGATTGTGGGTGGAGGAAATGTGGGATTAGAAAAGCTTTCTTTTTTACTGAAATCAAGCCCAAACGCCAATGTTGAAGTGGTTGCACCCGATTTTCATTTAGAAATTAAAGTGTTGGCAGAAAAACATCCTTCAATTAAACTGACGGAATCGAAGTTCAAGAAGAAGATGCTCAAAAAACGCCATATGGTAATCGCCTGCACTGATGATTTAGCAGTGAATAAAAGGGTTTACGATTTATCAAGAAAGCGTTATTTGATTTGCAATATTGCAGATACACCGGATTTGTGTGATTATTATTTAGGCGGAATCGTAACGAAAGGAAATGTAAAAATTGCCATTTCGACCAACGGAAAATCACCCACAACAGCAAAAAGGCTGCGGGAGTTTTTTGAAGAAGTAATTCCGGAGGACATCAATAGTATGGTTGAAAACCTCAATGAATACCGGAAAACTTTAAAAGGTGACTTTGAAGATAAGGTTAAAAAAATGAACGAAATTACCGCTTCATTAAAAAAATAAAGAATAATAAAAAAACTCCGTAGGAGTGAAACATATTGTAGCGTCGGGTTTCAACCCGATGGTCGTATGATTATAGCGTCGGGTTTTAACCCGCTGATTATAGGAAAGAGTAAAAAAGCATTGAAAATAGAATAAATTATTCGTTTCTTTGTATTATTAAGAATGATTATAAACAACACCATAATGATTAAAACAGATATACTTATAATTGGAGCAGGACCAACAGGTTTATTTGCCGTTTTCGAGGCAGGGTTATTAAAATTAAAATGCCATATTTTAGATGCTTTGCCACAAGCAGGAGGACAACTTTCAGAATTGTATCCTAAAAAACCTATTTATGATATTCCTGGTTTTCCGGAAGTTTTAGCAGGAGATTTAATTGATAACTTACAGGAACAGATTAAACAATTTGAACCGGGTTATACATTAGGAGAGCGTGCTGAAACAATCGAAAAACAAGAAGACGGAAGTTTTATCGTAACATCGAATAAAGGAAAGAAATTCCACGCACCTGTGATTGCTATTGCAGGAGGTTTAGGAAGTTTCGAACCACGTAAGCCACTTATTGAAGATATCGAGTTTTATGAAGATAAAGGAGTAAAATACTTCATCAAAAATCCGGAGAAATTCAGAGATAAAAGAGTGGTTATTGCAGGAGGAGGAGATTCAGCTTTAGACTGGAGTATTTTCCTTGCCAATGTAGCTTCAGAGGTAACTTTGATTCACCGTAGAAATGAATTCAGAGGCGCTTTGGACTCTGTAGAAAAAGTACAGGAATTAAAATCTGCAGGAAAAATTAAACTAATTACCCCTGCTGAAGTAATCGGAATCAACGGTGCTGAGCATGTTGAATCTTTGGATATCGAAGAAAACGGAGCACACCGTAAAATCGAAACCGATTATTTTATTCCACTTTTCGGATTGACTCCAAAATTAGGACCAATCGCGGACTGGGGATTAGAAATCGAGAAAAACGCAATTAAAGTAAACAACGCTTTAGATTACCAAACTAACATTCCGGGAATCTTTGCTATTGGAGATGTAAACACGTATCCTGGTAAATTAAAACTAATCCTTTGTGGTTTCCACGAAGCAACTTTAATGTGTCAGGCAGCGTATCAAATCATCAATCCGGGTAAAAAATATGTATTGAAATATACAACAGTTTCTGGTGTTGACGGTTTTGACGGAACTCGTAAAGAAGCTCCAAAAGCGGTTGTAAAAGCGATAGTTTAATTTTAGAAATGCTAAGATAGGGTCTAGCGACTAAGATTTATATACAAAAGCTCAAACTTTTTAGTTTGGGCTTTTTTGTTTTAGAATTAGTCTCTCAGAAGCTTTAATATAATTTGTATCTTTGGGTTAAATAAATTTTGATTATCATGAATTTAGAAGCAAGAAAGTATCAATTTATTCAGAAATTGGTTAATGTGGAAGATGAAAGTGTTTTAGAAAAACTGGAGTTAATATTGAAAGCAAATCAAGATGATTGGTTTGATGATATGTCAGAATCAGAAAAAGCTGAAATTCAAATAGGACTTGAACAAGCTAAAGAAGGGGAATTCACAGGACATGAAGATGTTATGAAAAGATTTTCGAAATGGCATTAAAAATTATTTGGACTTCACAAGCAGTCAATGGTTTTAATAAAGTTTTAGATTATCTGGAAGAAAACTGGACATTAAAAGAAATTTTGAATCTTGAAAAAAGTATCGAGCAGGTTTTTAATCAAATCAGGATAAATCCAGAACAGTTTCCAACATCACTAAGAAAAAAGTCTTTACATAAAGCAATTATTGATAAAAATAATTATCTGGTTTATAAATTAAATAAAGAATACAGAACTGTCGAAATAATTAATTTTAGAGGTACAAAACAAAAGCACAAACACTAAAAAGGTGCTGTAATAGTTATGAAAGCTCAAACTTTAAAAGTTTGGGCTTTTTTGTTGATGTTAATTTAAACTTACTGTATTATTAGCGAACTATCTTTACAACATCAATTTTGAAAGGAAAAAAATTTGACTGAGGTATTTTGAATAACAAAGATAAAATACTAACTTTAAGGAAGTATCAATATAATTATCTATTATGAACAATTGGAATGAAGAAGAATTACTAGAAGAAAAGTCTAAAATTGATAACGAAATGGCTGCGACAGATAATGAATTTTCAGATCATCAGGAAGTCATGGATACATTTCTAAGATGGGACAGAAGTTTTTAACCAACACTCATTTTGATCAATATAATAAACCCTTATCTTAGGGATTACAGACTAAAATTTTAAATCAAAGCTCAAACTGCTACTGTATTTTGAGCTTTATTATTTAAAGGAACTTATGCTTAGAACCTCAGAATCTTAGTTGCTTAGAAAAGTTAAAAAAACACTTGCAAGTCGTAAGGCTATTTCATACCTTTGCGCCGTTCCTAATTTTATTGAAAGTTATCACGAAAGGCGGAGGGAAAGACCCAATGAAACCTTAGCAACCCTTTACCATAAAGAAGGTGCTACATTCTACTTAATGCTTTGGCATTCAAGATAGATAACACAAAATACATCACGTATTTCTCAAAAACTTTCCTGAAAAACTTACAATACAATTTTACTGAATCAATTTCAGTATCATGAGCGAATCATTGACGCATTTTTTGCAGTCATGGGTTCCCGCTTTCGCCTATATCTCTCCGTTTCACTGCGAGGATACCGGCTCAATCGGGGCTAATTAGCGTCAATAGTGAACTTTTGGAATTAGTGTAAATCAAAAAAGCCAAGCGTTAAACCCGACAGGTTTTTAAAAACCTGTCGGGTTTAAATGAGGAAATATAATTAAATAAAAAACTTAGCACCTTAGCGCCTTAGCGTCTCAGTAGCTAAAAGATAAAAAATATGTCAATAACAATTCAGGAAGCAATCAAAAAAAATATCCTAATCCTTGACGGGGCAATGGGAACCATGCTGCAGCGCTATAATTTCTCCGAAGAAGATTTTCGTGGTGAGCGTTTCAAAGATTTTCCGCATCCATTAAAAGGAAACAACGATTTATTATCCATCACACAGCCTCAGGCAATCCGCGATGTTCACGCCGCTTATTACGAAGCCGGTGCAGACATTGTAGAAACAAATACTTTTTCAGGAACGACAATCGGTATGGCCGATTATTTCCTGGAAGATCTGGTTTACGAATTAAACTACGAATCGGCTAAAATTGCCCGTGAAGTAGCGGATGAATTTACCGCTAAAAATCCAAACAAACCGCGTTTCGTTGCCGGTTCAATCGGACCGACAAACCGTACGGCAAGTATGTCTCCAGATGTAAACGATCCAGGTTACAGAGCCGTAACTTTTGATGATTTGCGTATTGCTTACAAACAACAAGTGGAAGCTTTAATGGATGGTGGATGCGATTTACTTTTGGTAGAAACCATTTTCGATACCTTAAACGCAAAAGCAGCACTTTTCGCCATCGAAGAAGTAAAAGACGAACGTAATCTCGATATTCCAATCATGGTTTCAGGAACCATTACCGATGCTTCAGGAAGAACACTTTCAGGGCAAACAGTTGAAGCGTTTTTGATTTCAGTTTCCCATATTCCGTTATTAAGTGTAGGTTTCAATTGCGCCCTTGGAGCCGATTTGCTGAAACCGTATTTAAAAACATTATCTCAGCATACACAGTTCAACGTTTCAGCACACCCAAATGCAGGATTGCCAAACGCATTCGGACAATATGATGAAACACCGGAACAAACACAGGCGTTAATCAAAGAATATTTAGACGATAATTTAATCAACATCATTGGTGGTTGTTGTGGTACAACTCCGGATCATATTCGATTGATTGCTGAGGTAGCGAAGGGTTATAAGCCACGTGTGGCGCCGGTATTGGTGTAATCCTATTCATAATAAAAATAGAGGTTGATCTATAGATGGAAAAAATAAAGCAAAAAGTAATATTGAATGCTAACGGAGCTTCGGTTGCTGTTTTGCATTTTGGTGATGATAACGATTATCTTTCATTAACAGATATTGCTAAATTTAAAAATGCAGATGATGCTTTTATTGTTGTAAATAATTGGCTTAGAAGTAAGGATACAATTCTTTTTATAGGATTATGGGAACAATTAAATAATTCTAATTTTAAACCTATCGAATTCGATAGGTTTAAAAACGAAGCAGGAACAAACGCTTTTACATTATCTCCTCAAAAGTGGATAAGTACTACAAATGCTATTGGTATCGTTTCAAAATCAGGGAGGTATGGAGGGACTTTTGCACATAAAGATATTGCCTTTGAGTTTGCTTCGTGGGTATCTGCAGAATTTAAGTTATATATAATTAAGGACTATCAAAGATTAAAGGCAGATGAAAATAGTCGTTTATCTTTAAATTGGAATTTAAGTAGGGAATTGTCTAAGATTAACTATCGTATACATACAGATGCAATAAAAGAAAATTTAATTCCGAAAGATATTTCTCAACAGTTAAAAGGAATTGTATATGCAAATGAAGCTGATGTTTTAAATATGGCATTGTTTGGCGTTACTGCAAAAGAATGGAGAACACGAAATCCAAATGTAAAAGGAAATATAAGAGACGAAGCGACATATCATCAACTTATTATTTTGGTAAATATTGAAAGTATGAATGCTGAATTAATAAAGTTAGGATTAACACAAGATGAAAGAGCGCTGCGTCTGAATAAAATGGCGATTGAACAAATGACTTCGCTTTTGAAAACAGAACAAAGGAAAATTAATAAGTAAATTGAATTCAGAAATACAAAGTTTATTATGAAACCGAGTGCCGCGTGAGGGATAGAAGTGAAAAGCCCGCAGACCAATGCAGTGATAACGAAACTGGTCGAGGACTTGTAACGGATAGCCCGGCCCTTGGGACACGCCCAAAAAATAAAAATATAAATACCTGAAAGATTTTATAGATCTTTTAGAATTTGAAATATTAGAGTGAGATTGCTTCGTTCCTCGCAAAGACAAGCATGACCGTTGAAGTAACAGTTCCAGAGGAACGAAACATATTGTAGCGACGGAATTTATTCCGTTGAAAATTAAAAGAAAATGGCAGAAAAAAGAAGAGACCTTGTATTAGCAGGATTAGAACCGTTGATTATTACGCCCGAAAGTGTTTTTGTAAACGTTGGGGAACGTACGAATGTAACGGGTTCGCGAAAATTCCTCCGCTTAATTAAGGAAGAGAAATATGATGAGGCGCTTGATATTGCAAGACAACAAGTAGAAGGTGGAGCACAGATCATCGATATTAATATGGATGAAGGAATGCTTGATGGTGTTCAGGCAATGACAAAATTCCTGAATTTAATTGCATCAGAACCCGATATTTCGAGAGTGCCGATTATGATCGACAGTTCAAAATGGGAAATCATCGAAGCGGGTCTGAAAGTAGTACAAGGAAAAAGTGTTGTCAACTCGATTTCGTTGAAAGAAGGTGAAGAAGCCTTTATTCATCACGCCAAATTAATCAAACGTTACGGAGCAGCAGCAATTATTATGGCTTTTGACGAAGTAGGTCAGGCCGATAATTTTGATCGAAGAGTTGAGATTTGTCAGCGTTCATATGATATTTTAGTAAATAAAGTTGGTTTTCCTCCACAGGATATTATTTTCGATTTAAATATTTTTCCCGTTGCAACCGGAATGGAAGAACATCGTTTAAATGCTTTGGACTTTTTTAGAGGTACAAAATGGGTTCGCGAAAACTTGCCTCACGCGCACATTAGCGGTGGTGTGAGTAACGTTTCGTTTTCTTTTAGAGGAAATGATCATGTTCGTGAAGCGATGCACTCGGTGTTTTTATACCACGCGATCAAGAATGGAATGACAATGGGAATCGTGAATCCAGAGATGCTTTCGATTTACGATGATATTCCGAAAGACTTATTAGAGCACGTAGAAGACGTAATTTTAGATAGACGCGACGATGCGACAGAGCGTCTTTTAGATTTTGCTGAGAACGTAAAAGGCGAAGTAAAAAGTGATGAAAAAGCGATTCAGGAATGGCGTTTGGGAACGGTTCAAGAAAGAATTACGCATTCATTAGTAAAAGGAGTTGATGCTTTTATTGAAGAAGATGTTGAAGAAGCTCGTTTGGCTGCAACCAAACCAATTGAAGTTATCGAAATCAATTTGATGACCGGAATGAATGTGGTTGGAGATTTATTCGGAAGCGGAAAAATGTTCCTGCCTCAGGTAGTAAAATCGGCACGTGTAATGAAAAAAGCCGTGGCGTATTTATTACCATATATTGAAGCAAGCAAACAAGCGGGAGACAAACAAGGAAACGGAAAAATTTTAATGGCAACCGTAAAGGGAGACGTTCATGATATTGGTAAAAATATTGTTTCGGTAGTTTTGGCGTGTAACAATTATGAGATCGTCGATCTTGGTGTTATGGTGCCTCCGGAAAAAATTATTGCGGCTGCGATTGAACATAATGTTGATATTATCGGATTAAGCGGACTGATTACGCCTTCGCTTGACGAAATGGTGTATTTGGCTAAAGAATTAGACAAACAAAATATTAAAATCCCGATTATGATTGGGGGCGCAACAACTTCACGAGCTCATACCGCCGTGAAAATCGCGCCTCAATATAGAGAAACTGTAATTCACGTAAATGATGCTTCAAGAGCTGTTACTGTAGCAGGAAATCTGTTAGATCATAACCGAAAAATATATGCAAGCGATATTCGTGCAGAATACGATGCTTTTAGAGAAACGTTCTTAAATCGTTCGAGAGATAAAAACTTCTTAAGTATTGAAGATGCCCGTAAAAACAAATTACAACTAGACTGGAGTGAATACACGCCGATAAAGCCAAAAGTAATCGGACCGCAAATTGTTGAAGTTGAACTGGATGTTTTGGTTCCCTATATTGACTGGACTCCATTTTTTCAAACGTGGGAATTGCACGGAAAATATCCGGCCATTTTAACAGATGAGGTTGTGGGTGAACAAGCGA